>JAPLEO010000122.1 GCA_026391125.1 Bacteroidota bacterium
AGTGTCAAAGTGAGATAAAAGCTCACTATTATCTTTCTACCTTACAAACCTCTTTTCACTTTTATCTCTTATCTTTTATCTTCTTACAAACCTCTTTTCACTTTTATCTCTTATCTTTTATCTTCTTACAAACCTCTTTTCACTTTTATCTCTTATCTTTTATCTTCTTACAAACCTCTTTTCACTTTTATCTCTTCTCTTTTATCTTCTTACAAACCTCTCTTCACTTTTATCTTTTATCTACTTCTTCATTTCCAGTAGATAAAAATATCCACCCTCCGATTCAGATCTTTTTGTTCGTATTTTCTTGAAATGCCTTCGCCTCGCACGGAAATAATTTTCGGGTCAATGCCTATTTCTTCCACCAGCAATTTGATCACCGACGCGGCTCTATTTTTTGAAAGCTCCCAATTGTGTTCTTCTGTCCCCAAGTCATCTGTATAGCCAATCACTTCCATTTTTTCGATGGCGTCTTTTTTTTGTGTGAGCGGACTCAGCATCTTCACCACCGACTTGTCCGTGATCCTTGAATCGTCTAGTGCAAATTGAATACTGTTGATGCTAAAAGTATCAATGATGGGTTTTGTTTTTGTGGTGTCTTGGAAAATGGGTTTTTGAATAGTTGTGACAACTGGTTGAATGGGTTCTATTTTCGAGTGTCGTCTTTTAAGCGCATAGAGCGAATCTTTTAATTTCGGATGGATGATGCAGGGTGTTGCTTTATCACAGGTGATTTGAATATCGTCCACAAAAATAGAAATGGGTTTTGCATCGCGGTGTCTGCTTAAAATAATTTCGCTGTTTTTTTCTTTTGTAAAATTCCCAATCACTAGAATCGATGCGGTGTCGGAAACAGTAATTTCTTTGTTGATTAAAAACCAGCCGTTCTTCATCGACTTTACTTTGGCGTCTAAAAAGTCAATATACTTATCAGGATGTAATAAAGTGTCTCTGTTGGTGTAAATGAATTTATTGGTGAACCAAAACCCAATGTCTTTTAAATTCGGATCCGCCCAGGTAGAAGAGATCTTTAATGATATGGTGTATTTTTTTCCGGGCTCAACAGGGCATAATAGTTTGGTTTCCCAATAATCTCTCGCGCTGTCCTGTATGCCAACAGCCAATAAATTAAAATGGTGAATCCCGCTTGCTGAAATTGTTTTGTTGGGTGTTCCGGGGTTAAGATATCCTGCGGGGTCTGCTTTAAAATAAAACCATCCGGCCGGGCTGCACCTTGCATCGTGTTCTACGCAAATGTTCACATCTTCCAGATCGCTATTCACAACTATGTTCTGAGCGATTAGTGCAACATGTGTTATGAATCCTAATATTAGAAGAAGCAAATATTTCATTAGTGCCACAACTTTAATTCCACAGCACTAAGTTCTGCTGTTTTGTGAAATGGGTATCGAAAAAAAGAATTCAGATCCGACAGATTTTTTTGAATGGAAACCAACGATGCCGTTGTGCATCTCAACCGTTTTCTTTACAATTGCCAACCCAAGGCCGGTTTTTGTTTCGTTATGTGTGGGTTCGTTAGGTGTTGTAGAAAAAGCTTTGAATATGCTGTCGTGAAAGTCGTCTTCTATTCCAAGGCCTTCGTCTTTGACAAACGTGTAAATGTTACCTTTGATCTTTTCATCGTAT
This sequence comes from Bacteroidota bacterium, assembly GCA_026391125.1. Taxonomy (GTDB): domain Bacteria; phylum Bacteroidota; class Bacteroidia; order Chitinophagales; family Chitinophagaceae; genus Sediminibacterium. The sequence continues at coordinate 1,648 of JAPLEO010000122.1, forward strand.
GAAACACCTACCACAATTTTACTATTATCTGGCGAATATTTAATCGCATTATTCAACAGGTTGTTCATGACTTGTAACATCCTGCTTTTGTCGATTTCTACCATTACAGAATCAATCTCACTTTGAAACTGGATGGTTTGATTTTTTGTGGTTGCTAAATGTTTATTGATCGAAAGGTTGTTTTTTACAAATTGAATGTAGTCCTCTTTTACAAAGTGTAATACAACAGTACCTGATTGAATCTGACTAATGTTTAACGTGTTGTTTAAAATCAACAATGAATTGGTTGCTGAAACTTGTATCACTTCCAACCACCCCTTCGCCTCATTGGTCATTGACTCATCTTCCACTAAAAAATCTGAAATCATTTTAATATTTGAGACCGGGTTTCTAATATCGTGAGCAGCCATTCCAATAAACTTATTTAATTCTGCATTGGTTTTTTCCAGCGCCTGCTTTTGATTGAAAATGATCTCTTTTTGTTTTTTCTCTAAGTAGTAAGTGTGCGTACCAATGCTAGCTAGTATTGAAATGATAATTCTTGTGCTGCTACTAAACAACGCTGAAAATTCATTTGCAAATTTATGAATGTTTAATTCGCCTGTTACCCATAGCATATTTGTTATAACACAGAAAATGATGGAACCCGAAAAGGGGATTTCGTCTTGATAAGAATAAAAAATAATAACACCAATAAAAAACAGGGTCGAAATTTCTTCAAATTCAAAAAAGTAATTAATAATGCTTATTACTATAAGCATTAGTGAGCTGAGAATAACTCTTGTTTTGGTGTTTTTAAACATAGTTTGGTTTATTTCATTGCCGCTAGGTCTTTCTGTAATTTAAACATTTCGTCGCGTAATCTTGCTGCCTCAATAAAATCAAGATCTCTTGCAGCTTTCTCCATTTCTTTTTTTGTTTTTCCAATGGCTTTTTCAATTTGAGGAATGGTTTGATAGGTTTCCTGTTCTTCTGCGGCTTTGGATGCCACCAATTGTGCGTCTTTTTGCAGCGCATATGGATTGGATGGATCATATCCTTTAATATCAAGCACCGAACCCTGTGCAAAAACCTGCTCTCTACTTTTAATAATGGTCGTTGGTGTAATACCGTGTTCTATATTGTAGCTAATTTGCTTTTCTCTTCTTCTGCTTGTTTCATCGATGGTTCGCTGCATGCTCTCTGTCATCTTATCGGCATAGAATATTACAAATCCGTCTACGTTTCTTGCTGCTCTACCCGCGGTTTGTGTCAAAGATTTTTCATTACGTAAAAAGCCTTCCTTATCAGCATCTAAAATTGCCACCAACGAAACTTCGGGAAGATCTAGTCCTTCCCTTAATAGGTTTACACCCACCAATACATCAATTTCTCCCAATCGTAACTGCCTCAAAATTTCTACACGCTCTAAAGTATCTACATCGCTATGGATATATTTTGATTTGATGTGGATACGACCCAAATACTTATCCATTTCCTCGGCCATCCTTTTGGTAAGCGTAGTTACCAACACACGATCGCCCTTCTTCACCGTTTTATCAATCTCGTCTAACAAATCATCGATCTGATTCACACTTGGTCTGATCTGAATGGGCGGATCCAATAAACCTGTTGGACGAACAACCTGTTCCACTACCACACCGCCCGTTTTTTCTAATTCATAATCACCTGGAGTTGCGCTAACAAAAATGGTTTGACCGGTCAATGCTTCAAACTCATTAAAATTCAAAGGCCTGTTATCCATGGCACTCGGCAAACGGAAACCATATTCTACCAACACTAATTTTCTACTTCTGTCGCCACCATACATACCTGCAACTTGTGGAATGGTCTGGTGACTTTCATCCACCACCAATAAAAAGTCTTTAGGAAAATAATCTAATAAACAGAAGGGTCTGGTACCCGGTCTTCTGCGATCAAAGAAGCGCGAATAGTTTTCGATGCCGTTACAGTATCCCAACTCTCTGATCATTTCAATATCATATTCCACGCGTTCTTTCAGTCTTTGTGCTTCAATGAATTTTCCTGTGCTCTTGAAATATTCCACCTGCGCCATCATCTCATCCTGGATCTCGTGCATCACCTGAAGAATCATTTCTTTCGGAGCTAAATATAATGTAGCAGGAAAAATTGCTGCTGTATCCATCAAGCCAATGCGCTTGCTGGTAGCGGTTTCGATGCTTTCAATCTCTTCGATCTCGTCTCCAAAAAATGTGATGCGATAGCCAAAATCAACATAGGATAAATTGATATCAACCGTATCGCCCTTCACGCGAAACGTGCCTCTTCCAAATTCACCTTGAGAGCGATTGTATAATGAATTTACCAGTGCGTGTAAAAATCCTTGGCGAGAGATTATTTGTCCTTTATGAATTCTAATGATTCCATTTTCGTATTCCGTTGGATTACCCATACCATAAATACAACTCACACTCGCTACCACAATTATATCCCTTCTTCCACTCAACAGTTGTGAGGTAGCTTGAAGTCTTAATTTGTCGAGCTCTTCATTAATGCTCAAATCTTTTTCAATATAAGTACCCGTTACCGGCATATAGGCCTCGGGTTGATAGTAGTCGTAATAGCTTACAAAATAGCCCACCGCATTTTCTGGAAAGAACTGTTTGAACTCGCCATATAACTGTGCCACCAGCGTTTTATTATGCGTCAGCACCAGTGTTGGTCGCTGTGTATTTTGTATTAAATTAGCGATCGTAAAAGTCTTCCCGCTCCCTGTTACACCTAATAGAGTTTGGTACTGCTCGCCATCATTTACATTATCCGTCAGCTGCTGAATGGCAGATGGTTGATCGCCTGCGGGCGAATACGGTGCATGTAAATGAAAGGGCATAGTGGTTACTTATACAACTAAGATAAATCGGTATTTATTGTAATCAAAAAAATAAAGGCCACCCCGATCTCTCGAAATGGCCCTATTAAATGCGTCGGGGGGAGCGCCTTAAACTTTTATCTGTCGAGCTTTTTTACAATTCCTCGAACATTATTATCAATTTCTTTATCTGTCATTCTTTTAGCATTCCTAATATCCATTTCATCTTTTGCATAAGGTTTGTTTTAAGTATAGAAACCAATTCCCTATACCTAATCCAAGAGGCGTGCCAAAGACTCTTAATAGGAACCTAAAGAAAACCGAAGATTTTGTTAGGTGTATTGATTATCAAAGTCTTACGATGTTGAAAATATCAACCTGTGGAGATATATACTGGCCATTTAGCTTCTGGCCGGAGATTTTGAATACCAAGTTTAGTCCCTTTACCACCCTTCCAAAAGCTGCATAACCCTGACGGTCTTCGCAGTTTTCGCCACCATAATCTAATCCAGGCTGATTGCCGATCACGATGAAGAACTCTGTACCGGCGGTGCCGGGTTTGGCCCTCGCTAGCGAAATCACTCCTTCGGTATGTTTGATCTTGGTTTGCTCCGTGCTCTCGTGTTCGATACCAACAATGGTAGAGGCTTTTTTATAGTTTGTTTTCCAGATGCCGCCCTGGATCAATTCGGTTTTGGGTGCATTAGAGGGTTGGTTCTCCATATTCAAGGCACGATAAAAACTGCTATTGTAATAAAAACCAGAATCCACATAACTTAAAAAAGCGGCAACCGTTTTGGGTGCTTGTTTGGGTAATAATTCAATTTCTATGTCGCCATATTTTGTTTGTATCGCCACGTGCGGATTCTCATAGTGTGTTTTTGGTTTACAACATACTAAGAGCGCGAACGACAAAAAGAAAATGATGCGAAGCATATCGTACAATTATCTATGGAAGAATTTCAAATAAAAGCAGCTGTGTTTTTTCGAAGGATGCAAAATTATTATCGGATACAAATATTAATGTGCGATGGCCGTTTGCTAAAGTTGGACCAAAAGTTACTCCCTCAATATTATCGGTATAGATCTTTAGGTCATCCATATTCAATAATAATTTTTTCTTGACCGGTTTCGTAACGGGATTAATAATAAGTGAACTATTCTCTTTGATATCTTCTGCTCCGTTTAAATCTGCTAAAAATACTTTTAGTGTACAAGGCAAGCGACCAGAAGAAAAAGATCTTTCTAAAACAATGAGTTGATTATTTCCAATGGCATAAATATCTGGTACACCATTTATTTTAAAAGCCGTTTCGGGCGTTGACGGATAAGCAATGGGTTCTAGATGATAAGCAAATTGTGCTGTATTTTTTTTGCTTGCTACATCATATTGATAAATTCTGATCCAAGCATTATTTGGTTTGATGTCAGCTCTTGGTCCGTCTTCATACAACGGCTCTTCCACATTCACATACATTGTTTTGAAATTGTTATCGAATGTTAGTCCCTCTAAAACTCCATTTTGTCTTGGCCCCTTTTCAGTAGCTCGCATCAATAAATTGGCAGGAAGCGGAAAAGTGTCGATATATTTTCCGTTCAATGAAATGCGCGTGATCGCTGGGTTTTCGAGGACCGTATCTTTTCCGCGAACAATTCTTTCTCCTTCGCTTGTCCAAATTAATTCGCCGCTCTTTTTATTGTATCGAATGGCTTCAGGATCGGGTGTGTGTGCCGGATCTTGTTTTGAATTTGGATAAGGACTACCGTTGGATTGCAACATCGGTGCTGTTGCAATCCATTGTACGGTATCAATTCCTTTATCGCTTATGATAATTTTTGCAGTATAAAATCTTGCCGGGTTGATCGCCGACCTGTCATCACTGATCAAATAATAAATTCCCTTTTCAGCGTCATAATCAATACCTGACAATCCTCCAATTGTTGTACCATTGGATTCTTGGTTATACGGAACTTCGTATTCATTGATAAATTTCAGAGATCCTATTTGATTGTTCTGCGCTTTATGCGAAACAGCACAACTAAAACAGAAAACAACCGTCAGTAATGTGATAAAGCTTTTCAAGGTCTATATTTTATTGAGTGATCTCTTGTAAATATTTTGCTAGTGCCGCAATATTTGCTGCATCGATATTCATTTGTTCTTGTGCTTCTTTCCAATCTCTTTGTTCAATTGCTTCGCGGATGCCTGGCATAGTTTTTACACCATACCCCGTATAAAATCCTGGTGCATAGATGGTGTGTTTAAACCAGGATCTTCTTGGTAATCCTTGAGCAGATAATAATTGTTGCTCTGCGCGATACAAAGACTGATTTGTTTTTGCACTAACCTTGTTGTCTTGCTTAGCAATCCATTCGTTCAAATTTTTTCCGGCTTTTTCAAGATCATCTAATGCGTTTTGTAGCACATGAAAATCAAGATAAGGAACAGCAGATTTTGCAACAGGTATTTTTTCTGGCTTGGTTGGATCTGCTGCTAGTTGATAAACGTTTGATTTGATCATCTCGTTTTCCAACTTGGTTGTTTCGCGTAGTTGATCAACTTTTGTAGACAACTCTTTTACATATCCAGCAATTGTTTTTTGAAGTCTGCTAAAATCAAAAGGAAGCACATCTGCATCTGCCATGCGCAACGCAGCGCGACCAGCAGTTTTTGCCAGCGCAACGCCATATACAAAACCTGGGTCTTTGAATTTACTATAATGATCATAGCTATCATAGATCGAGTGGTATTCTCCGCCCGCATCTTCTCCGCCGAAACCAATATTCAATGCCGGTAATCCGAGGTGTTGAATAAATGAAGAATAGTCAGAACCTGAGCCCATCGCTTCGATATGGTATTCTTTCTCATTCATGATCTCTTGTCTGGCCTTAGTACTAGAAGCACTCACAAGATCGTTGGCTCTTTTTCTTTCATAGACACTAACGCCGGTTTGTGGGTCGGTTACTTCTTTCGCAACCTCATACACCATTTGCTCTAACGCGTGCGATCCTTCTGCTCCCAAAAATCCACGTGCATTTCCATCAGAGTTAATATATACCACTGCTTTTTCTTGCAATTCTGTTGCGTGGTCTTCCACCCATTCTGTAGATCCCAATAGTCCAGGTTCTTCACCATCCCAAGCACAATAGACCAGTGTTCTTTTCGGTTTCCAACCTGTTTTTGTTAATTCACCAATCGCTCTTGCTTCTTCTAAAAGAGCAGCCATGCCGCTGATTGGATCGTTGGCTCCGTTCACCCAAGCGTCGTGGTGGTTACCACGGATCACCCACTGATCAGGAAATTCCGAACCTTTGATCTTGGCAATTACATCATATGCTGGGCGAATCTTCCAATCGAAATCAACCTTCAAATGAATCTTGGTTTTACCCGGTCCAACATGATAGGTAAAAGGCAAACCACCTCTCCAACCATCTGGAGCAACTACTCCTTCAAGAGATTCCAACAAAGGTTTTGCGTCGTGATAGCTAATCGGTAAAACAGGAATTTTCAACAAATTGGTTGCGGCCAGCCTATCGATTCTTTTTGCATTTTCAGTGGCGCCAGTTCCAGGAGTTAATGGGTCACCAGGATAAATCACCATGTCCATGATGGATCCGCGCTGTACGCCGTATTCATTTTTAAACGGTCCTTTTGGATATACTTCACCAGCACCATATCCATCATCATTCGGATCAGAATAAATGATACAACCAATGGCGCCATGTTCTTGTGCCACTTTTGGTTTGATGCCTCTCCAGCTATGTCCGTATTTCGCAATCACTATTTTTCCTTTTACATCAATCCCTAATTTTTCTAAGGTTTCATAATCTGCAGGAACACCATAATTTACAAACACAACCTCTCCGGTAACATCACCATCGGCGCTCCAACAATTATAGGTAGGAAGCTGATCTTCTTGATTAGAAGTTGCATCTTCTTTTAATGCCGGCTCTTTCAACAATGCTTTATAAGATGTTGGTGCAATCATTTCTAATACCCGAGTTTTCGGTGTTGGAAATAATACCTGATAAGTTTCAATAGATGCATCCCATCCATAAGATTTAAATCGAGCAAGAATATTTTCAGCAACCGCTTTGCCACCAACAGATCCGAGGTGGTGTGGTTTAGCAGATAGGTCTTTGATGGTTGCGCCAATTTTTTCAGCACTTAGCGTAGCGTCGAATTTTTGTTCGTTCTGTTTTTGTTTTGCTGAATTGCTTTCGGTAAAACCGGTAATCGGTTTTTGACCAACAGCGGTTACGCTAATAAATCCAGCACCAATGATGCAAAGAATGTTTTGAAGGTTTTTTTTCATGTATCTGTTAATTGTTTAATGAACTTATTATTGAAACATTGTAGGATGCAATTTATTCCAATTTGTGGCAGATTGATATGCTTTTGCAATAGTTATTATCGTGGCCTCATCATATAGTTTTCCTACTAATGTGATGCTTGATGGCGTTTGAGATTTGTTGAAACCGGTTGGAAACACAATAACAGGATGTCCGGTTAGATTGGTAATGGCCGATTGATTCCCTCCGAAATTGGGGCAAATCACCGCATCATATTCTTGCATCAATTCGTTTACTTTTTGCATCAATAAATAGCGATGGCGATTTGCGTTTACATACTCCACCGCGGGCATTAGTCTCGAGACACGAAAACTATTGGGCCAATCATACTTTCCCTGCCGCGTCATCAAATCATCCACTCCGTTTCTGGTAAACTCATCAAAAGCTGCGGCACATTCAGCACTAATCACCACATCCATGATATTGAAACTGTATACGCCGCTATCTGGGAAATTAACCGGAATCAATTCAACGCCTAGTTTTCGGTAAACTTCTAAAACTTTCCACTCAGAAGCGGTAGTGTCTTTTATGTTTTTAAAATAGTTGGTTGCATAGGCAATTTTTTTGCCTTTCAGGTTATTTGTTGGCTGATAATTAAATGGCATATTAACAGCACTCTGATCCCTTCCATCAGTACCATGAATAGAATTAAAAACAACAGCTGCGTCTTCGGCACTTCTGCAAATTGGACCAACTTTATCTAGGCTCCAACTCAACGTCATTGCACCAGACCGGCTAATACTTCCAAAAGTTGGACGTAATCCTGTTGCTCCACAGGTTCCGGCAGGAGAAGTGATCGAACCCCAGGTTTCGGTACCAATAGCAAAGGGTACCAAACCCGCAACAGTTGCAGATGCAGAGCCGGCAGAAGATCCAGACGATCCCCTTGAAAGGTTCCATGGATTTTTTGTTCTTCCTCCAAACCAATAATCTCCCATCGCTAATGCACCTAAAGTAAACTTAGCAACAAGAACTGCGCCAGCATCTTTTAAGCGCGTATAAACAAATGCATCTGCGTCGATTACTTGTTCTTTATACGGTGCTGCACCCCAGGTTGTTTTTGTTCCTTTCACCGCAAACAGGTCTTTTAATCCATAAGGAATTCCATGAAGTGGCCCTCTATATTTTCCTTTTGCAATTTCTGCATCGGCTTGTTTTGCTTGTTCCATTGCGAGAGCTTCGGTATAACTAATCACACACTGAAGTGTATCGCTAAATTTTTTTAATCGGTCGATATAAAATTGTGTAAGTGCAACCGAACTTATTTTTTTGTTTTTGATTAGCGAAGCCAATTCCAAAATAGAATAAAACGCTAAGTTGTTTTTGTTTTTGGGCAGATTAATATTTGTGGGAATATTCCAATTGATGACTTCCTGTTTTAAATTAAAGTGCATGCCCGGCAAAACGGGGTTCTGCCAAAGACTCATCGGTACACTATTATCTAAATGTGTTTTATGCATCATCCGATAATTTTCGAAATTTTCCATCACGCCTTCGTACATCGTATCTAACTCTTTCTGAGTATACGTTAGGTCTATCGCTTTTGCAGTTGACCTTAAGTCTGAAATGCGAATAGAATCCTGTGCCGCCCCGCTATAAAAAGCAAGGACCGCAATTGCAATCAACATATTTTTCATAAATCCTAGATTTTTTCTTCTTCCTCTTTTTGGTCCTGCATCCACACCAAAAAAAGTTTGTATCCGATCGATAATGGAATCAGAAATGGAGCTAATAAACAAATCTTACCCACACATAATCATCCACCACTTCATTATTCTTAATCGCCGCTTTTCTTCTGATCGATTCTAGAAAAAATCCATTCTTCTGCAACACTTTCATACTAGAACGATTGTGTTCAAACACTTCCGCATAAACGCGAATGGGTTGAAAATTTTGGATCAGATATTGTACAAACAATTCTATGGCTGCTGATGCAATTCCCTTTCCCCAATGTTCTTCTCCAACAAAATAACCAATCTCAATCGATTTTCTATACACATCTTCTTGAAGCTTACAGCCGATATTGCCCACCACTATTCCGTTGTTTACAATGGCCATGTTTTGAACTGGCTGATGATCCTTGATATGGTTCATCCACTGCAGCGCATCCATTACGGTATATGGATTGGGTAATTGATCTCTTACGTTGTTCCAGATCTTTCTATTGTTTGCAATTGACGCAAGCGCTTGTGCGTCCTGCTTTTGCCATGGTCTAATTTGTATACTATGCTTCATCTTCCTTCACATCCCTGTTTAAATATCCTGTATAATCGGGTTGTGCTGCAACATATTCATTATGCATAAACGGTGAAGTCATTAAAAAATCTGCAGTTGCTCTATCGCAGGCCATTGGAATATTCCAGGCCACACATAAACGAAGTAGTGCTTTTACATCACTGTCATGAGGTTGTGCTTCCATGGGGTCCCAGAAAAATAACATAACATCAATTTCTCCTTGTGCAATCATGGCGCCAATTTGTTGATCGCCACCAAGTGGGCCGCTTAATAATTTTTTTACTGGTCTGTCCAATGCCTCTTCGACCAACTTACCAGTAGTTCCAGTTGCAAATAATTCGTGCTTCGCTAATTCTGTTTTATTGTAGATCGCCCACTCTATTAGATCTGCTTTTTTATGATCATGTGCAACCAATGCAATCCGTTTTCTTTTGCCCAGTATTTTGGTATTGGCCATTATCTTTTTTTTAGCAGCTATGAAGTTAATCAGTAAATTAACTCGATGTGTGTCTTTTAGTGCTAGTAGCGAAATAGGCCAGTATGGGGTGCAAACAAAGAATCAATAAGACCGGAAACCTGGGTAGTCCAAATGCCGACAACAAGATTCCAAGAATTAATAAATAGAGTGGATAACAAAAAAATAGTATGCCAAATAAAACCGAATCATAAAACACGGTGTTCTTTGTTTTTCTTCCAACAAAGCCACTGATCAGCGCGAAAAGGGGGCGATTTAATACGGTTCCCATCATTCCTAAAAATCGACTCATCCCTGAAGTACCTGGTTTAAACTCAGGAACAGAAACCAAATTTTCTATCTTTTCAAAAAGCACCTGATTAAACACCACATAGTTTTTTGCGTCTTCCTGATAAGGCATCAGATCTTTTTGGTGCAACAGTTCGCCTATTTGAATCAATACCGATTTTCCGATTTTTCTAAACGAACTATATCCCATGCCCATCGGTAAAATTGTAAGCGGAATTCCTTCTTTCCAACAAGTTGCTGCAATTCTTGCTGCTCCTTTTTTAAATGGTTGTAACGCGTGTTTGTTGACGCAAATGCCTTCGATAAAAATGAGAACAATTCCGTTTTGGCTCAATACTTTTCTGCTATTTTCAAATGCGGCCGCGTTTAGTCCGAGGTTCTCCTTTCCCTCACTCAATCTATATACCGGGAACATGTGCAGGGTGCGCAATAAAAAGTTGTGCCAGGGTTTATTAAAAGCGTCGCCCCTTGCTAAAAAATGTATGGGTTTTTCAAAAACAGATGCAATAATGATCGCATCAAGAAAAGAGTCGGGGTGGTTGGCCGTAATTAAAACGGGGCCCTTCAAATTAGTCAGCGTTTTGTTTCGCACTATTAACTGCGGACAAAAGATGGCTAATGCAAAAAGTATAAATGGTTTAAGAATTCTGTATATCAAAGTAATTTGGACTACATGATTTTAATTGGCCCTTTCTATGGCAATCTAATTGAAAGAAACAAGGCGAAGGTCATGCCCTGTCCAACATTCCTACCATAAAAAGAATAGGACGCTTGTATATAGGGAGTAACTGTTCTACTAATTCTTTTACCATAAGAACAAGCGATCCTTCCAACCATAAAATTTTTATTCGAATTAAGATTTGAAGAAAATATTTTATTGGAGCTGAACGAAGACAAGTGGTTAAACACAAAAGTAAGCGACTGAAATTTTGGCAATTGAAATCCGTGACTAATGCCCAAGCCAAGCTGAGTGGGTCCGTCAACATTATCAAAGTACCTTGCAATGATGCCCTCAACCACAGTAAACTGTCCCGTTTTTGGTAAAAATGAGTAGTTAACACCTATCTGAGCTCCTTTCGATCCATATCCCAAATAGGGTTCTACAAGATTACTATATACAGGAATATAGAATTGTGCTTTCAGGGTAAAGTAACTTTTCAAATCATCAGAAGGAGTATGATATGAAATGCCCGTTGTAATATCTCCAAAGCCCGACGTTCCATTGCTTGTATAGATATCTGATGCGGAAACAAAAGAATATGGAACGTTTACAAAGACGTCAACCCTTCTTGAAAGTCCGGTTGCTACATATAGACCAATGGTTTTGGTAGAGTATACGCCACCATTAGCAGAAGCCCTGACCTTTCCGGTCGAATCAAAATAACGGGGTGATGATGTATAGCCAAAAGCAGGAGAGAAATTGACCCTCTTTTTACCTATTGGCCAGTCCGCCTTTACAATATTTGTTGCTCCTATCATTAATAATAGAAGGGCGGCGGAAATTTTTTTAGCCATGTTTTTTCTTTTTAGTACTGTTCACTAGTTTTTCATACATCCAGGTGTTCTTAAATAGATTGTGGACGTCTGGAATTGCATGCGCAAATTCGGGGAAAGTATAGATCTCGCTATTCTGATGAACCCAGGGATGTAATTTATTGAAGGCATAAAATACGGTTGGCGGAGGCGCAAGCGCATCTCTAAAACAGGCGGCCATTAAAACGGTACACCTAATATTGGGTACAAAGTTTTGTACCTCGAAATAGCTAAAATTTTGCAAGAAGTCTTCCTTGGTAAAAGACCCCTTGTTTTTATCTAAAAATCGATTGATGTATTTAAAAGTAAACGCCTCTTCTTTGATCTGTGGTTCCATTTCTAAATTGGCGTGCATATCACAATAAATTGGAACGTCTGCAATACAGGTTTGAATTTGTTTGTTTCTCAATCCCGCAACAACTAACGACAATGCCGCTCCCTGGCTTCCTCCTAAAACGGTAATTCTATCTGGATCAACACCCATTTCTTGATTAGCCCTTAAAAAATCAAGTCCTCGAATACAATCCATATAAATTCCTCTGTAAATATATTTAAGCGGGTCTTGAACGTGGAAGGTTAATATCTCATCTTCTTTAGGGATGGGATATGCTTCGCTACTCTTATCCATTCCTCGAACATTCAGTGAGAGCCCTATAAAATCATGGAAGAACAGCGGCTTCATCATTACCTGGTATCCTGGAAATATTAATACGGCGGGGTATTTTTTTCCTTTTAAGATGGTGCGCGGAACGGTTAGCCAACCCCAGATACGAACATTTTCTAATGAAGTCATTTCAATACGAAACGCCTTATATTCCTCATTGCTTTTGCTTTCTGATTCTTCTATTTTATAGGCGGGGTTTACTTGTGCCAATTCATCCAACGCTTTTTTCCAGAACTCATCAAAATCGTCTGGCTTATGAAACGGACTATTTATCTGATCTACTTCATATCCAAATGTGTAGTGCACCGTATCGTCGTAAGAAGTAGTATTAATGGCTAAATCAATATTATAAATACCGGGTAGGGGTGGTGGATCTATTTTAAAAGTTAAGTTTTTAATCGATTTCTTTTTGAGCCTGATATCATATGTTTTTTCGAAAACCAGGGTTCCTTTTACTGCGTCTTTAACCGTATATGCGAGGGTTCCTTCTTGCGCCTCTTTATATTTATTTTGTAATCGTACGGCATAATTAATTTGACCCGGGCCAAGCCATGTTCCATTTTTATGTGCTGGTGTAAGTTTTACAATAATCTCTCCCTCGTCTTCTGCCGCCTTTGCTTCTTCAGGCCCCTCAACCGGAACGGTTTTTGCTTTTGACAAATCTTTTCCGCTATTAAATTTTTGTTTTTTTCCAATACTATAGGCAAAACGAAAATCTAACTTAGAAGTGATATTGGTTAATTGGATCTGAAAGCTAATATCAAATACGCCTTCGTAATTATGCGGAATACTAAATTCGGTTTCATATTTTTTGTTACCCGGAACCTTAATATCGTAAGTGCGATTTGAAATTTCTTTTCCCCCTTCCATTGAAACGGTATAAGAGACTGTTCCTATTTGTTCTTGTGCTAATCCGTTTTTTATTTTGAGCAGATACAACACTTTCGTTTTATCTGAAAAAGAACCATTTTTTTCTTTTGGTGTAATAGTTACTTCCACATCTTTTTCTCCACTTTTTGCAGCAGCACTACCGGCAATCATCATAAATGAAAGCAATAACACCCAATGGCAATTTAAAATGTATTTAAGAGATGCTTTATTCAAAATAGTTTCTTTTATAAAATATTTCAACTACAATTATTGGGCTAGTTTTTCATACAACCAAAGACTTTTAAATCTATTATGTCTCATGGTTACCTCATGTGCCAATCCAGGGAACGTATACATTTCACTTTCTTTTTGTACAGCTGGCTTAAGCTTATTAAAAGCTCCAATTGTTGTTACTGCGGGTGCTAGTGGATCTAATAAACCAATCCCAAGCAAAATCGGACAATTAATGAGCGGAACAAAGTTTTGTACTTCAAAATAACTAAGGCTGTTTAATACGTCTGCTTCTGCAATTGTGTTCCTGTTTTCATCTAAGTATTTATTGATGTATTTGATAACAAAAGATTCTGATTTTATTTCGTTTTGCATGTGCATGAGCAAATGAAAATCGCAAAAAGTGGGGTTGTCTGCTACAATTGTTTTAATTTTTTTATTCGTTAGTCCTCCCACAACTAGGGCCAATGCTGCTCCTTGACTTCCCCCTACTAATGCAACCCTAGAAAGATCAAAACCCATTTCCTCTTTTGCAAAAATAAAATCCAGCGCGCGTACACAATCCATATAAATACCACGATACACATATTTGTAGGGATCATTAATATTTAACGTTAATAGGTCGTGTTTATCGGGATTAATATCTTCCATGTTTTCAACATCAGATCCACGGACGTTGAAGGCGAGCTGAACAAAGTCGTTAGATATAAGCGGCTTTACCGGAATCTGATATCCTCCATAACCAACGATTACGGGATATTTTTTTCCTCTCAAAACATCTTTTGGAATAGTAAGCCAGCCGAATACCCGGATATTATCCAAGGAGTTCATTGAAACCTTATATACCGTTACCTCTTTTGTACTTTGTGATGGGTCTTCTTCAACCGCATACTCCGGACTTACCGCAGCAAGTTCTTCTAGGGCTTCTTTCCAGAACTTGTTAAAGTCATCGGGTTTGTGGTAGGGATTACTGATCTGCGCAATTTCGTATCCAAAAGTATGATGCGTTGTATCGTCGTAGGTGTTTGTGTGAATAATTAGATCCACATTATATATTCCCGGCTTAGAAGGCGGTGCGATTTTAAACTGAACGTTCCTGCTGCTTCTACGTGGCATTTGAAGATCATATATTTTTTCCGACATCACCGATCCTTCAACTGCATCTTTAACAACATAAGCGATGGTTCCTATTTGTGTGACGTCGTATGTATTTTCAAGAGCAACGTTGTAAATGATGGGAGATCTGCCAATATAAATACCGTCATCGCTTTCTGATTTCATCTTCGATATAATCTCGCCCTCTATTTCATCGTCAACGGGCGGCTCTATCCGGGGCTTTTTTTCTATTTTTGCTAGACTCGTTTTTTTATTTACCCCAAATGTGTATTTAAAATTAAAAGAAGATTTCACCTTATTTAGTTCTACTACGAATGCAATAGAAAATATTCCATCTCCACTATGCGGAATATTAATTTGTGTTTCAAATTTTTTACTGGCTGGAATACTAATATCATATATCTTATTAGAAACTTCTTTATTGGCAGTATCTTTTACAATAAAAGAGATGGTTCCTTCTTGGTTTTGAGGAATTCCGTTTTTAATAAAAAGTTTATAATTAACCTTTGTTTTTGTGGTAAAGCGGCTGGTTTTTTCTGCCGGGGTTATCACAACATTTACCTCACCCTTCTGATTATTCAGCGGTACATTATAGTTGTGAGCAACGGATTTAAAACCTCTATTTCCTCTAGCGTCCGCGGCAATCAACAATACAAAAAAAACAAAAACTAAAAGCCGTCTCATAAAAAATGTTTAAGCCAACTTCTTCTCCAACAATCTCGATTTTCTAATATACAAGTTAACCGGTTCTTCAATGGTTTTATATAAAAGAATGGAGACCAAGTTTAATAATATAAAAACAATTCCAATAAAGAGAACACTATCGTTCAGGTGTTCAGATAACCAATCGTAATTATTATTTTCTAACCATTCGTAAAACGCGTCAACTCCTGATCTTGTCCAAACCTTTGCAAAATTTGCAATCACGCCTATATGTATTAGATAAAATATATACGAGCTTTTTCCCAGAAGTTGCATTGTTGCAGATGAAAGAAATTTCCTGATGATGGACCCCTCTTTAATTACCCCAAAATAAAAGAAAGCAATTCCAATGGGCAATACCAAATTATTTGTAATTATTCCGACGGGGTGGTACAAACCATATTCAATTCCATTCAAAGGTATGCTAGCCATGATTCCAATACTACCTGCAATTCCAAAAATCCCTAAAAAGGTGAAAACGGGATATTTCCGATCGTTCTCATTTGTTTTTAAAATGATCAGCGCAAGTCCCATCCCTATAAAAAACTCCACACACCTTCCAAGAAAGGTATACAGGAACATAAAGGTAAAATTCCCAAAGAAGCCGTAGAACGTAAAGTTTCTAAAAATTAAAACCAACACACTTCCGATTGATAATAATAGGAGCGGTAAATAAACAATCGCTTTTTTATTCTTTTTCATCTGCATAAAGAAAAGCGGTGCTAAAAAATAAAACGATTCTTCCACGGTAAGCGACCAACCCTGTCCTACTCCTGTAAACTTTAGGTCGTCAAAAAAACCACGAAGGAAAAATACATTCATCAACATAATCACAACGGGAGTATCAAATCCGTTTAAAACGCTAGCCTCCCCTCCAAACATAAAGTATAGTCCGAATGTTACCAGTGTTAATATCAGATACATAGGATAAATCCGCGCAATCCTGTTTTTTATATATTTCCTAAACCAGTTTTCTGATAATTCACAGGTGTCGTAATACCTCATACAAATTAGAAATCCGCTTAATAAGAAGAACATCGTAACGCCCATATGAAATTCATTGAGTGTTCTTCTTAGTGGGAAGGGGAAATCTAATTGATTAAAGTGATGAAAAAACACCAAAAAAGCCGCAATGGCTCTTACGCCTGTTAGGGCAGGGATGTAGGAGTTTGCCTTCATTATTTCCTTTACTTTTTAATTTTTAGGTAAACATTGACCGCCGGGTAATTTTTTTTACCTGGAATCTGTCCCTTAGAACGCATATTTTCTATTTATAGTATATAGAAGATTCCAATATTTGGGGTTTGGGGGCGGGCATAAAAAAAGCCACCCCTTTCAGGATGGCTGACTTACTAACCCGTCAAACTTATTTATGCTTCTGCTGCAGTTTTTACTTCTAAGATCTTAGCGCGAATCTTGGCTTCGATTTCGTTGGCTAATTCTGGGTTATCGAGTAGGAGGGTTTTAACCGAATCCCTTCCTTGGCCCAACTTATTTGCTTCATAACTAAACCAACTTCCACTTTTATTTACGATTCCGAGCTCAACACCCATATCAATAATTTCACCCACTTTACTAATTCCATGTCCAAAAACAATATCAAATTCTGCGGCACGGAAAGGCGGAGCCACTTTATTTTTAACCACTTTCACTTTTACATGATTACCCACTGCTACATCACCATCTTTGATTTGGGTCATTCTTCTAATATCCAAACGCACCGAAGCATAGAACTTTAAAGCATTACCTCCGGTTGTGGTTTCTGGATTTCCAAACATAACACCAATCTTTTCCCTCAACTGGTTGATAAATATGCAAATAGTATTCGTCTTATTAATGGTTGCAGTTAATTTTCTAAGCGCCTGACTCATTAAACGAGCATGCAATCCCATTTTACTATCTCCCATTTCTCCTTCTAGTTCGCTTTTTGGAACCAGTGCCGCAACTGAGTCAATTACCACCACATCAAGAGCGCCAGAAAGAATTAAACGATCACAAATTTCTAAGGCCTGTTCACCATAATCGGGTTGTGAAATCAATAGATTATCTACATCCACACCTAGCGCTTTTGCGTAAGAGCTATCAAATGCGTGTTCCGCATCTATAATAGCACACATTCCACCTCTTTTCTGTGCTTCTGCAATAACGTGGATCGCAAGGGTTGTTTTACCTGATGATTCTGGTCCGTATATTTCAATAATTCTTCCTCTTGGTAAACCACCCACCCCAAGCGCAGAATCTAAACCGATAGATCCGGTAGAGATCACTTCCATGGCGTCCTGGCTTCTTTCGTTCATCATCATTACACTACCCTTACCATAATCTTTATCGATCTTATCCATGGTAAGTTTTAATGCCTTTAGTTTTTCTGCGTTACTCATAATGGGTTATTTAGAATTGAAATTTAATGGATAATAAAAGTAGGAATGTTTTTTATTATAAACTAATATTTTTAGTATTTATTTTACTAACCGCTTTAGTTTATTGATTTTTTTTCTTTGTGAAGCTAATCAAGGCTTTTTAAAAAGCATCGTTTTTGAGCCAAACTAAAACCTTTTTACACTAAAAAAGGGGATTTTTACCCCTTTTTATGCCAAAATCACTGTTTTTCAGGATTTTACTATTTTTTATCTTTTAACCAATTAATCCTGCAGCTCTACTAATTTCTAGCATTCGATCCATTGGTTTTTTTGCTGCAACCCTTAGTTTTTCGTCCATTGTAATTTCTGGCGCCTCATATTCCATACACAAATACAGTTTCTCGAGGGTATTAAGCTTCATATGCGGACAATCATTGCAAGCGCAATTGTTTGTTGGCGGAGCAGGAATAAAGGTCTTTTTAGGGTTGTTCTGTTGCATTTGGTGTAGGATCCCAGTTTCTGTTGCAACAATATATTCCTGAGAAGTATCTGAAAGGGTATATTTTAATAATTGCGTTGTACTACCCACATAATCTGAAATTCGAAGGATTGCTTCTTCACATTCTGGATGAGAAATGAGTTTTGCTTTAGGATGACGAATTTTAAGTTTGATTATTTTTTCTAAACTAAAAATTTCATGCACCATACAAGCCCCATTCCAGAGCAACATATTTCTTCCTGTTATTTTATTTAAATAAGCACCTAAATTTTTATCAGGAGCAAAAATAATTGGTTGATCTTTTGGAATACTTGCGATGATTGCTTCTGCATTTCCTGAAGTACAAATGATATCTGAGAGGGCTTTAATATCTGCAGAGCAATTGATATAAGAAACTACTAAATGATCTGGATTTTTATTTTTAAAAGCTTTAAATAAATCTGCTGGAGCACTGTCTGCGAGTGAGCATCCTGCATTTAAATCAGGTAATAAAACCTTTTTACTTGGGTTTAAAATCTTTGCTGTTTCTGCCATGAAATGTACGCCAGCAAAGACTATCATCTCCGCATCGGTCTGCTCGGCTTTTTGAGCCAATCCCAAACTATCTCCGATATAATCTGCCACGTCTTGGATATCTGGTTCCTGGTAGTAGTGGGCCAAAATGATTGCATTTTTCTTTTTCTTTAGACGCTCAATCTCGGCAAATAAATCCAATTGTGCATCAAGCTCAAGATCAACAAAACCTTTTTTTATAATTGCTTCTTTTGAAATGTTCATAATCCTTGTAATAGTATTTAATAATACTTATTTATATAACCCACTATTACTATTAGGGCTGTTAATATCTTAATAAGTTTGTTATCCCCAAAACACAAAGTTAATTATATCAAGCTTATCCCCTTCTATTCACAATTAGTTCACAAAAGAAAAGATAGTAGCTGTTTCACTTTTTAGGTCATTTCCACATTTGTGGATGTACCATTTCACATTTACTTATTTTCACTATTCACTTTTTAAGAACTGTTAATTAACTGCGGAAAGAATGATTCTAAAATCTTCAAATCCCAAAAATCTCTAAAAACAGCCCAAGTTATTCTACCAGTATCCACTTTTCATTTTTTAAAAACCGGGGTTTTGCACCGATTTTACCATTTTCGCACAGGCCTGTGTGGATACAATTTCACCTAAAATCTCCCTTTTTTACCTTATCAAGTGAAAAATGAGGTATTATAAAATAAGCTCTCCCGGCAAAATAGCCCCAATTAATGCTTTACACCGCTTTTCCACAACTTATTCTAATGTTTTTTCCCCTATTTTTGCCATCCTTAAAATCAATTATTTAATCGTCTATTATGTCTGTCATTCAAAGTATTCGTGACAAAGGTGCCTGGATCATTTTCGGGATCATTGCTTTAGCGTTGATCGCATTTATTCTGCAGGATGGTGTACGTCGCGGTGGTAGGTCCACCGATAATACCACATTAGGTAAAGTTAATGGTGAAAATATCGAGCGTTTAGCTTTTGAAGAAAAATTAACCTTACAAGAACGCATGTACGGATCTCAAGGTGCACAAAGAGAACAATTGATTGGTTCTTTATGGAATCAAGAAGTAGAGAGAATTGTGATGCAACAAGAATTCGACAAATTAGGATTACAGGTTACTTCTAATGAATTAACCGATATTCTTTTTGGTGAGAACTCTCCATTGAAACAAGAATTTACCGATGCTAAAACAGGAGTATTTCGTGTAAATGATGCGAAGCAAGCGATTGCCTCTATTCAAAAAGGGAAAAACGCAGAACAACAAAAAATGATCAATACGGTTTATATCGAACCAACGGTGGAACAAGCGTTGCGTAATAAATACCAAGGTATTCTTCAGCAGGCTGCGTATATTCCTAAATGGTTGATCGAGAAACAACAAGCAGATAATAATGCTATAGCTAGCATTTCTTATGCTTTTGCTCCTTATGCATCTATTTCTGATAGCACTGTAAAAGTTTCTGATGATGAAATTGCTGCTTATGTAAGTAAGCATAGTAATCAATTTAAAAAAGAAGAAGAAACAAGATCAATTTCTTATGTTGGTTTTGATGCTGCTCCTTCTCAAACAGATTCATTGACAGTATTGAACCAGGTTAAATCTTATAAAAACGATTTTGCTACAACAACTGATGCAAAAGCATATGTTGCTAAAATTGGTTCTGATATTGCATTCTATGATAGTTATTTCAGTAGAACAAAATTGCAACAGACGTATAAAGATTCTTTAACTAAACTTCCGATTGGTGGTATTTACGGACCATACCAAGATGGAAATAGTTATATCATGGCTAAAATGGTAGGCGTTAAAAATTGGCCAGACAGCGTTACTGTACGTCACATTTTGATTGGTACAGTTAATCCACAAAACGGAACCGTTTTACGCGCAGATTCTTCTGCACAAAAATTAGCAGATAGTATTGCAACAGCTATTAAGGGAGGTGCAGATTTTAACGCGCTTTGTGTTAAATATTCTGATGATGGTGGTAGCAAAGAAAAGGGTGGTGTATATCCATTTTTTGCACAAGGACAAATGGTAATTCCTTTTAATGATTATTGTTTTGATCATGCAGTGGGTACGAAGGGTGTTGTTAAATCAGAATTTGGATATCACTATACAGAAGTTTTAGGACAAAAGAACATCGGTCCTGCATATAAGATCGCCTATGTTTCTAAACCAATTATCGCAAGCAACGAAACGATCAGTGGTGCTAGTACTGCGGCTGCTCAGTTTGCTGCTTCTGCAAAAAACAGAAAAGCATTTGATGAAAATGCGATCAAAGGAAATAAGCAATTATTAGTTGGAAACGACATTAAATCAAACGATGTTCAAATCATTGGTTTAGGTGCTAGTCGCCAAATGGTACGCTGGATCTATGAGCATAGTGCTGGTGATGTATCTGATCCTTTTGAATTGGGAGATAAATACATCGTTGCGATTATTTCTTCTGTAAATAAAGCAGGAACCATGTCTGTTGCTGAAGCTCGTCCATTATGTGAAAACATAGTTAGAAGCATCAAAAAAGCAAAAGTTCTGATCGATACAAAAATTATAGGAAATACACTGGAAGCCATTGCCGCAAGCGCGGGCACCGCTGTACAACATACAGATAGTCTTTCTTTCGCAGCTCCTTTTATTCCTAATATGGGTAACGAACCAAAAGTAATTGGTGCCGCTTTCAACAAGTCTTTACAAGGAAAAATCAGTGAGACCTTTGCTGGCACATCTGGTGTTTTTGCCGTAAGGGTTGATAATAATGCTGCAAAGCCTGCTTCAATGGACGAAGCAGCGTTAAAACAATCTTTGATCCAGTCTGCTCGTATGGCTGCGTTTAGAGGTGTTGAAGCGTTAAAGAAAACCGCATCTATCACAGACAATCGCTCTAAGTTTTATTAATAGCATTTTTTAAATAGTTTATAAAAGCCCGCTCGGAGAAATCTCGGCGGGCTTTTGTTTTACCGATAACGAAACTTTATTGCGGGTCAATTGCTTAATTTTGCAAAGAAGCATTTTTTATGGCAGAAGAGGTTTTTGTAAATAAAGTGGCGGAGAGCGGTCTGATTAGTATCGACCTAGAAGAGTTTTATCCTAAAGGAACGATCAAAACATTCGACCTAAGGGGCTACTTATTTATGGAACTCATCCTAAAAGAAAAAGATTTTCGCGCAGCATTGCAAACTACCGATTGGTCGGTTTATCAAGATGCGTATGTTGCTATTAACTGTTCTGTTGATGCCATCATTCCGATGTGGGCGTATATGTTGGTGGCAAGCCATCTTCAACCCGTTGCTAAAGACGTGGTGTTTGGAGATGAACAAAAACTTATCAATAGTTTGTTTCTAAAAAATCTCGCGCATTTTGATGTTGTGGTGATGTAAAAATTCCCGAAACAGCATATGTTGAAATCACCAACCAATTAAGACCCTTTGTTAAAAGCATCATGTATGGTGAACCATGTAGCACCGTTCCCATTTACAAAAAACCACAACCAAAACCCTAAGGTTTTCTACTAGCGATATCGTCGAACTTTTCGTCGTAGTCTTCACGAATGGTCCCCATCATTCTATCCCAGAAAAGTAAATACAACCCATAATTACCTTTAAAAAATTGGTGGTGTTGATTGTGATTGGTTGATGTGTTGATCCACTTTCCAATCAGCGACCTATTGAAGTTTTTTGGATATAATTCATATCCTAAGTGTCCGTATATATTATAGAGGATGGAGAATAAAAAGAAAAACACAAGATGCGTAACATGAATGGGTAGCGCGAAATAAAAAATAAAAACAACACCCTGTTCCACGATTGCTTCCAATGGATGAAATGCATACGCAGCCCAAGGTGAAGGGTTTGTAGATTGATGGTGCACGAGATGAATCCACTTAAAGATCAATGGTTGATGCATTAAACGGTGTGCCCAATAAAAATAAGTATCGTGAATCAAAAACAAAATAGGAAAAACGGCAAAATAATATAGCCAACCGTGATCCTCAATGTTTAAATACCGTGTGGTATGTGGAGCAATTGCAGGATTGTGTAAGAATAAAATAAAGGAAGAAAAGATCAAGATGGTGCCCGATGAATATAGGATCTCTCTTAGGAAATCAGAGTACTTGGCATGTTTTGCTTGTAGTTTTTTATATTGCCACTTTTTCTTCAACAGCACATAGAATATAAAAAAAACGATACCCGCAACAATATAATATCTACTGCCAATTCTATTTGCGATGATCCAATAAAACCCCCAATCAATTTGCATTTTTTATGATTTAGTTTCCATGAATTTTAATAATCCCGTTCTTGCCTGTTTCTGAATTTTGCGTTGCATAAAATTACTCCAACCCAAAACAAAACCAGGTATTCCAAGAGCCATTCTTGTCCATTTATAAAAATCAAAACCGTCGGTATGTTCAATGATCAATCCGTCTTTGAACCGCATATATGCTTTGATCTTGTTATTAATCTTTCTTCCTGTTTTTGAAAATACATATTTTGCATTCCACTCGCAGGTGGTATACTCTTCGTCTAATAAAACAATGTTTCCATAGGTTAAAGAAAAGTCTTTCGCTCTTTTGCAAAGCATTTCCCACATCGCATTAGTAGATTCGGCATCAAGTAATCCGAAAGCCGGATCGTTAAACACCGCTTCGGGATGATAACACGACTGCATAGTAGTATAATCTAATTGTTGAAATGCGGTATAGAATTTGTTTATGGTAGCTTCGTTCTTGTTCATTGTTATTTTTTATTAGTGAGCTTGTAACCAATTTTCTCCAACACCCAATTCGGCTTCAACAGGAACACCGTTTGGTAATGGAAGCGCAGCGCGCATATTATCTAAAATGATGGGCTTTAGTATTTCTAATTCTTCTGGTAATGCATCAAACACCAATTCATCGTGTACCTGTAAGATCATTTTTGATTGTAGGCCCGCATCCTTGATAGCTTTATGAATTCTGATCATGGCCAGCTTGATCATATCGGCCGCGGTTCCTTGAATAGGTGAGTTAACTGCGTTGCGCTCAGCAAATCCGCGGACAGTAAAATTCGCCGACCCTATATCTTTTAACCATCGCTTTCTTCCCATCAGGGTTTCCACATAACCATTCTCTTTTGCGAAGTTGATGGTGTTATCCATATAACTAGTGATCCCTACAAACTCTTTCTTATAATTATCAATGATCTCTTTTGCTTCTGCTCTTGGTATTCCAAGGTTTTCTGCTAAACCAAAAGCACCCTGACCGTAGATGATCCCAAAATTCACGCTCTTTGCTTTATAGCGCATCTCTTTGGTTACTTCTGATTCTGGAATATTATAAACCTTAGCGGCGGTTGCGGTATGAATATCCTTTCCCGCTTTAAACGCCTCGCACATATTTGGATCTCCACTTATTGCTGCAACAATTCTTAATTCTATTTGTGAATAATCGGCACTTACCAAAACGTGTTTTGTGTCTCTAGGAATAAACGCCTTTCTTATTTCTCTTCCCCGGTCGCTTCTAATTGGAATGTTCTGCAAGTTTGGATTATTACTACTTAATCTTCCTGTAACCGCAACCGCTTGCGCATAAGAAGTGTGCACGCGTCCTGTTTTACTATTGATGATTTCGGGTAACGCATCAACATAGGTACTCTTCAATTTTGTTAATTCACGATATCCTAAAATATCTGCAACAATCGGATTGTTCGATGCTAATTTTTGTAACACATCTTCCCCCGTTGCATATTGTCCGGTCTTTGTTTTTTTTGCTTTTGGATCAATTTTTAATTTATCGAATAATACTTCACCCAACTGTTTTGGTGATGCTAAATTAAATCTGACACCAGCTGTTGCGTAAACATTTTCTTCAAAAACCTTTGCGTCTTTTTCTAATTCTTTACTATAAGACTTTAGAAAATCAATATCAATTTTAACACCCTCATATTCCATATCTGTTAATACGGGAACCAAAGGATTTTCAACTTCATTAAAAACACGAACAACATTTTTCTCTGCCAATAATGGAACGAATACTTGTTTCAATTGTAAAGTAATATCAGCATCTTCTGCCGCATATTCTTTTACTTTTTCTATTGCCACATCGCGCATGGTTCCTTGTCCTTTACCCTTTTTACCAATCAGCTCATCGATATGTACTGGTTCATAGCCCAAATATTGCGCACTCAGCAAATCCATGCTACGCCTGCCTTCTGGCTCAATTAAATAATGCGCCAACATCGTGTCAAACAATTTTCCTTTTAGAGAAACACCATACCATTTTAAAACTAAAAGATCGTATTTGATATTTTGTCCCACCCAAAGCGTCTCTTCTTTTTCAAAGAGAGGTTTAAATTGTAAGAGAATTTCTTCGGTAAGTTTTTTGTCGGCCGGACAAGGAATATAATATCCCTCAGTAGCATTAAACGAAAAACTCATGCCCACGAGTTCTGCTTCATTTGCATCTATATTTGTTGTTTCGGTATCAAAGCAGATCTCCTTTTTTTGAAGCAACTCTTTTATTAGCGCATCTATATTTTCTGAGCCCTGAATGAGTTGATAATTGTGTGCGGTATTGCTAATATTTTTATCAGCAGCCATACCTAAGTGTTCTGTTTCTTCCTCTCCATTTTCTTTTATTTCAACAGACTTATTTTTTTTATCTTCTGTAATTACGGGGTTTCCGAAGAGGTCCATTTGACCAGCTTGCGGAGCGGTTTGAAATGCATTAAATGCATCACCCAAAATTCTTTTTCCAAGTGTTTTAAATTCTAATTCTGTAAACACTTGCACCAGTTCTGCATTATTCCATTCTTTCAAACGAAAATTTTCTTCGTGAAATTCTACGGGAACTGTTGTAATAATTGTTGCTAGTTTTTTACTGAGAATCGCAAGCTCTTTGTTGTTTCTTACCTTCTCTCCAAGCGCACCTTTTAAACTATCTGCGTTAGCCAAAACGTTTTCCAGTGTTCCAAATTCTTTCAACAATTTAGCGGCAGTTTTTTCGCCAACACCCGGAATGCCCGGAATATTATCTACCGCATCGCCCATCATGCCCAACATATCTACTACTTGTTCCACTCTTTCAATATCCCATTTAGCACAGATCTTTTCTGCAGTTAAAATTTCGTGCGGATTACCCATGAATGGCGGTTTGTAAATAAACACACTTGGGTGTATGAGCAATTGGCCATAGTCTTTATCAGGCGTTACCATATACACTTCATAACCAGCATCTGCTGCTGCCCAGGCCAAAGTACCAATCACATCGTCGGCCTCAAAACCATCCATTTCTACAACGGGTATATTGAAGCCGCGAATAATGCGTTTAATATCTGGAATCGACGCCAACAGGTCTTCTGGCGTTTCTTGTCGATTGGCTTTATAGTCTGCAAAGTCTGTATGACGCTCTGTTGGCGCCTTCGTATCAAAACACACGGCTAAGTGTGTTGGCTTTTCTTTATTTATTAAATCAAACAGTGTACTAGTAAAACCCAACTGTGCATTTGTATTAAATCCTTTTGAGGTAATCCGTGGGTTTCTGATTAATGCATAATAAGCGCGAAAGATTAACGCAAACGCATCCAGGAGAAAAAGTTTTTTTGCCATGCGGCTAAGTTATAGAATTTAGTTGCCAAATAAAAAAACCCCCACAATATGCGGGGGTCTGGCAATTAATATAGTAAGTGGGAAATACTACTTAATGCCATATTTAGACTTGTATCTATCGTAGAGTTGGGTCTGTTTATTTTCCAAACTTACTTTTCTTCCCTGAATAAAAGCAATTTCTACGGTACTACTTTTCATATCAAGGATATCGCCGGCGGCCACAATGATATTAGCATCTTTACCAACTTCAATGGATCCGGTTTTATCATCCACCCCAAGGATCTTAGCGGCATTTAATGTAATTGCACTAAGAGCTTCTTCTTTTGTAAGACCATAGGTTGCTGCAGTACCCGCATTATAAGATACGTTACGGTAGCGCGTATTGTCAGAGTTGTCGTTCAGTGAAAATAAAACCCCTGCTTTTTGAAGAACGGCTGGTGTTTTGAATGGCTGATCGATATCATCGTCTTCGGTTGCTGGTAAAGCGTGTTCTTCGCCTAGGATTACCGCAATGTTTGCAGATTTTAATAGATCAGCAATTTGAAAGCTCTCGCTTCCGCCAACAATCACCACGTCAAAACTAAATTCTTTTACAAAGTCTATTGCTACCAACATTTGTTTTAGTTGATCAGCGTGCACGAACAGTTTTTGTTTCTTTTCAAACAAACCCTTCACCGCAGCCAATTTCAAATTAGTATTGGTGTGATTACTTTCTTGGTTATATGCTTTTGCTTCGCGGAAAAAGTTTTTAATTTCTTCTACTTTGTCTAACGCCAATTTTGTTGGATCAGCAGGGGGGGCCGCGCCGCCAAATCCCGGAAAACCACCACCGCCGCGTCTTCCGAAGCGAACGATAAAGCTTGGCATATTTAGATGAATGCCTGCGTCCATTTTATAGGATGCGTCTTCCCAATTCCAAGCATCAAGTTGAACCACAGAAGAAGAACCGCTAATAACGCCACCTTCTGGATTAACACTAGCCAATAAAACACCGTTTCCCTTCAAAACATTAATGACACGAGAATCGGCATTATAGGCGGTGATTGAACGAACGTCACTATTGAATTCGCCAATTTCGGTATAGTCGTTACTTGCACGAACGCCATTTGAAATTTCTTTTAATCCAAGGTCAGAGGAAGAAAGAATTAAGCCAGGATATACTTGCTTTCCTTTTGCGCTGAAGACTTGTACGTTATCTGCGGGGATAGCAATATTTGTTCCGACCTCTACAATTTTTCCATTGTTGATTTTGATCGTAGCGTTTTCAATGACGGTACCATTACCAACATGAACCGTTCCGTTGGTGATAAAAAGAAGTCCCTTGTAATCTTTCGCTGGATAAACAGACTCTTGTGCTTTTGCAAAACCGCTCAGAGCAATCAGAGCTGTGAGTGTAAATAATATTTTCTTCATTGCTAATATTTTATTTATTGAGGTTTCCTATTTCTTGAACATCTACTGTATAGATACCGTCTTTGTGACTATGATCGCCACAGCTCAAAATCTCTTGCCAGCTTGGTTCTGCGGGGCGAACAGGGCCACCACTTCTTTTTTCGCCAACTAATTTTTGTGTTAGTCGAAAACGCTCTGCTTGAATTTTTTTGCGTTGTAGTAGATCTTTTTCACGATCCCAATAAACGATTCCATCAACAATTGTTTTTTCAGATTTTGCATAAATGCTCAAAGGATTATCGCTCCAGATTACAATGTCTGCATCTTTACCAGCTTTAATACTTCCAACTTTATTATCAACGTGTAAAGCTTTTGCTGGATTTAGAGTGACCATTTTCAAAGCATCTTCTTCACTAACACCACCGTAACGAACAATTTTTCCGGCTTCTTGATTTAGACGACGTGCCATTTCTGCATCATCGGAATTGATACAAACATTCAATCCTACTTTCTGCATGATTGCTGCGTTATAAGCGATCGCGTCTGTTACTTCTACTTTATAATAATACCAATCAGAGAAAGTTGAAGCACTAGATCCGTGTGCTTTCATT
>JAPLEO010000103.1 GCA_026391125.1 Bacteroidota bacterium
AATATCACAGTTGAATTAACTGCTGCAATTAATATTGAAAAGCGTTTATACACTAGCTATAACCACACCGCAACCCACTTAATGCACGCAGCTTTGCGCCAAGTATTGGGGAAGCATGTGGCTCAAAAGGGCTCGTTAGTAAATCCCGAAAATCTTCGTTTCGATTTTTCTCATTTTGCACGAGTAACCGACGAGGAAATTCGTGAAGTTGAGATCATCGTAAATAATAAGATCAGAGAAAATATCCCAGTTGTTATCACAGAAATGCCAAAAGAAGAAGCGTTGAAATTAGGTGCGATGGCTTTGTTCGGAGAAAAATATGGCAATACGGTTCGTGTTGTGGTAGCTGATCCGAATTTCTCTGTAGAACTTTGCGGCGGAACTCACGTGATTCATACGGGTATGATCGGTGTATTTAAAATCCTTTCTGAATCTGCTGTAGCAGCTGGTGTGAGAAGAATTGAAGGGATCACAGGAAGTACTGCCTTTCATTATTTACACGAACAATTTGCGGGCCTTCGAGAAATGGGAAATCTTTTAAAATCAAAAGATCCATTGAAAGCATTGGAGAAAATAATTCAGGAAAAACAAGAACTAGAAAAGAAATTAGAATCATTAGAAGCAAAACAATTGCTAGTTATAAAAAACAGCTTATTGGGCGAGCGTGTTCCTTTCCCTTTTGCAAATGGAGACGCTTTCTTTATTGGCAAGCAAGTGGAAGTGAGCAATGCTGATCAATTAAAAAAATTAGCTTTCGACCTTCGACCTGATCTAGGCGACAATTATCTGATCACCCTAGTAGCTAATATCGGCGGCAAAGCTGCAGTCTGCATTTTAATGTCGGATAGTGTGCAAGAAGTAAAAGGATTAGAAGCTCCAAAAATGATCAAAGAAATCATCACCCCACTCATCAAAGGTGGTGGAGGCGGACAAAAAACTTTGGCAACAGCAGGGGGCCAGGACGCAAGTAATTTGCCGGAAGTCATCGCTCAAATTAGGAATTTGCTGCAGGCAAATTAAGTGAAGAGATAAAAGATAAAAGTGAAGAGTGTACAATCTGTCGTATAATGAGAATGTTTTAACCCTAGGCTGCGCCTAGGGTTTTCTTTTAGCTGGGTTGCAACTCTTAACTTAGAACCTTCACTCTTATCTTTTATCTCTTCACTTCTTCTTCCTCCTCTCTTCACTCTTATCTTTTATCTCTTCACTTCTTCTTCTTTATCTATTATCTATTAACGTAGATTAACCTTACATCAACCTTAATTAATATTCCCTGCCTGTACATTTGGTTATTCGAAATTTAAAAAAATAATCAAATGAATACGAAACAGTTTAGCATGCTTTTATTGGCTGCATCATTGAGTACTGCCGTTCTTGCCCAAAAAGAGGAGAAGAAGATCATCATTAATGATGGCAAAAAATCCGAAACCCTGAATGTACAGGTAGACGGCGATAAGGTTACCATCAACGGAATTCCTGCCGACAAATGGAAGGATGATGACTTAGAAAAATTGAACCACAAGAAAATTAAAGTACAGGTTCATGGCAAAAACGGAATGGAATTTAGCATGCCCGATTTTGAAGTGGAGACTGAAGTGAAAATGGGTAATGGCGCTTTTCTAGGCGTTATGACTGAAAAAGCTGACAAGGGTGCAAAAGTTACAGAAGTTACCAAAGAAAGTGCCGCAGCTAAAGCAGGCCTGCAAAACAATGATATCATTACCAAGGTAAATGAAACTAAAATTGAAACTAGCACCGATCTGGTGAATGCCATTCATAGCTTCAAGCCTGACACAAAAGTTGCGATCACTTATTTACGCGATGGGAAAGAAAAAACAGCATCTGCAGTTTTAGGAAAAAGAAAAGAAACAGATATAAAGTCTTTCAAAATGAACGGTGGTGATTTTAATTTTCATATGCCTAACATGCGTGAATTTGAAAAGTCTTTTCCTTTTGAATATCATAATAATAATGGTAACAATAATAGTGGTGGCAAACCTAAATTAGGGATTGAAATTCAAGATCTAGAAGAGGGAAATGGTGTTAAAGTAACCGATGTTGATGAAGATATGGCAGCAGGTAAATCTGGATTAAAAGAAGATGATATTATTACCGAAATAAATGGGAAAGAGGTGAAGTCGGTCGATGACCTGAAAACCAAACTAAAAGAACTAAAAGAAGGTGAATCTTTCAAAATGGGTGTTAAAAGAAACGGAAAGGCTCAGACCATCGATATCAAGTATCCTAAAAGATTAAAGACAGCAAATTTACAGCCCTAACAAGTTAAATAATTTTCTCATGTTTTGTAAACCACGCTATTCTTGGCGTGGTTTTTTTATAAATAAACCATAAATCCACTTTGGTCACACAGCTTCTCGTGTGAGAAAGCTATTTTTGCAGCCTATGTCATGGAGCGAAAAATATGAAGTTGTAATAGGGTTAGAAGTGCATGCACAACTGGCAACTAACAGTAAACTATTCTGTGGAGATAGTACCGCTTTTGGTGCGGAGCCAAATACCCATATTAGTCCGATTACTTTGGGCCACCCAGGCACCCTTCCAAAAACCAATAAGAAAGCGGTGAATTATGCCATCAGAATGGGGTTAGCCTGTTCCTGTGAAATCGAAAAAGACAATTATTTTGCTCGAAAAAACTATTTCTATCCTGATCTTCCAAAAGGTTATCAGATCTCTCAACATACCACTCCCATCTGTAAGGGTGGTTTGGTTCGAATTAAAACAGACGAAGGCTCCTATAGAAATGTGCAACTGAATCGCATTCATTTAGAAGAGGACGCAGGTAAAAGTATACACGATCTAGATGATCAATTTACTTGTATTGATTTAAACAGAGCTGGAACCCCGCTGATTGAGATAGTAACAGAACCAGATATTTTTTCTGCAGAAGAAGCCTATCAATATGTCACAGAAATTAGAAAGCTGGTAAGATGGTTAGGGATCTGTGATGGTAATATGGAAGAAGGCAGTTTACGTTGTGATGCAAACGTTTCATTGAAACCAAAAGGCAGTGCCGTGTTAGGTACACGTGTGGAAGTAAAAAATTTGAACTCAATCAGAAATGTAAAAAAAGCAATTGAGTTTGAAGTTGAAAGATTGGCTATCATATTAGATGAAGGAAAAAAAGTACAACAACAGACTCGGAGCTTTGATGCTTCGAACGATACCACATTTGCAATTCGCGATAAAGAAGAGGCAAATGATTATCGCTATTTCCCAGATCCAGACCTAGCCCCTTTTCATTTAACAGATTCATTTATTCAAGGCATTGCTGCAGAGCTTCCTGTGCTGCCAAATGTTTTGCAACATAAGTATGAAAAAGAATTGGGCTTGAGTTTGTACGATGCACACCAATTATCAGAGGAACTGGCAACTGCTCATTATTTCGAAGCCGTGATACAGCATACCAAAAATTATAAAGCCGTTGCCAATTGGATCCTTGGACCGATTAGACAGTGGTTGCACGAACACCATAGCAGCATTGATCAATTGAAACTGACTCCAGAAAAATTTGCTGATTTACTGAATCTGGTTGATGAAGGAAAAGTAAATTTCTCGATCGCATCTTCTAAAATTTTACCAGCATTAATTGAAGATGGCAATCAAAGCGCCTTATCAATTGCAGAATCTATGAACTTGATTCAGGTAAGCGATAGCAATGAGCTCGAAAAATGGATCGAAGAAGTAATTGCCAAGATGCCCGATAAAGTAGCTGAATATAAAAAAGGCAAAAAAGGATTGATTGGATTATTTGTAGGTGAGGTTAAAAAATTAAGTAAAGGGAAAGCCGATCCGAAAGTTGTTACAAGCCTTCTAGAACAAGCATTACAAAAATAAAAAATAGACCCGCTAGGGCAAATCTTGATACTATGAAATGAGCCATAACAAATTTTGATAAAACCCCAAAATAATTATAGGCGAATTACATGTAACTAAAATCAATAAATCGACACATGAAAAAAATCATTTGGCTTTGTTTATCCGCTGTAGTTTTATTTTCTTGTTCAGAAAAAAAACATGGCCCCTTTGTTGTTAGTGGCAAAATATTAAACGCACCTGAACAAAAAATTTACTTACAAGAAATTCCTTTTGCAGGTGAACAGCCAGTTGTTCTTGATTCTGCAACACTTAAGCCATCATCCGGAAATTTCGAACTTCGTTCTCACGCAAAAGAAGAAGGATTATACCGTTTGCAATTAGAAAAGGGCCCAGCTATTCTTGTTGTAAACGATAGTAAAGGCATCCGTCTTAAGATTGACATGAACCATTTTCGTTTATACGAAGTGGAAAGTTCACCAGCAACTAAAGCGCTCCATGAGTTGATGGAAAACTACCATGCGCAAGATTCATTGCTTTATAATGTATTTACCGAATTGGATAGTTTACAAAAACAAAAGGTTTCTGATAGTGTGTTAACTGTTCTAAGATTAAAAAGGGATAACCAAGTAAAATCAGTGAACGACTTTATCAGTGATTTTATTAAAAAGTCTCCTAGTCCGGCTGTACGCTACTATGCTATTGGACTGGCATCTAGAACCATGAAGACGGAAGATCTGAAAGCACTAGCTATATTATCTGCAGACGCATTTAAAGAGCATGAGGGACTTGGCAAGTTAAAAGCAATGTTAACTGTACAAGCTGCAAATTCCGCAGTACCAGCATACCCTCTCTTAAATCAGCAAGCACCTGAATTTAGTATGCCAGATGTAAACGGGAAAATGGTTTCATTGAGCAGTTTTAAAGGAAAATATGTGTTGGTAGATTTCTGGGCAAGTTGGTGCGGACCATGTAGAAATGAAAATCCAAATATAATAGCTGCTTATGAAAAGTTCAAGGATAAAAACTTTACTATTCTTGGTGTTTCTTTAGATGATGGAAAAGAAGAATGGTTACAAGCCATTAAAGACGATGGATTAACCTGGACACAAATCAGTGATCTAAAAAAATGGGAAAGTAAAATTGTTCCCCAATACCAATTTGATGGTATCCCTTTCAATGTATTAATTGATCCAACAGGAAAAATTATAGGAAGCAGCCTAAGAGGTTCTGACCTAGATAAAAAACTTACAGAGTTCTTAATCAAAAAATAAGAAAATTTATCTATACCAACAGGAAAGCCTCTGATCCCGAGTACTCAGGATCAGAGGCTTTCCTATTTATAATGCATTTTTCCTCACTTCTCACTTCTCACTCCTCACTCCTCACTTCTCACTCCTCACTTCTCACTTCTTCTTCGACATACTTATTATCAACACCGGCAGCAATACCAAATTTGTAAGTGTTCCCACTACCAATGTCAATGATGTTAACCAACCCAGTGCATTTGTTCCACCAAAATCACTGAAACAAAAGATAATGAATCCGGCGATCAAAACTAAAGAAGTATAAATGATACTAATTCCAGTATGTTTTATGGTTTGCACTAATGTAGCTGCAACTTGATTATTGAAATGAGGAAGTTCCTGTTTATAGTTAATGAGGAATCGAATCGTAACATCGATCGCAATTCCAAGGGCTACGCTAAAAACCAATACTGTAGAGGGTTTCAACGAAATACCCGTCCAGCCCATCACACCTGCAGTAATGATCAAAGGCACAAGGTTTGGAATTAAAGAACAAACCAAGATCCTGAACGATTTAAACAGGTATAACATACAGAGGGTGATTAAAAGGAAGGCCCAAAAAATACTTTCCTTTAGCCCTTTGATGATAAATGAAGTGCCTTCTAAAAACGTAACGCTGCTTCCGGTAAATATTACTTTGTATTTAGTGCTATCGAAAATTTGTGCCGATTTTTCCTCTAGATCAGCAATCAATATCGGCAATTTTAAACTACCAATATCTTTCATATTCACGCTTATTCTTGTTGCTTGTTGATTGGAATCTACAAACTGACTCACGAGTTTCATAAAATCAGATTTACCCTTTTCCTTCGAGCGCATAGCAGAAGATAATGAAGCGGGTATCTCTAATGGCAATACATAGCTTGCACTATCTCCACCATAAAATCCTTGATTCGCAAATTTCAAGGCTTCCACAATACTTAACGGGCGGGCCACTTCCGATTTTGTAACTACATAGTTGCTAAATTCTTCAATATCGAGCATCGTTTCCATCTTCAATGCTGCTCTTGGCTTTTTTGCATCTACCACAATTTCCAATGGCATTAAACCATTGAATTGTGCTTCAAACCATTTTAGATCGGTATATAATTTATCTTTTTTAGGAAGATCATCAACAACAAATCCTTCACTTTTGATTTTTGTAATGCCAATGATTGCAACGATTGTTACAATAGCAGTAATGGCATATACCCATTTAGCATGATGAAAAGTCCACTTTTCAATTTTCACTAAAACGTATTCCAAATATTTATTGTCGAGATATTTTATATGTTTAGGCTTAGGTGCTGGCAAATAACTAAGCACGGCAGGAATAAATAATAAGGAGATCAAAAATAAGGCCATGATATTGATTCCTGCAACTACTCCAAACTCTTTTAAGATCGCACTTTTGGTAAACGCAAACACCGCAAATCCAATGGCAGCAGCTATATTACAGAATAGTGTTACAATACCCATTCTACCAACCATGGTAACTAAGGCTTTGTCTTTGTCTGGAATTTCTTTATAGGTAGTATGGTATTTATTTAGAAAGTATATACAATTCGGAATCCCGATCACCACCACCAAGATAGGAATCAAAGCAGTTAATAATGTGATCTCGTAACCACATAAAACGATGGTACCCAAACTCCAAACCACCCCCATCCCAACTACCAATAAACTCATGATCACTGAACTGATTGATCGGAAGAAAAGGAAAAGTGTAAGTGCAGAGAGTAAGAAAGATGCCAATAAAAATTTATTCATCTCATCCTTGATTCTATTGGCCATGACTGTGCGTATAAATGGCATTCCGCTTTTATACACTTCAATGTGTTCAGCATTTTCAAAAGCAGTAACTTCTTTTACGATATCATTGATTAATCTAGTACGACTCTTACTATTAATAGTGTCTTTATTAATACTGATTCCCATCAAATAGGAATTTGTATTTGGATTATACAACAGGGTCCTATAAAAAGGAAGTTCTTCAAACTTGGCTTTTGCACTATCTAACTCAGATTGATTAGTATAAGGAGCGTGAAACAATTTAATCGGACCAAACTTACCTGTTACTGAATCGTTACCCAAAGAAACCACTTCAGGGATACTTAAAGTACCGATCACACCCGGAATGGCTTTTAATTTATGATGTAGTTCCGCGAATGCGTTGAAAAAGTCTTTCTTAAAAAACTGGTCAGCCTGTACCCCAACCACCATGGTATTACCATCAGCTCCAAACCTTTTTGTAAACTCCCTAAATTGAATAAACTTTGGGTTGTCAGTTGGAACCGCCTTCGTAAAATCATAACTAAGCTTGATTTTAGATGCATAAAACCCCATTACTGCAGTTGTAACCAATAAAAACAATAATGCTGCTAACCGATTCTTTAAAATGTATTTACCCAAACTATACCACATACGCTAAATAATTGAACGCAAAGAAACGGATATTTCTTTGTTTTAGTATCTTGCCTTATGGCTAAAATAGACAACCAACATATTAGACAAGTTAGTTTTTACATTTTATTGGTTTTTCTAGGTGTTTTTTTATTCCTTCAATTCACTAGTTTTTTACCGGCACTGTTAGGGGCAATTACCTTTTACATTTTGCTCCGTTCGCCCATGCATAAATTAGTATATCAAAAGAAATGGTCAAAATCTCTTGCGGCTAGCATCATTTTACTACTTTCTTTCATCATTATTTTGTTACCTGTTGGATTATTCATTAATATGTTATCTTCTAAACTGAATTATGTAATTAATAATTCAACGCAGGTGATTGAAAAAATTCACAGTGCAATCACCACACAAGAAGAACACTATAAAATTGTGGTTTTAAGTGATGAGAATATTAAAAAGGTTAGTGCCTCATTAGCAAATATTCTTCCCGATATTTTAGGAGCTACTTTGAGTTCCATTTCAACGGTACTTATGATGTACCTGATTCTTTATTTCATGTTAATTGGTAGTAAAGAAATGGAATTCTGGCTGGAAGAAAACATTCCCATGAAAAACAAGAATGTGGATTTGATGGGAACCGAATTAAAGAAATTGGTGATTAGTAACGCAGTTGGTATTCCGCTTACTGCAATTGTTCAGGGCTTAGTTGCTTCACTTGGATATTGGATTGCGGGGATTCCAGATATTGGCTTTTGGTTTGTTTTTACCTGTATCTCTTCGATGGTTCCTTTAGTTGGCTCAGGACTAGCTTACGTTCCAATTTGTATTCTCTTGTATACTTCTGGCCATACTACAGCTGCCATCTTATTAATGCTTTACTGTTTAATTGTGGTAGGAGTGTCTGATAATGTTTTCCGCTTTGCCTTACAGAAAAAGTTAGGGGATATTCATCCACTCGTTACCATTTTTGGTGTGATAGTTGGACTAAAACTTTTTGGATTTATTGGCTTGATCTTTGGCCCAATTTTGATTGCCTTATTTATTTTATTGATTCGTATTTATTTGAACGAATTCAGTAACGATACTAAGACGCAATAATTACATGATAAACCAATAAGAGAGCAACTGGCAACCGATGCCAACAGCTAGGCCTGTATAAATTTCTTTATTAGTATGATCACTAACAACAAAACGGCTGCTGCAGACTAGTCCGCTTACTATTATACTGGCACTAATGGTTCCTCCAAAATTCAAATGATAATACATGGAGAATAAAATGATCGCCGTACATGCCCCGCCTACTCCCATTCCATGTAAACTGATCTTGAAATAATTGTTGATGATCAATCCAAAAACAGTAGCTATAAAAATGCCCATAAAAAAGAATCGTAAAACAATGGGCTGATCATTAAAATTGCGACTTAAATAATACATCCACCAATAAAAGAACATAGTTATCACATAGGGTACTATACGTTCTTTCTGAGTCCTTAAAAAAATACTATCACTAAACTTTAAACGCCATAAAAGAAATACTGCAAATGCAGGAAAAAAAGCGGTTAACCAGAATACTCCAAACAAACGCATTTTCAATTGCCAATCTGTAATGTCAGCAAATTCATACGGAAAGGCCTTCATCAAAAACAGGAATACATAGGTAGGAATAAATAGAGGATGAAAGATATATGATAACGTAGAAGCCAACCATCGAACGATCGGATTGCTGGGTTTTTCGAGATTTTCTTTTACCCCTGATTGTTGTATCGTGTTTTCTTGCAGCATTATAATTCTTTACGTAACCTAGCAACAGGCACATTTAATTGTTCCCTGTATTTGGCCACTGTTCTTCTCGCAATATTATACCCTTTTTCTTGCAACATATCTGTTAAGATCTCATCACTTAATGGCTTACGTTTATCTTCAGCCTCGATAATGTCGCCCAAGATTTTCTTTACTTCTCTAGTGCTTACTTCTTCTCCACTGTCGGTACTTAATGACTCACTGAAGAAAAATTTCAAACGATATGTTCCAAACTCAGTTTGAACAAATTTGCTATTTGCCACCCTACTCACTGTTGAAATATCTAATCCTGTTAATTCGGCAATATCCTTAAGGATCATAGGACGCATCGTAGTTTCATCACCAGTTAAAAAGAATTCTTGTTGGTGACTAATAATGGCACTCATGGTATTGATCAATGTCTCTTGTCTTTGTTTGATCATATCAATAAACCACTTTGCCGAATCTATTTTTTGTTTAATAAAAAGCACTGCTTCTTTTTGTCGCTTATCTTTCTTACTCCCCTTTTCATAATCCTTCAACATATCGCGATAACCTTCACTGATACGAAGGTCGGGAGCATTGCGGGCGTTTAAGCTAAGCTCTAAACGTCCATTATTATTAATGATAAAAAAGTCTGGAATAATATAACTCTCTGCCTTATTGATTTCCCCAATATTGCCTCCAGGCTTAGGGTTCAGCTTAATGATCTGATTTATTACATCTTTGATTTGTTCATCCGTCAAATTCAAATTGTGCTGAATTTTCTCGTAGTGTTTTTTGGTGAACTCCTCAAAATATTTACTTAATATTTGAATCGCCAATGCAACACTCTTACCCTCTCCTGATTTTCTCTTTAATTGTAACAACAAACATTCCTGCAAATTTCTAGCACAAATTCCTGGAGGATCGAATTGTTGAATTTGGCCTAATAATTCTTCGATTTCTTTTTCTTCTACCACCATACTTTGACGGAAAGCCAAATCATCTGCAATAGAAGAGAGCTCTCTTCTCAAATATCCATCGTCATCTAAACTTCCTACAATTTGCTCTGCAATTTTGAATCTTCTTTCATCTAATTCCAACATTCCCAATTGATCGATCACGAGATCATGAAATGTGGTTTCAACGCGAATCGGCATTACTTTCTGATCGTCCATTTCGGGATAGTTGTCATCCCTAGTTTTATAATCTGCGATCTCCCCATCATCATCAACAATATACTCGGTCATGTCTGCATTCTCATAGTCTTCCTCACTTCCATCCATGGGTTCATCCATAGAATCATCCATCGGTTCTTGAAGGTCTTCATTGAATTCATCATCACCCTCTTCCTCTCCCATTTCCAAAGCCGGATTCTCTTCAAGCTCTTCTTTTACGCGCTCTTCGAGATTGGCAGTAGGAACCTGCAACAGCTTCATTAACTGAATCTGCTGAGGAGAAAGTTTTTGTAATAATTTCTGTTGTAATGATTGACTTAATGACATACCGCTTATGACTTACCAATAACTTTTCTGATCACTGCGGCTAATTTTTCGCCTTTTTCTTTGATTTGTTCATCAGTCCACACTAAACTTATCGCCGTTGAAATGCAACGACTCATGATTGCATCACTAGCAGGAAATTGAGTTTGCTGCAATGCCAATAAACTTTCTTTCTGCGCTGCATACAAAGGATTCAATGTAACTGCATTTTTCAAATGGTCCCACTTGCTAATATAGTGCCAGTTATTTATGAACCAATAAAAATTGCCCGCAAGAATTCCTTGTTCCTTTAATTCGGCAACAACAGCTTTAGTTTGCGCTTCTGTTGGCAAAAACCAGCTCAAGAAAGAGCAACTATCTCCAGACTCGTCTGGGATCTGGCGGAAACTAACTTCTGGGATTGCTTCTAAATAGGTTCTTAATGCTTTATTGTTTTTTCGTTGAAGTGCTAGAAAAGTATCGAGCTTACGGATCTGAGCTAAACCAACTGCAGCATGCAACTCACTAATTCTAAAATTATATCCGATAAAAGGATGCAGATCTGCACCACGGTCAATACCTAAATGGTCGTGTCCATGGTCTGTATAACCATCGCTTTTTACAAAAACATCTTTGTTGTTTGTCATTACCACACCACCTTCTGCACAAGTAATAGTTTTTACAAAGTCGAATGAAAAGGTTCCTGCATCACCAATGGTTCCCAATGATTTTCCTTTATATGAGCCGCCAATTGCCTGACAAGCATCTTCCAATAAGATCAACTTGTGTTCGGCACAAATGGCTTTTAATGCATCTAAATCAGCCATACTACCACACATATGTACCGGCATGATACATTTTGTTTTTGGGGTGATAGCGGCTTTAACTGCAGCTGGCGATAAGGTGAGTGTTTCATCGATATCAACCAAAACAGGAATCGCTCCAACACTTAACACTGCTTCGAATGAAGCAACAAATGTGAAACAAGGCATGATAATTTCATCTCCTGCGCCAATACCTAAAGCACACATGGCTGTTGTTAAAGCAGAAGTTCCACTGCTAGTTAGTTGTGCATGCTGGCAACCGAAAACTTCTGTAATGGCTTTCTCCAATTCCAAAGCTTTCCAGATTCCCTTACGCGGTCCATCAAATCCGTAGCGCATGAGGATCCCAGTTTCCATTACATCATTTACTTCTTTGCGTTCTTCAGCACCAAATAATTCAAAACCAGGCATAAGTTATATTTGAAATTTTACGAATGGGCCAAAGGTAGAAAAATAATTACTGCATTCTGTTAACTTTGTTCCATGAAACCAACCATTTTTTATTGTTACGATGCTTATTGCGGATGGTGTTATGGGTTTAGTCCGGTCATCAAAAAATTAGCTGAAAATTATAGCAACCAGCTAGATTTTGAGGTATTGTCAGGAGGCATGATTGTGCCAGAACAGCCTGTGCCTATTAGTGTTACAGCTAATTTTATCGACAAAGCTTATCCAACTGTGGAGGAATATACTGGTATCAAGTTTGGTCAGGATTATCTATGGCATATCAAGCACCCTGATTTGAGCGATTGGTTTCCAAATTCCGAATTGGCTGCGATTGCGATGTGCATCTTTAAAGAATTATATCCGCACAGACAGGTGGAGTTTGCAGCAGATCTTCAATATGCATTACATTTTGAAGGGAGGGATTTGGCAGATAAAGAGGCATATCGTCACTTATTAGAGAAATATAGCATTAATGAGGAAGCCTTTTATGAAAAGCTCAATAGCGATGTGTTCAAAGAACAGGCTCACTATGAGTTTCAACTTTGCAAACAATTACAGGTTTCAAGCTTTCCATGCGTGTTGATTCAAATTTCAGAAAGCAAATTCCATCTATTAGCAAGGGGATATACGAATTATGAAGACCTTTCAACGCGTTTAGAAGCTGTTTTAAAAGAGATAAACGCCTGATTTTGAACGATAACATTGTTAAAACGGATGATCTGCAGATAGTAAAATGGTAGATAGACCATTTTATCTTTACTTTGCAGCTCTTAAATATTGAATTCATGGAGTATAGTAAATTGATTTCTGTTACCGGAATGCCCGGTTTGTTTGAACTCGTTGGAAGTAAAACCGACGGTGCCATTGTTAAATCGCTCGACGATAAAACCACCAAATTTGTTAGCAGTCGCGTTCATAATTTTTCGCACTTGGAAAGCATTGAAGTGTATACCGTTCGTGAAAATGTGAATTTAGTAGAAGTATTTCAGGCAATGAACGCTAGTTCTGAAGCCCTTCCTTCTGATAAAGACGCTGCAGCAGTGAAAGCTTATTTCTCAAAAGTATATGCCGATATCGATTTCGAAAGAGTATATGCAAGCGATATGAAGAAAATGGTAAAATGGTTCTCTATTCTAAAGGAAAATGATGTTGATCTAAAATTAACAGAAGCCGAAGAAGAAAAGGAAGAATCAGAAGCTTAATACAAGACACTACAATAAAAGCCGAAGCATAGTTTGCTTCGGCTTTTTTATTTTAAGTATCTTGTTGGTCGAATTTTTTAACATGAAGAAAATATTCCTCCTCAGCTCAGTCATTTTCTGTGTATTAATCCAATTAAACACAGAGGCCCAATCATTCTATAGCGAAACACCAGCAGCAAAACGTTGGGTGAAAAAGAAGTTTAGAAAATTGTCGGAAGATCAAAAAATTGCCCAATTAATGATCATTCGTGCACATAGTAATCTTGGACCAGACCATGTTGCATCAGTAGTTGAACTTATTAAGAAATATAATGTAGGTGGACTATGTTTTTTCCAGGGCGGACCAGTTCGTGAAGCTGTGCTAACTAATTACTATCAAAAGATTGCAAAAACACCTTTGATGGTATCAATTGATGGAGAGTGGGGTTTGGGAATGCGATTAGATAGTGTAATCAATTATCCAAGGCAGTTAATGATGGGCGCAGTTCCAGATGCTAGCCTGATCTATGAATTTGGTAAAGCGGTTGGAGAACAATGCAAGCGCTTAGGTATACAAGTTAATTTCGCGCCTGATGTTGACGTAAATAATAATCCACAGAACCCTGTGATCAACGATCGCAGTTTTGGCGAAGACAAATACAAAGTGGCATTATACGGTATTCAATACATGAAAGGAATGGAAGCCTCTCGCGTACTTGCCTCTGCGAAACATTTTCCGGGTCATGGTGATGTTGCAGTAGATTCTCATAAAGACCTTCCGATCATTTATAAAACCAGACAACAATTAGATGATTTAGAATTATATCCATTCAGAGAAATGATCAA
Organism: Bacteroidota bacterium; assembly: GCA_026391125.1. GTDB lineage: Bacteria > Bacteroidota > Bacteroidia > Chitinophagales > Chitinophagaceae > Sediminibacterium. The sequence goes on from JAPLEO010000103.1 coordinate 14,067, forward strand.
AGCAGGAGTTGGTAGCGTTATGGTTGGACATTTATCGATCCCTGCAATTGACACAACTGCAAACCTACCTACTAGTTTATCGCCTAAAACAATTAATGGATTATTGAGAACAGAATTAGGCTATAAAGGAATTTCATTTACTGATGCATTAGAGATGCAAGGTGTAGCAAAATATTTCCCTAAAGGCGAAGCATCCGCAAGATCACTGATTGCAGGAAATGATTTATTGTGTTTACCAGGAGATGTCCCAGGAAGTATTGCTGCTGTAAAACAAGCCATTGCTGATGGGAAATTAACGTGGAAAGACATTGATGAAAGGGTAAAAAAAGTATTACTTGTAAAATACAATTTGGGTTTAAGCCATTTGCAAAAAATTGATACGACCAATTTGGTAAACGATTTAAATGAGAAAACAAATCATATCAAAGAATTGCTTGCAAAGAATGCCATCACTTTATTGAAAAAATCGAACCCGTCACTTTTACCACTAAATGCAAAAAAAGTTGCTTTTCTCGGGATTGGGATTGATAAGAGCAATGAATTTGCCACTAGGGTTCTTCTCGATTTTAAAGCAGACGTATTCCTATATAGCAATAAAGATGCAACAACAAAAGTTGATAGCATCATGCAAGTGCTAGCCACCTATGATGCAGTGGTAGTGGGACTTCACAACTATAGCCGCCGACCTGCTAATAATTATGGCTTGTCTGACAACATGATTGATTTATTAAAGAAGATTCAGAAATTCAATTGTATCAATTTTGTTTTTGGCAATCCATATGCGATAAAATATCTCAGCAATGCCAAAAATTTAGTGGCTTGCTATGAAGATGATGTGATCACACAAAACGCAGCAGCGGATCTATTAAAAGGAAAATTTGATGCCATAGGAAAATTACCAGTTACTGTTTCTGATGAATTGCAGGTAGGTGATGGTATTGTGTATAATCAATTTCTTCCTGAAGCTAGTCCGGAGTCAGTAGGATTAAGTGAAGAAACACTGAAAAAAATCGATGCAATTGCAACCAATGGAATAGCAAAAGCTGCAATGCCTGGTTGTGTGGTATTAGTAGCAAAAGATGGCAAGATTGCCTACAACAAAGCTTTTGGATATACCAATTTTGATCGTAAAGAACCAATCAACAAAGACATGGTGTATGACCTTGCCTCTGTTACCAAAGTTTCTGCCACCACCGTTTCGATCATGAAATTGTATGAGGAAGGTAAAATTGATTTGAATAAAACACTAGGCGACTATCTAACATGGGTAAAAGGAAGTGATAAAGCATCTATTACTTTGAAAAATGTATTGTTGCATCAGGCCGGACTAAAAGAGTTTATTCCTTTTTATAGAGCAGTGATCGATACTGTAACCGGAATTCCTAACCCCGCTTATTTTAGTAAAACAAAGGATGAAACCCACCAGTTCAGAGCTGCTGAGGACCTATATGTTCGCAATGATTATGAAGACAGTTTATATCAGCGAATTGTAGCAAGTAAATTAACTGCTCCCGGACATTATATTTATAGTGATAACGATTTTATTTTTCTTGGAAAAATAGTAGAAGCTGTTAGCGGTTTGCCTTTGAACGAATATGCAAGGATCAATTTCTATGAGCCATTGCATATGACCACTACTGGTTTCAAACCAAGAGAAAGGTTGCCTTTGGGAAATATTGTACCAACAGAAGATGAAAAACATTTTCGCCAGCAATTACTTCGTGGCGATGTACACGATGAAGGAGCAGCTATGTTTGGGGGTGTTGCAGGTCATGCTGGTTTATTTAGTAATGCCTACGATCTATCCAAATTGTACCAAATGCTTTTGAATGGTGGCGAATTGAATGGGATCAGGTTATTAAAAAAAGAAACCGTTGATTTATTTACTGCTTATAATAGTGAAGTTAGTCGCCGTGGACTAGGTTTTGACAAACCTGAAAAAGACAATGCTACCAGAAAAGTGCCTTATCCTAGTGCCAGTGTATCATTAGAAACATTTGGGCATACCGGATTTACTGGTACCTGTGTTTGGGTAGACCCCAAGCAAAAATTGGTATACATATTTTTATCAAACCGAGTTACGCCAACCAGAGATAACAACAAATTGGGTCAAATGAATATACGGCCAACCATTCAGGAAGCCGTTTATCAGTCAATTATGAAGTAAGTACCATTGCGAGTATGCATTTAACTTGAAACTGTAACTTAGCAGTACAACAAGTTCAAATGAAAACAATACAAGCTAATTTTCGACTTTTACTAGGTATGATCTTAATAGCAGGTTTATTAACTGCCTGTGGTAATCATGCGCCTAAAGAAGCAAAATATATTCCAAAAGATGCGAGTGCCGTTTTAGTGCTCGACCCTAAAAGTCTGCACGACAAAATGGAGAAATCAGGTATCAATATGGATACTTTGATCAACCGTCTGTTTAAGAGAGGGGGTGTTGATTCTACTGACAGAACAAAATTTTATGATGTAAGAGATTCCGCTGGCATTGATTGGAATGCAAAACTCTTCTTTTTTAGTCTTCAGGGAACTGATGAAAAACAAGCTGCTTCTAATGTTTTAAATTTAATCGGTGGCCTCTCAGACGCCAAAAAATTTGAAAGCTTTCTTCAAAAACAACCTTTTCTATTAAGTAAGGCCTTAAAGAAAGAAAAAAATTATTCTTATATCATCATCAGCAATGAATCTATGATTGCTTGGAATGAGACCAATGTGATTGGAAGCTCTTATCATAGTAATGTGAAACCTTATTACGATTCAGTTGCCATGAAGTTCGTTGTTCCTGAAAAAGGTAATACAGAAAAGGAAATGAAGGCGGAGGTTGATAAGTATTTTACACAGAAAGAATCTGAGTCTTTGGCAAGTATCGATGCATTTGGGAATATGTTCAAAACCAAATCTGATGGATATGCTTTTAGTAGTACAAATCATTATTTAAGTATTCTTGGAACTATGCCATTGCAGCTTCCAAAATTAGAAGAATTGGTAAAAGATAACTATGTAGCCTCTACGCTAAGTTTCGAAGATGGTAAAATAGTTGCAACTGCCACTACCTATACCAATCCATTTGTAAGCAGTATTTTGAAAAGGTATGCTGGTCCAACTGTAAATCTTTCATTAATAGAAAACTATCCTTCAGAGAATATCAATATGGTAATGATGGCATCATTTAACCCAGAGATCTTTGGAGGTATTTTAAAACAACTGGAAGTAGAAGGTTTAGTGAACAACTTCATGGAAAAAACAGGATTTAGTAGTCAGGATCTATACAAAACATTGAAGGGAGATATTGCAGTAGTAGTATCCGACCTAAGTATGCCAACAAAAGATTTTAAAGTTAAGAACGATTCTACTTTGATTGTTGAAAGGAAGCCATTGGGTAAAATGATCTTCAATGCACCTGTTGGTGATCCTGTAGCATTTGCAAAAATCATGAACAAAGCAGTAGAGTTGGGTTATTTTACCAAGAATGGACCAGTATATAATGCGGGTAAACTGATGAGCTTTATGGGAATGTATGTTCATGCAGATGAAAAGAATTTGATCATTGCGAGTGATTCAATCACTTATGCGCAATATGTTTCCAATAAAACAAAAGCTGTTTTTAGTAATGATGCATTGAATATGTTTAGAGGTAAATCTTCTATCGCCTATTTCGACATTGCAAATACTATCAAAGGATTCTTAAACAATCAGAATGGAGATTATAAAAATTCATTAGTAACAGCTAAAGAAATTTTCAAAGACATGATCATCAGTTCTGATAATTTTGACGGAAGCACTTTGAAAGGCAAATTCGAGATCAGATTGAATAATGAAAAACAAAATAGCTTAGTAACATTGACCAGTTTATTTACAGATATCGCTGTAGATATGCGCATGGCATCAAAAAAGGAAGCTGCTTTGGAAGAAAGAATGTTCCCTACAGGTGTTCCTGCGATCATTAGAACCAATTAATCATTTTATTGACGAGTAATGAAACTTGTACTGGATCAACTAATTCCCTATTCCCTAAAAGATAAGATTGGGCGAAGTGGTTCAGCAATTTGGAACCAGACTATATCATTTTCGCAATCAAAATATGTTAAAGTGGAAGCTCCAAGTGGAACTGGGAAAACCACTTTGACGCATTTATTGTATCGGGTTAGAAGTGATTATACAGGTTCGATCAAGTATGATCAGCTTGACCTAAAATCAAGCAACGACAATGAGCTAGCTAGTCTAAGACAAAATCATCTAAGCATTGTATTTCAAGACCTCCGATTATTTCCCGATTTATCTGCAAGAGAAAATATAGAGGTCAAAAGATTATTGACGCCCAATTTTTCATCACAAGATCAAATTGATGAAATGGCCGAAGCTATCGGCGTGTCTTCAATTCTTGAACAGAAGATCCGCTTTTGCAGTTATGGCGAACAACAACGCATTGCCATCATTCGGGCATTAATGCAGCCTTTTGATTGGATTATTTTAGATGAGCCATTCAGTCATTTGGATCAAAAAAATATTCAACACAGTGTACAATTAATTGATGCCGCATGCAAAAAAAGAAATGCGGGTATGATCATTATGGGGCTAAATAAAGATGATTATTTTCAGTATCAAAAAGAATTGGTTTTATAAATTCAGATAAACGCATGCTGCAACAACTGCTAAAAAAATTGATCAAAAATTCAGCAGGCCAAACAAAATTTGTGATGGCCTTGATTGGTTTGTCAGTTGCTGTTGTATTAATATTATCTGCAGTTCAATTACAATCGAATTATTATGAATTATTAAATAGCAAAAACAACCAAGACAGTATTGCAAATTTTCTAGTTGTAAATAAAGCCTTAACCGATCAGAATGTAGGTGCTAGCAGTTTGAGTGAATTACAACTTGCTGATTTAAAAAAACAACCCTTTATTGAATCAATAGGAACCCTAACAGCATCAAGGTATAAAGCTTCTATCCAAAGTAATAGTGAATTATTCCCTTTCTATACAGACATTGCATTTGAGAGTGTGCCTGAAGAATTTATTGATGTGAACACTAAAGAATGGTATTGGGATGAACACTCAAATTATTTACCGATCATTGTTCCAAATCAATTTTTAGATTTTTATAATTTTCAATATTCATTTTCACAGAATTTACCACAGCTTACACCACAGGTAGTGAAAATGGTTTCTTTTAAAGTTACCATTCAAGGTACGGGTCAAAGTATCAGTATGAATGGAAGAGTGGTTGGTTTTAGCAATAGAATTTCTTCGATGCTAGTACCTCAAAGTTTTATGAATTGGGCCAATGGTAAATTTGTAGCGTCCTCTACAAATCAGCAGCCTTCTAGGGTAATCATAAGAACAAAAGATCCTGGGAATCCAGCACTAAGTAATTATTTAAAAAAAGAGGGCCTTATCACAGATGCTGATAAAACCAGGTTTAGTAAATACAGGCAAATTGTAGATTTTGTAGTAAATATTTCGGGGATCACTGGTTTACTTATGTTATCCTTTGCTTTGTTGATATTTTCATTATTTATTCAACTCACAATCGCTTCTTGCAAAGATGAAATTGCCTTATTAATTTTATTGGGCAACGCTCCAAAGAGTTTGGGAAAATTTTTAATGAAGCGTTTTTTTACTGCCAATATCTGGATCGTATTGTTGGGCATTGTGTTCATCTCAATTGCACAATATAGCTTGTACAGTTGGCTGATAGACAAGCAAATGATGCTGAGTCCTTTTATTTCAATCTACACTCTTGCAGCAGCTATTTTATTATTACTTGTAATTGCTTGGATGAATTACAGCACGATTCAAAAATACATTCGCTTACAGCAGGCCACTAAATAATTAAGCTTTTAAAATTCCCTCAACGAAATCGATAGATAGTGGTTTGGTAATATAGTCAATTACAAAATCATAGTTTCGTGCTCGATCGCGATCTTCGTTATCGATTGAAGAGGAAAGCATAATAACTTTTGATTTTTTCTCGTACTCAGAATAAGTGTTTAAGAAATCCCATCCGTTTTTTTCAGGAAAATTGATATCTAGAAATATCAAATACTCTCCGTTCGGATCGTGAGATTGTAAATATTTAAGAGGGTCTTCTACATTGGTAAATATTTCAATTGGCATGTCTTTAATTGCCACTTGAATGATTTTTTTATTGAGCATATTTGTTAATGCATCATCGTCTACTAATAAAACTTTCTTGTATTTAGCAACGGCACCAGTGCTTTCAAAGAAGGAATCATTTTGATTGAAAGAAAGTTTATGATTGATTTTGAAAATGGTACTGTTAATGATTTGAATCGATTGTTTTGCTTCTAACAACAAAATTTGTCTTTCCTTTTCATCAATAAATTGATTGTCGATCAATTGAATAATCGATTGAATTTTTGCGTATTCATGACGCAATTCATGAGAAGTAATGAAAGACAATTCCTTGAGTGTATTAATGCTACGTTGTTTGTGCATTTCATACTTAATCTTTTCAGACATATCCTGTGCTATACACAAAACCTGTTCAACCTCATCACCGTTTTTTTTGAACAATGAAATTGATGTTTGGTAATATGTGTAAGTGCCGTGTGGATTTTTAATGCGGGCCTCGATCAATAATTTTTCTTTTGACTTAAGATGACCAACCTTATTAAAGGCATCAAATAGTAAGTTTTGATCTTCGGGATGTACGATTGCTTTAAAATCTTCCGTTTCAATATGTTCCATGGAAAGATGGTTAAAGCCTATTATTTTATCTAATGCCGGGTTTCTTATTACAATTTTGTGTTGATTTAGATCAAATACAAATACCAAATCAGCAAGGTTTTTAAATACTTTTTCCAGTAAGTCTACCTTTTCATCTACACTATATTGATCTCCAAAAAAAATAGAATTCATTATACAACGTTTAGGGGGGGGGGTTATTCCGCTTAATTTTATATAACTCAAAAGTAGGTCTTGTTATTATAGTTACCACAGTTAAAACACCCAATTTTAACGCGTGTTTTACACGTATACAGAAAGTTGCCATTTTAAAGAAAGGCTAAAAATCGTGTTTTTAGACGTGTAAAACAACGATTTGCTACCGTGAAAACACCGAATTTATACAAACAGTAAAATTATAACTAGCTGTTATTCAGTTAATTATAAATTTCTGCACAATAAGATTGATTTTTGTTACGTTTAAAGTGTTTCTGAGCTATTATCTTAGCTCTCAATTCAAACGTAAGATTATGAAAAAATTATCCTTCTTGGGCAATTTGGCTGTTGGACTTGGTTTTTCACTTTTAGTTGTTTCTTGTCAAAAGCAGCAAGATGCAGTTACAACAGACACTCCAACTGATGCCGCAGTAATTAAAACCATTTCAGGTTCAGGTTATTCTGGAAAAATTTCTGGCGCTGACGCTGAAGAAATGTCAAAAACATATAAGGGAAGTTCATCTAATGGTGGCACTGAATATGTAACATTCAAAATTTCGGATTTGAAAGCTTATTTAGCAGCAATTGAGGCTAAAGGCAAAACAGACGAAGTGAATGTAAATTTGGCTATTTATGACAAAAAAACAGCTCCAAAAGATGAATTAGATGGCAGAACTACTATTTTCTTTAGTCCAGGTTTACCAAAATCTAGAACTAGAGGTAGTGGCGGACGTATAGATCATGGAATGATCGTATTTGACGACAATGCTGATTATATGAACCACGGACAGATTTATCCATAAACGTATTGAATGTCGATTGATTTTTATTTAGAGGTCATAAGCCTCTTGATTTCAATATTCTTATATAAAGATCTTAAGTCAACAAAAATGGTATATTTTATACCATTTTTGTTGTTAACAGTAACCGTAGAGTTCATTGGTTACCTTTCTGTATATTATAATTTAGGAAATAAGAACTATAGAATTTACAATATATTCAATCTTCTAGAATTTATATTTTATGCCTTTTTGTTTTACAATAATTTTAAAATTCAAATCTTAAAGAAACTAGCTATAGCATTTATCCCACTCTTGATAGCATTTTCTTTAATTAATTATCTTTTTTTTCAAGGTATTGATCATTTTCATACCTATACGCTTTTGTTTGGTTCGTTTTTTATGGTCTTTTTTTGTTGTTGCTATTTCTATGAATGGGTATTACCTGATCAGATTTCACAAAATCTTCTTAAACAATCCTTTTTTTGGATTTGTGTAGGTCTTTTACTGTTTTATTTAGGCTCAGTAATTATTAATGCCCTTTTTGAGTACCTTAGAAGTAGCGATATGTTACAAGAAGGCAAAAAAATATATACATTAATAAATAAGAGTCTTAATATAGTATTATACACTTCTTTTAGTATTTCATTTATTTTATGCCGAAACAACAAGAAGAGTTCCTTATCACCATCGTAGTTGCATCGGTTTTCTTTGTGCTGATCGGGATCTTTTTAATGATAGTGGTTTTCTTCTTTTTGCGCCGTCAGCGGAAGTACAAAATGGAGAAGGAAGACATGCGTAATCGCTTTGAGCAAACGCTGTTGAATACCCAACTCGAGATTCAAGAACATACCTTTAATTATATCAGTCAAGAAATTCACGACAATATTGGTCAGATCCTTAGCCTGGTTCGGATCAACCTTAATGTATTGTCAGAAAAATCTCCAGAAATACATTTCGCAAATACCGACGATTTACTCGGAAAAGTTATTCGCGACTTACGCAACCTAAGCCATAATTTAAATAGTAATCGTTTAAAAGAAATCGGTATTGTAGAAGGCCTTCGATCGCTTCTTCAGCAACTGGATAAGACTGAAAAATTTACGACTGAATTCCACTCTCCCGAGAATGCGCTATCTTTCATGAATAACGATCATAGCCTGATTCTTTATCGGATGGTCCAGGAGGTTCTTCATAATATTATTAAGCATGCTAATGCAACCCATATTGTTTTAGACATTAAGCCGCAAAGTAGTAAAAGCTATTCTGTGACCATTTCAGATAATGGGATAGGTTTTGACACTAAAACATTAGAAGAAAATAACACCGGAATAGGATTGCAGAACATATTTGCTCGTGCCAAACTAATACATGCTAAAGTAAAAGTTAATAGTATTCAGGGTAAGGGAACTTCCATTAATTTTGAAATCACAAATCAACAGATTACAAAATGACCACCATTGCACTAGTTGACGATCATGAGCTTTTACGTTCTGGCCTAGCTGCCATTGTAAATACGTTTGAGGGTTATCGTGTTGTTCTGGAAGCCGATAATGGCCAGGTTTTGATTCAAAATTTGAAAAATAAACCAGCTCCAGATATCATCCTACTCGATATTACTATGCCGGTAATGGACGGTTACGAAACTGCCTCTTGGATTAAGGCAAACCTTCCTGATACAAAGGTATTAGTGCTAAGTATGCTCGAAAACGATGGTGCCATCATTAGAATGCTAAAAAATGGGGCAAGAGGTTATATTCTAAAAGACAGTAATCCTAAAATCTTCCGTAAAGCGCTTAATAGCATAAGGGATTCTGGTTATTTTATTAATGAGTTGGTGAGTAACAAACTCATGCACTATATTAATCAAGAAGATTCTCATGAAGCACAGGTAATGCCAGTACAAACATTATCAGAAAATGAACTCACTTTCCTAAAATGGATTTGTACGGATAAAACCTATAAAGAAATTGCAGATGAAATGAATTTGAGTCCGCGTACAATTGATACCTATAGAGACAACCTTTTCAAAAAATTACAAATCAAAACGCGAACAGGTTTGGCAATATTTGCCATCAAGAATAACATCATCGATATTTAATTCCGCTTATTTTAGTTTAGTCTCAAGAAAATCGAACGATAATGGCTTACTCATAAATTGGAGTACAAATTTGTATGAGAAGGCCTTAATCTTATCAGACTGAACTATTGAAGAAGACAACATCACAACCTTTGACAAAACATCAAAGACTTTATATTCTTCTAAAAAATCCCAACCACTTCTCCGTGGAAAATTAAGGTCAAGGAAAATTAAAAAGTCGCCATTCTTATCATTATCTTTTAACCATTCAAGGGCATCATCTATATCCAAAAAGGTTTCAGTAGCCATAGTAGGCAGTACTGAATTGATAATTTTCTTGTTAAGTATATTGGTTAGCTCATCATCATCAACCAGAATGACTTTTGTAAAACCTTTAGTAGCATCAAAAAAGTCTTTTAGTTTCTTTTGCTCAGGAATGAGATGCACTTTACACTTTAATAGTGGTGACATACTACCACTCTTTTCAAAAAGAGAAATATCCAATTGAAATTTTGCATATAAATTATCCTTCCCAAGTATATGCAATTCCCTTATAACATGACAACGTTCATCAATATTTTTTAGGCTTTGTAATAATTGCATTAAAAACGGAAAATCATTGGGATGTACCTTATTTCTAACAGCTTCAAAAAGAATAGGTGAAAAAAGTATGCTTTCCCATTCAGAATCTAAACAAAAGCAATTATTATGAAAAACAACTTTGCCATTGCTCTGCTCAAAAACAAAAATTAGGTCTTCCAGACCGTCTTCAATTCTTGCCAAGAATTTTTCTTTCTCTGAAGGACTATAATCGTATAAAAAAAAAGCTGTTTTCATAATTTTTTGCATTTCTGCTCTCTTAATCCAATTTCTACAAACATATTTATAAGAAATCCCCTCCTAGAAAGGAAGGGATTATAAATTTGATGGGGAGCACCCCTAATTGCTACACCATCAATTTACTGGCGTCAGACTTGATCAGTTATTTGGTTAGCTTCCCAGTAACGATACATTAAGTAAGCCCTATATCCAGCAAAATCTTTATTCGAATGTTGAAAATAATTTTTTGTGTAAGCATAGGCTAGATGTAAGCCTGAAAAAAATCCACTAATCGAAATCGAGGATTTAAATGGGGCGACCAATTGGTAATTGTACTTCATATAGGGGTTTTAATATGGCAATTACAAAGCTCTTATTAAGTTGCTTCTTCTTAATTACATTGTAAAAGTCGAGCAAATACAAGGTCCGGAATGTAACAATAGACTTGAATATCTTGTAGTTCAATTGCTACAAAATGCCAGCACAATTGCGGCATTCTCTTAACTTTAGGTTATGCAATGCAATGCCAAACAGCTTAATTTCCTAAAATCTTTTTTTATTCCTGAAAAAGGCTTGCGGCAATTGCTATTTCTATTATCCCTAATTCTTATAGGGTATGCTGCAAAATCACAAAACAGTTTAGCGCCGATCGGTAATTGGCGAGAACATTTGCCCTATCAGCATTGTATTCAGGTGCTGAGTGCCAACAAAATCTATGCAGCTTCCGAGGACGCCATCTTTTCTGTTTCATCCAACGAAATAACTCGTTATACAAAAATTACAGGTTTAAATGATATGGGTATCGCTGCAATGGCATGGGATAGTGCCTCAGCTCAACTTGTAATTGCCTATACCAATAGTAATGTTGATATACTAAAAGGCAGCATCGTTAAAAATTTAGGCGATATCAAAAGATCAAACATAAGCGACAACAAAACCATCAATCAAATTTTTTGTAGTAACGGCATCGCTTATTTGAGTGCCGGTCTTGGCGTGATTGTTGCCGACCTAAACAAATATGAAATAAAAGACACTTGGTACCTTGGGTCAAATGGAAGTCAGATTAAAGTAAATGCCTTTAATAAAGACGCACAAAATTTTTATGCTGCAACAGAAGAAGGTTTAAAAAAAGCCAATCAACAGGCAACTAACTTATCTAGTCCAAATGCCTGGCAAAGCCTGAGTGGTACAGCTGGATTAACGAATGGTGCTTGTTTGAATGTATTAACCATCAAAGATAAAATCGTTGTTCAAAAAAAGGATAGTCTTTTAATTCAAACCAATTCTACTTGGTCGCTCTTGTATACCGATGCTAACTGGCCGATCATCAGTGTAAATAGCAATGGCAGTGAGCTAACAGTTACGCAAAGAAAAAATGATGGAAGCTCGAGGGTGCTTATTATGGATGATAAAGGAACGATCACACAAAGCTTTGCAAAGGCGGGTGTAATTTCTTTTCCTAAGAATGCGATTAAAGTTGGTGCGGATATTTGGGTGGCTGATTATTTTGGGGGACTGATTCAATGCAATAACAATTATGATCAATTCATACCAAACGGACCGCTTGGAAAATCGAATGGGGAAATGGTCTTTCAAAATGATCATTTAATTGTTGCAGCAGGATCTGTAAATGATGCATGGAACTACCAATATAATCGAGATGGTATTTTTGATTACAACAATGAGCTATGGAACTATCAGGGTTATTATAATCGACCACAACTTGACTCAGTCTTAGATTTCGTTACAATTGCTGCTGATCCTGATAACGCTAGCACATGGGCAGGAAGCTTTGGTGGGGGTTTGGTAAACTTTACTGATAATAATATTACCATTTATAAACAAAAGAATTCTACTCTACAGCCAACCATTGGTGACCCTGGAAGTTATCGTGTGAGCGGCTTAGCATTTGATCAAAATAAAAATCTTTGGGTTGCAAATTATGGTGCATCAAAGAACTTACATGTCAGAAAAAATGATGGGAACTGGAAAGCTTTTCAAATTCCATTCGCACTTACAGAAAATGCAGTGAGTCAGTTACTGACAGATGATGCCAATCAAATATTTATAATCAGTCCGAAGGGGAATGGACTAATCTGCTATAATCCTGGGAACAATATTGATGCATTAACCGATGATAAATGGAAGAACTATCTCGCCGGTGCTGGTCTCGGAAATTTACCCAGCAATAATGTTCTTAGTATTGCAAAAGATAAAAATGGTTTCATTTGGGTTGGCACAGATAAGGGGATCGGAATTATTCAATGCAGTACTGAAATCTTTAAAGGAACTGGCTGTGAAGCTATTCTTCCGATCATTCAACAAGACCGTTTCGCGGGTCTATTATTTCACGATGAAAGTGTTCAATGTATTGCAGTTGATGGTGCCAACAGAAAATGGGTTGGCACAAAAAATGGTGTTTGGTTGATCTCTGCCGATGGAGATAAAATTATCTATCAATTCAATACAGAAAATAGTCCACTACTCAATAACGATATCAAAAAAATTGCCATACAGCCAATTACGGGTGAAGTGTTTATCGCTACAGCTAATGGCATTTGTAGTTTTAGAAGTACGGCAACTGAAGCAGCTGAACCCAATCAATCTGTTTTAGTATTTCCCAATCCTGTGCCACCAGGATATCATGGAAGCATCGCCATCCGAGGATTGGCAAATAATGCTTTGGTTAAAATAGCTGAGCTTAACGGCACACTAGTGTATCAAACTAGAGCATTAGGCGGTCAGGCCATTTGGGATGGAAATAATTATAAAGGACAAAAAGTAGCTAGCGGTGTTTATTTGATTCTTGTTCGCGATGAAAACGGACAAGAAAAAATGGTCACCAAAATTGTTATGATCTCTGGTCGCTAATTAATCCTTATCAACTTTTGTTGATTTAAAGAATGCAGCTCTTTTCGGACCAGGGAATGGTACTTGATCTCCTTTTAAGCCATGCCATAAAACAACATTGAATTCCAAATCAGGTACTGCATCTTCTTTCGCAAAATCAAATTTTTCAGAACGTCTTTGCCATTCGTTCATGGCTGTATTTTTTTCATCCAAATTCACTAAGCTATTACGAGCAGTAAATCCTGTTGCATTAGCAGTGGATGAAAAAGACCGCCATAAAGGAGTTGCTGCAGCATCGTATTGACTCATTGGCGCGATCCCTAGGATCAATTCTATTGTTCGCAACATGGATGAAGTAGAATACATAGTATGATCTACAATCCCTCTCTTCACAAAACCACCGGCAACAAATGCAGGGCTCCGATGTGCATCCACGTGGTCTGCTCCATTTTGTGCATCATCTTCTAAAATAAAAATGGCTGTTTCTTTCCAAATTGGACTCTTACTTAAATATTCAACAAACATACCCACGGCTAAATCGTTATCAGCTACATGCGCATAAGGCGTTGGCCTTCCTTTACGTAATCCTTCTGTATGATCGTTTCCAAAACGAACGGTGTTAAACTGAGGAACAGCACCCACAGCTAATAAAGAATCGAACTCTCTTTTCCACTGACCAAATCTTGTAGTATCCTTTACGGTTCCAGAGAATCCTGTGAAATAAGGACAGAGATGGTCTTTCAAAACTGGAATATTGGGTTTGAAATTATCTGCAAATTCACCATATGTACGATAACTAACACCAGCTTTTTTACAATGATCCCAAATAAATCCCCCTTTATTATTCGCTATTTCACGATTTCCTTCTGCATCGTAACTACCTCCTCTACCACCATAACTACTCACCCAATTTTTCTCTAGAAAGTCTGTTGCATAGGCTCCGTTGGTCCAGTTATGACCATCAGCACTCACTTCACCATCCACATAAAAATTATCAAGTAATACAAACTCATTTGCTAAAGCGTGTTGATTAGGTGTAATTTTTTCTCCAAATAAAACTAAACGTGGATCGCCATTACCCTTTTTAATATCACCCAACACCTGATCATAGGTTCTGTTTTCTTTGATCACATAAAACACATATTTGATTGGACTTTTATCTCCCACTTTCCTTGGGATTGGATTTCCCTCTTCACCAACTGCGATTGTCTCTTGTTCTTTTTTATAAGGTGTATTACGATAAACTTGTTTTGAAAAAACCGCAAGCTGCGCTTCAGAAGGTTCTTCAAAAATACTTAGTGTGCCTTTGAATAATCCAGCGATATATTGTACTTCTTTTGGTTTTGCCATATCGCCCTGCTGGTAATTCACTTCTTGTTTACTGCCAAAAGGATTGGGGCCATAGAAGTTTGCCATAGATGAAAATCCTTTGCCATTTGCTACAAATACTTTTTTCCCAATGACCTTTACATTGGTTGGATACCAACCCACAGGAATGAATCCTTTGCTTTTACTTGAACCAGGGTTGCTAACGTCAAAAACCGATAAACAGTTATTATCTGCATTGGCGATATATAGAGTTTTCTCATCGGCACTCAATGCCAAGCCATTTGTGGTAGATCCATTTGGTGCATCAGGATATAATGCAGCATTTAAAACTTCAACAACTTTTCGTTTATTAGCATCAATAATTGAAACAGAATTATCATTTGAATTGGCCACATAGATCCAATTCCCTTTTTTATTCAGTACAATTTCATTTGGATTATCTCCAACGGGTATTTGATCAACAATATTTTTCTTCTCAGTATCGTAAACCAATAATTTGTCGCATCCCCAACAACTAATGTAAAGCTCTTTTTTATTAGGAGAAAGCACACAAGCAAACGCTTCTGCACCAAGACTATAAGGGATCGCAATTTTTGTACTGAGGTCTACAACATATAAAGAATGGTTGTCTCTTGTAACCACATACATCGTGTTTTTTTCATCATCCAAAGCAATACCAGCTGGTGCTATTTTATTGGGCCATTTTTTTCCAAGAATAATACTATCAGCAATTTGAAGTTTGTTTTGTTTGATGGCATATTTCAAGATCCAGTTATCATGGCCACCTGCAGCATACAGAAATTTCTCATCTGCACTAAATGCCAATCCATACCAACTCTTTCCAATCACAACAGAGTCTAACAATTTTTCTGATTGAGGGTCGATCAATTGTATACTCTGTACACTCTGGCCATTATTGGTAACTGCTACTAATTTTTTTGATTTACTAACCGCGATATTCAGCGGCAAATCGCCCAATGCCAGGCTTCTACCTACAGGCGACAAACTCCAACCATTTGGAAGTGTGGTTCTTGATGCTTCTAATTGTGCAGCGGTTTGTGCATTGATACATTGTACTACAAATAAAGTCGTTACAACTAATAGAAGCTTTTTCATGTGTCTTTTATTGATTTGGGTTACCTGTAATTCGCCTAAAATTATTAAGCGCAACAAATTATGATTGTGGTTTTTTAAACTCAAAAGATCTTAGCACTTTAAATTTAAAGCCTTCAGGTTCCATCGGTACAACACGGTATTGAATTTGCCGCATTATACCATTTGGAGCAGTGTTAACACTATCCACTTTTTGGTAAACTGGAAAACGACGCATCAAATTTCCCTCTACCAAACTATATTCATCATGCCCTTTATACCCCGCAGAAAGTTTTACATCGTCCATGATATCTGGGAAAATAATTGGACGAATACCTTGATTTTTATCTGAATAAACTCCAAATACTTTTCCGTATCCATTTACGTCACTACTATAAACATATAAAACCAGATCAGGGAATCCATCATTGTTTAGATCGTCTGATTCAGTTGCTAAAATCCGACCCTTTAATTCTAAGGTTACTTCTCTAGAACCAGATTCAAATCCTACAGGTGTAATACTTAGATTATTTTTTTCTGGATTTTTATTGGTACAAAAAACACGATACCCTGCTTTTCCTACACGCATTGTTGTATCAATTCTTCTGTATTGTGCATTTAAAGCGGTCATAGTAAAAAGGCCTACGATCATTACCAATAAATATCTATTTAATAACATATATCTGAATTTTAAGCGGGTATCAAGATAGCTTTTTTTTAAATGATTGGTGGTGAGAACTACATATTTCTACGATACTGACCTCCAACTTCATACAATGCATGGGTGATCTGACCAAGAGAACAATATTTTACCGTTTCCATCAATTCGGCAAATAGATTATCATTATTTATGGCAGCCCTTTTTAAGCTTTGTAAAGCTGCAGCACATTTATCCGAATTTCGCTTTTGAAAGTGTAGGAGATTTTGGATCTGCTGTTCCTTTTCTTCTGTTGTAGATCGGATCACTTCACCTGGTAAAATCGTAGGGCTTCCCTTTTTGTTCAAAAATGTATTCACCCCAACAATTGGTAGTTCGCCAGTATGCTTTAGTGTTTCGTATTGTAGACTTTCTTCCTGAATTTTATTTCTTTGATACATACGCTCCATGGCGCCTAAAACACCTCCTCTTTCAGTTAATCGATCGAACTCCAATAACACCGCTTCTTCAACCAAATCTGTTAACTCTTCCATCAAGAAGCTTCCTTGATTTGGGTTTTCATTTTTCGCAGTACCTAGTTCACGATTTATTATTAATTGAATAGCCATCGCCCTTCTAACACTTTCTTCAGTTGGAGTAGTGATAGCTTCATCGTATGCATTTGTGTGCAAACTGTTGCAATTATCATAGATCGCATACAGTGCTTGCAAAGTAGTACGGATGTCGTTAAAATCAATTTCTTGTGCATGCAAGCTTCTTCCACTAGTTTGAATATGATATTTCAATTTCTGTGAACGATCATTTCCATGATATTTATACTTCATGGCTTTGGCCCAGATCCTTCTAGCTACCCTACCAATCACACTGTATTCTGCATCCATCCCATTACTAAAAAAGAAGGAAAGGTTTGGTGCAAAATCATCAATATGCATTCCCCTACTTAAATAATATTCTACATAAGTGAATCCATTAGAAAGCGTAAATGCAAGCTGTGTGATAGGATTGGCTCCTGCTTCAGCTATATGGTATCCACTGATACTCACACTATAGAAATTACGAATCTTCTCGTCGATAAAATAGCGCTGTACGTCGCCCATTAATTTCAATGCGAACTCAGTTGAAAAAATGCAAGTATTCTGTGCCTGATCTTCTTTTAGAATATCTGCTTGCACTGTTCCTCTCACTTGCGTAAGTGCCTCTTCCTTAATTTTTTGGTATACAGCTGTTGGCAATACCTCATCGGCCGTAAGCCCTAATAATTTTAATCCCAATCCATTATTTCCTTCTGGCAAACGCTCAGGAGAAGAGGGATTATAATAAATTGGCCTTACAGAATTTTTGAATTTTTTGTTGGTATATGCCTCAACATCAGACCAAAGATTATTTTGAGTAATATATTTTTCACTCAGCTGATCGATCGCAGCATTCATGAAAAATGCAAGGATGATAGTTGCAGGACCATTGATGGTCATACTCACTGATGTTTTTGGATCGCATAAATCAAACCCACTGTACAATTTTTTTGCATCATCCAAAGTGGCAATACTCACACCACTATTGCCAACTTTTCCATAAATATCTGGCCTAGGTGCAGGGTCTTCTCCATATAATGTAACACTATCAAATGCAGTTGATAAACGAATCGCTGGCTGACCTAATGAAACATAGTGAAATCGTTTATTAGTTCGCTCTGGGCCACCTTCACCGGCAAACATTCTGGTAGGATCTTCGCCCTGTCTTTTAAGTTCAAAAACACCAGCAGTATACGGAAACTCTCCGGGTACATTTTCTTGTAATTGCCATTTCAAAATATCGCCCCAGTCTTTATACTTAGGCAAAGCAATTTTAGGAATTTTTGTTCCACATAAAGAGATAGTCACCAACGCTTGTTTGATTGTTTTATCTCTGACTTGATATTCAAAAAAATCGGAACCGTATTTTTTCACTAATGAAGGCCACTGCTCGATCAGTTTTTTAGAATCGATGGATAACTTTTCATCGAAATGTTTTTTCATTTGCAACAGCATTTCAAGCTGAGCAGGGTTTTTAAATGCAGGATCTTTCTGCACAATTTCAATGGTTCCATTGATCTGATAGAGCTTACTGGCCAGCATCGTTTGATCAATCGCCCAGGCATCATAGGTTCTATTTTGCTCAGCAATTTCTGATAAATAACGAACCCTTTTGGGAGGTATGATTTGTGATTGTGTTGCAGTCTCTCCTTTTAACCAGGATGCAGGATCAGATCCAAAATGAACTGATGTTTTTGTAGCAATAGTGTTGATGAGTCTGATAAACAATTCATTAATTCCTAAATCGTTAAACTGTGCTGCAATCGTTCCAACAATTGGTAAGCTTTCATCTTTTGCATCCCACAAATTATGGTTACGCTTGTATTGTTTTCTAACATCATGCAACGCATCTAATGCGCCAGCCTTATCAAATTTATTAATGCAAACAATGTCTGCATAGTCCAACATATTTATTTTCTCTAACTGCGATGCGGCTCCATATTCTGGAGTCATGATATATAGACTCAGATCACAGAAATCCAAAATGCTTGCATCACTTTGTCCAACACCAGCACTTTCTAAAATGATAAAATCAAATTCTGTGCTTTTGCAGATATCTATTGCGTCTTGCATATAAGCGCTCAAAGCGGTATTATCATCGCGCGTTGCCATACTGCGCATATAAACCCTTGCATTCGAAATTGAATTCATGCGAATCCGATCGCCCAATAATGCTCCACCAGTTTTCTTTTTAGAGGGATCAACTGAAATGACAGCGATTGTTTTATCTGCAAAGTGCTGCAAAAATCTTCTGACCAACTCATCTGTAACAGAACTTTTTCCGGCACCGCCAGTACCAGTAATTCCAAGCACCGGTATTTTTTTCTGTGCTTCAGTTAGTATAATTTTCGTTGAGTCTTTCGCATTTTCAGCATTAGTTATTTGCCTAGCAACTTTTCGAATATCTTTTTGCTCATCCAATTGCATGGCTTTGGGATAGTCTGACTTTACTGGTAACTCAAAATCACATTGACGAATGACGTCTTCGATCATACCCTCTAATCCCATATGACGGCCATCATCCGGACTATAAATTCTGCTGATTCCATATTGATGAAGTTGACGGGCTTCTTCTGGTAAAATGGTACCACCCCCACCACCGAAAATTTTAATATGGCTACACCCATTTTGATCTAGGAGGTCTTTCATGTATTTGAAAAACTCGAGGTGCCCTCCTTGATAAGAGGTAATTGCAATTCCTTGAACATCTTCTTCAATGGCACATTCAACAATTTCAAGCACACTCCGATTATGACCGAGGTGAATGATCTCTGCACCCTTCGATTGAAGGATTCTGCGCATGACATTAATTGCTGCATCATGTCCGTCAAATAAACTTGCAGCGGTTACTATTCTAATCTTATGCTTTGCGGTATAGGCCATCTACTAATTCTTAGGCTGTAAAAATACTGTTTTGGCAGCAATAGTTAACGGGTGTTAGTTTTATTTAAGAATTATTGCTTAGTCCAATAAATTGTCTTAGAAAAAATTGACTTTCTAGCAACAATTTTGATCTTGTTTCCATCTAAAAGGAATTCCCCGTTTGCAGTAATATTTTTTATTGGATTAGTGATTTCAGAAACCCATTTGTTATCTTTAAATTGAAGGTCTTTCACAATTACTTGTTTGTGGATGGTTCCCATTCCAATAAACCCTGTCCCATTTTTTGAGATCTCTATAATGTTCCCTTCTTCTGTTTTCCATTTTCCTGAAAAATCGTCTGTTGATTTTTGAGCAAAAGAACAAAAGCCTATGAATAGCATCAAAGTAAAAAGCGCCAATGATTTGTGTTTCGTCATAATTAAGGAAAGATAATAATGAATAAATAAACAAGAAAAATAATCAACAAAGTATCCCTTGCAGAATGGTAGTTTTACCGGTACTCAAGGAAAGAATGATGATAAAAAGGGATGTTTTAATAATTTGAACCATCTATATTTTTTAGCTCCTATTTAAACTACAAGATTCCATTTAACAAAATGAGTCTTACACAGGTTGGAATTTTTCTTAACTTCAAGCATAACTTGTAACTATGTCATTCGAAGTATTTATTGACCATTCTCAATCCGCTCCTGTTATAATTCTCAAAGATCTTCAAAACCAAACCAGTGCTGAAATTTACGCTTTGGGGGGAATATTAAATGCATTTACCATTTCAAAAAGTGGTAAATCCAGTAATTTAATTGCGGGCTTTGATTCAGTAGATGATGCAAAATTGAATCTTACCAATGGATTCAAGAGCGCCAAACTTTCACCATTTGTTTGTAGGATGGCTGCTGGTAAATATCAATGGAATGAAGATACATTTCAGATAGAAAAATTCTTTCTAGAAAAACATGCCATTCATGGAATCGTGTATGATGCAGTTTATCAAATTCAATCAACCAGAGCCGATGGGAATAGCGCATCTGTTGAATTGTTTTATGCATATCCAGGTTATGAAAAGGGCTATCCGTTCCCTTACTTGATTCAATTATTATGGAAATTAGAACAGGGAAATAAGCTAACCATAACAACAACCATTACAAATGCAAACCCTTCTGCAATACCTATTTCAGACGGTTGGCACCCCTACTTTACACTTGGCGATTCTGTAGATGATTATACCTTACAATTTGATAGTCATCAACAAGTAGCATTTGATACAGAACTCCTACCAACTGGTGAATTGATCAATGATGATCGATTTACAAATGGGGGCTCATTAAAAGGAGTTTTTCTCGACAATTGCTTTTTATTAGACGCTTCGACCCATCATCCAAAATGTATTCTGAGCAATCAAGATTTACAATTGCTCATTGAGCCATCAATTAATTACCCATACATGCAATTTTATACTCCTGATGACAGGAAAAAAATTGCTATAGAAAATTTGAGCTCTGCACCAGATGCATTTAATAATAAAATGGGGCTCCATATTTTGGAACCCCAGGAAACAATTAATTTCTGTACAAGCTATACTGCTATTTAAATAAGTTTATAACTTTTCAACAGCGATCATACTAATCTCAACATTCACACCCCTTGGCAAACCTTTCACTGCTACAGTTTCTCGTGCAGGAAAATCGCCTTGGAAATAAGTGCCATACACTGCATTCACTTGCGCAAATAAAGACATGTCGCTTAAGAAAATGGTTGTCTTCACAATATGATCAAAGCTTAACTTAGCTTCATTCAATACTGCTTGAATATTTTTCATTACCTGGTGTGTTTCAGCTTCTAAACTACTTAACTCGAGTTCGCCTGTCTCTGGTATAAAAGCAACTTGGCCACTTAAAAAAACCATTCCATTCGCACGAACGGCCTGACTATATGGTCCGATTGGAGAAGGTGCTTTATCTGTGTTGATGACTTGTTTTGGCATAATATTTAATTTGGTTGGCAAATTGCTGCATTTCCTTCAAGCTACCAACCTAAATTTGCAGACTAATCAAAAGAAATGCAGATTGTTGTAAAAGCATCACCTGAACAAAAAGCGACCCTTGTATCTATGCAATGGGCCGAAAACCTGCATTGGCATTGGATCGAAAGTACTTTGTACCCTAAGGATGCTGATCTTTATCTAGACTTATGCTATGAAGAAGATGGTTGGTTCTTTAAAGAAATAATGGATATCCCAGTATTTGTGAATGCAGTTTATACTTTGTCGGGCCAATTACCAGTAAATGCCATCCGAATAAATGCATGGAACAGTTTTCTTAGCAGACCGATCTGGGAAATTGCTGTGGCTAACGAATTATTCAAAGCCTCAGCTATTGAACTCCTAGAAAAAATGGGTAGAAAAACAGTACTCGTTCCAGACCTACCCGGATTAATAGCTGGTAGAGTAGTAGCTATGATCATTAATGAAGCCTATTTTGCATTGGGCGATGAGATTAGTACCAAAAACGAAATCGATATTGCTATGAAATTGGGTACGAATTATCCTTATGGTCCTTTTGAATGGGCAAAGATGATCGGACTTTCTAAAATTGCAAATTTGTTGAATATTTGTTTTCTTGAAGATGTGCGATATGCATTGGCACCAGCCCTCCAATTGGAATTAAATCTTCAAAACAAATCTAACAGATCCTAAACATGTCATTGATTTTACAAATAGATACCGCCACAGAACACGCAAGCATTTGCCTAAGTAATCAGGGCATTCCTATTCATTCAATGACGAGTGCGGATCAGAAAAATCATGGATCATTCCTTCAGCCAGCGATTCAATCAATCATGAAAACTGCTGGTTTGTCGCTATCTAATATTGATGCCATTGCAGTTACTGAGGGCCCTGGATCATATACTGGATTGAGGGTTGGATTGGCGTCTGCCAAGGGGCTATGTTACGCATTGGAGAAGCCTTTGATCACGATCAATACATTGCAGCTGATTGCCTTATCTGCCATCAATGAACAGGGAGCCAATGCAGTTGAAGCTTGGTTTGTACCAATGATTGATGCAAGAAGAATGGAAGTATTTACTGCCATCTATGATGGCCTGCTTAATATAGTGGAAGCACCATCCGCCAAAATACTAGATGACACATCTTTTCAATCGATGTTATCATATAAATCGTTAATTTTTTGCGGTTCGGGGGCTAAAAAATTTAATGATCTTTGCCAGCATCCAAATGCCCATTTTCCGATGGTCCAACACCAGGCTTCAGACATGAGTACATTGGCTTTCAAAGCTTTAGAAGAAAAACGGTTCGCCGACCTGGCATATTGTGAACCCTTTTATCTCAAATCTTTTTATTCCCCTCCCTCAAAAAAATGACTTAACCCTTACATATATTGGCAAATTATTTAATCTAAAAGTCTTAGTTTTGTTTAACTTTACAAAGGGTGAATAATCCCTTTTTTTTAACTTTAAAACTCCCCCCCATGAGTCAAACGATGCAATCAGTGATCTTAAACGCAAATAAGACAGCTTTGAAGGTTGATTTTATTCACACCAAAAAGGCTGCTTTAATCCTAAGATCCATCAACCACAAACTTAGACAGCAAATCATTAAGCTTCTCGACGAACAGCAGAAAATGACTGTTACCGAGATCTATGTGAAATTAAGGTTAGAGCAATCTGTGGCGTCTCAGCACCTTGCAATTTTAAGAAGAGCTGGTATTGTTGCCACTTCAAGAGATGGTAAGTTTATTTATTACTCTGTGAACTATACTCGTTTGGCAGAAGTAGTAGCATTTGTTGAAACGTTGGTAGGATAATATTCTACCCCAACCCCCTTTTTTATTAAAAAGCTGACTTTCTGGCCATTTCTTATTGTGGCCTGAAGCTTGCTATTATCTTTGCTTAAAATAAATCACATGTTTGTAGAGCAATTATATACAGGCTGTTTGAGCGAAGCCGCATACTATATCGAAAGCGATGGCGAAGTAGCGGTCATAGACCCAATTCGCGATATCGAAGATTATTTACAGCTAGCTCATAAAAGAAATGCAAAAATCAAATACATATTTGAAACGCATTTTCATGCCGACTTTGTAAGCGGCCACCTCGACCTTGCTGCTGCAACTGGTGCAACCATTATTTACGGTCCAGGCACTGTAACCAAACTACCTGTTCATATAGCGAAGGATGGTGAAAAATTCGCATTAGGAAAATTGCAATTTGAAGTGCTTCATACTCCTGGGCATACTTTAGAAAGTAGTTGTTATTTATTGAAAGACGAACAAGGAAAAGACAGTGCCATATTTACTGGTGATACGCTTTTTGTTGGTGATGTTGGCAGGCCCGACTTAGCACAGAAAGCGAATGAAATTAGCATGGGCGATCTTGCAGGAATGCTTTATGAAAGCCTTCAATCTAAGATCATGCCATTGGCTGATGACGTTACACTTTATCCCGGACATGGTGCAGGAAGTAGCTGTGGCAAGAGCTTGGGACCAGAAACATTTAGCACTATTGGAGAACAAAAGTTGCACAATTACGCTCTACAACAACCTGATAAAACTTCATTTATCAAAGCTGTGGTAGAAGGTTTACAAGCGCCGCCCGTTTATTTTCCTATCAATGCAAAGATCAATAAGGAAGGTTACGAAAATATCAATGCTGTTATTGAAAAAGGAATGAAAGCATTATCTGTTGAAGCATTCAAAAAGAAAATGAAAGAAGACAATACTTTCATTTTAGATACAAGGATCGCAACAGTTTTTACTGAAGGATTTATTCCTAGTTCGATTAGCATTGGACTAGAAGGAAGATTCGCAGAATGGGCAGGGATCATTCTACCATTCGATCAATCTATTTTATTAGTTACAGAACCTGGGAAGGAAAAAGAATCCATTATTCGTTTAGCACGTGTGGGCTTCGAAAAGTTTGTAGGCTATCTAGAAGGTGGTTATGCGGCATGGATCGCAGCTGATGAAAGACATGACATGATCATTGACGTAGAAGCGGATGAATTGGCGATGGACATTCCTTTCGACCCCAATATTGTTGTTGTGGATGTTAGAAAAGAATCTGAATATGCAGAAAAACATGTTGCCATCGCTTTAAATATTCCTCTGGCCGATCTTACTGATCCTGCAAGCATGACAAACCTAGAAGACAATCACAATATTTATGTACACTGCGCTGGCGGATACAGAAGTGTAGTTGCTCTTTCACTTTTAAAACGTCAGGGTTTCCATAATCTAAGAAATGTTATTGGAGGTTTTGGGCAGATCAAATTGTTGGAAGACAAAATTGAGTTCGCAAAAACACCTGAAGTAGTTAAATAAATGGTCATTAAGAAAAAGCCCATCTCAACAAAATGAGATGGGCTTTTTTATTTTACTAATAAGTGTCCGTGCTTTTCTGGATCAAATTCCCATTTCCAACGTCGGTGACTCCATAAATAATTGGCTGGTTTTTTTCTAACAGCACGCTCCACATATTCTGCAAAAACTTGTGTTAGCACCCCTGGCTCATAATCATTTGGTGTAGTTGTGATCACATCTAAATCAACGCGGTAATACCCCCGCTTCACTTTATAAAAATGTCCAAAAACTATCGCAGTATTTTTTTCTTTGGCCCCTTTTTCTGGCCCCACTACAAATGGTGTTAACCTTCCAAAAAACTTTACCCAATGTGCTTTGAATTCGCTGGGCGGATTTTGGTCTGCTGCCAAACCCATCGCATATCGATCCTCCACATAATCATCAAAATGATTTTTAAAATCCGAAGCGGGAATTAAAATTGTTCCATTTTTTTGACGCATTTTCAACATGATGCGATCCATCACTTTATTACTCAATGGTTGATATACGCCAATAAATGGGTATCGACTCACCAAGCCGATATTCAGATTAACAATTTCCCAATTAAAAAAATGTCCGCACTCTAATTGAATGTTTTGTCCGCTGTCATATAAATTGTTCAACACTTCAGGCTCAGCAGAAAATCTTTTTTGTAACTCTTTATTGCTGATCGAAAACATTTTTATCGTTTCGAAAATCATATCAATAAAGTTGTGGTAAAAATCTTTCGCAATTCGGATACGTTCAGCTTCTGTTTTTTCTGGGAATGCAATTCCAAGATTTTTCATAACCACCTCCCTCCTATATCCAAATCCGTAATAGACCAGGGTATAGAACACATCAGCAATAAAATACATTACACGCCATGGTATCAGTGATAGAAGATAGAAGAAACCATAAGTGATATAATACATGGCAGCTAATTATGACTTATAAAATGATATTCTGTAACAAATCACTTTTCTGTTGATGATCGGTATTGTAGTGTAAACCCCTGCTTTCTTTTCTAAACTGTGCACCTTTCACGATCAAATAACCCACCGTGATCAGGTTTCTTAATTCAGATAACTGAGGAGATACTTTTGTAGAACGATATAGCTCTTCTGTTTCAGTAAATAATAGATCCAATCTTTTCATGGCTCTTTCTAAACGTACATCTGTGCGTACAATACCTACATAATCACTCATCACTTGGGTTAACTCCTTCTGACTTTGAGTGATCAAGATCATCTCTCTTGGATCGCTCGTACCAGTTGCCTTCCAGTCTGGGATCCGGTATTCTATTTGGATCTCGTTGACCTTACTACTACTATCTAAAAAGCTTCTGTGTGCAAATACCATTGCTTCTAATAAACTATTACTAGCTAAACGATTCGCACCATGTAACCCTGTACTAGCACATTCACCACAAGCATATAAATTCTTGATCGAAGTTCTGCCCCATTCATCTGTTTTAACTCCGCCACAACTATAGTGTGCTGCTGGAGCAACAGGGATTAAATGTTGCATCGCATCAATGCCAATACTCAAACACTTTTCATAAATATTTGGAAAGTGATGAATAAATTTTTCTTTATTCATGTGCTTACAATCCAAATACACGTGTTCGGTACCAGTGCGTTTCATTTCATTATCGATGGCCCTGGCCACAATATCACGAGGAGCAAGGTCTTTGCGCTCATCGTATCTTTCCATGAAAGCCTCACCCGATTTATTTCTTAAGATCCCTCCATCGCCCCGCACAGCTTCGGTAATTAAAAATGAAGGAGAAACACCTGGCTCGTATAAAGCAGTTGGATGAAACTGAATAAATTCCATATTCTCGATCTTACCCTTTGCGCGATATACCATTGCAATTCCATCACCTGTTGCGATTTTCGGATTGGTAGTGGTGCGATACGCCTGACCACATCCGCCCGAAGCTAGTACTGTGATCTTTGATAATATTTTACCGATTTGATTGGTTTGTTTATTTAAAACATACACTCCATAGCAAGTAATATCTAAAGTAGATTTAGTAACAAGAAATCCTAGATGGTGCTGCGTAATAATATCAACAACAAAACAATGGTTGATCAATTCGATATTCGCCAACGCATTTAATCGAACGAGCAATACTCTTTCCATTTCCTTGCCTGTAACATCTTTATGATGTAGGATTCGATTTTCACTATGTCCGCCTTCTTTACCCAAACTATATTCACCCTTTTCATCTTTATCAAAATCAGCTCCTAGTTGAATGATTTCGCGGATCCGCTCTGGACCTTCTTTCACAACTATTTCAACGATTGCTTCATTACACAAACCATCACCAGCAATCAAAGTATCATCAATATGTTTTTCGTAACTATCTTTCTCCTCATCCCATACTCCCGCAATACCACCTTGTGCATATTTGGTATTGGTTTCATCAGCATCAGTTTTAGTGATGATGGTGATTTTCTTATCGGGATGTAGCTCTGCCATTTTTAATGCATAGGTTAATCCTGCTATTCCCGACCCTATTACTAGGAAGTCTGTTTCCATTCTTACAATTTCTTAATTAAATATAAATGTTTATGCTGGATCTACCCATGCACCATGATCCTTCAACAATTGAATCAATTCATCAACAGCAATGGCGCTATCAATATTTTTCTTCATGATCTCCTTGCTTTTATACAGCGTAATTTTTCCTGCACCACTTCCAACATAACCAAAATCAGCGTCTGCCATTTCTCCTGGTCCGTTTACAATACAACCCATGATCGCAATCTTCACACCTTTTAAATGATGCGTAACTTTTCTAATACGAGCAGTAGTTTCTTGTAGATCAAAAAGTGTTCTGCCACAACTAGGACAGGAAATATATTCTGTTTTAGAGATCCTTGTACGAGTAGCTTGCAAAATGCTGAAAGCCGTACTATTACAAAATTGTTCTACACTTCCGTTATTCAAATAGTTTCTACCAGATGCATTGTTGATTGATGCAGTTTCGTATTTAGCTGAAGACAATCCAATACAAATACCGTCCCCAAACCCATCCAAGAACAAAGCGCCTGTTTCAGTTGAGAAATGGATCAAGTGTTCATCAGCTGTGTTCCAATTACTTTCTGTGATGAGTACCACTGGGTTTTTAATATTTCTGTTCAACAGTTCCAAGAACATTCTGCGTACTGCAGGCATGGCTTGTTGATTGGTACTGCTTAAACAGATCACCACATTTTTTAGATTCGCTATTTCGTCGAGATAAGTATAATCATTGATCTGTGTAATGTCAGAAAAACAATCAACCATCACAAAATTCATTTCTGGATGTTGATCCTCCGATTCTAAAAAACCTGCAGCATCAAAAATGGGAAAATACTTTTCTGGTTTCTTTGCTTCAGCAGCTGACACTGGATAGGCAATCACCTTCAAGGTTCCTGGCAGTTCAAAATCGAGTACTTGGTTCCCAATAAAAATATAATCAGCTGCTGTATCCGCGATATTCCATTTATCTGTATTAGAATTATATTGGTATCCAACAGCGTTAAGGTCGTCTGCTTTGATAGCAGTTATTTTACTAAGATCAGCCACTACCACGGGTACTTGTTTGCCACCAATATTATTCACAGCAAAACTTTCCCTTCTTGAATATTGGAATGGATCATAATTAACTTTCTCAATGGGAGGAATGGCATTATTAGCTGGCGCTTTGTCAATTCCTACATACCTTTTTACAATGTCTCTACAAACAGGAATTTCAAATTCGGGGTCTTCTGTTAAACTAACTCGTACGGTATCTCCTATTCCATCTTCTAATAAAGTACCAATCCCTGCGGCACTTTTAACGCGACCATCTTCGCCATCACCAGCTTCTGTTACACCCAAGTGTAGGGGATAGGATTCACCAAATTCAGCTACCATTTGCTGTATCAGCAATCGGTATGCTTGCACCATCACTTGTGGATTGGATGATTTCATGCTCAACACAATATTGTGGTAGCTTTCTCCCCTTGCAATCCTCAAAAATTCCATCGCACTTTCCACCATACCCATCGGTGTATCGCCATACCTACTCATGATACGATCACTCAAAGAACCATGATTAGTTCCAATACGCATGGCCGTACCATACTCTTTGCAAATTTTTACTAGTGGTGTAAACCTTTCTTGAATCCGATCGATCTCTTCTGCATATTCTAGATCGGTATAATCAATTTGTTCAAACTTTTTTTTATCTACATAATTCCCTGGATTCACTCGAACTTTTTCGATAATTCTTGCTGCAATTTCTGCCGCGTTCGGGGTAAAATGTATATCGGCAATGAGTGGTGTTGTATAGCCTCTTTTTCTTAATTCATTTTTGATGTTCAATAAGTTCTCGGCTTCGAATTTGCTAGGTGCCGTAATACGCACTAATTCTGCACCTGCTTCAATACATCGAATAGTTTGCTCAACAGTAGCAATCGTATTCATGGTATCGGTAGTGGTCATGGTTTGAATTCGAATAGGGTGAAAGTTTCCTAATGAAAGGTCACCAACTTTCACTTCTCTCGTTGCCAATCGGGCTATTTGCGTAAGCGAATTACAATACAATTGCATAATAGAAATATGTGTTACAAATCTAACAGTAAATTGCTGGAAAGGTTCTAACGTTTCCCTTCTAAAAACCCTTGTTGTTTTAAGATCGATTTCAAAAGGTCTAAACGGAAGCTCATGATATTCGCTTCAGGTTTCCCTTCCATATTCATGACAAAGAAATATGGGTGGCGATTTTCTTCAACCCAACCTACGATCCAACATAGGGTTTTACCATTCTCTAAAGTTCCAGTACCGGTTTTATAGGCTAATTTAAAGTTGGCATTCTCTTCTTGTACCATCACTTTTTTAACAATATCCTGGGTACGTTTTTGGAAAGGCAGTTGATTGAAGTATAGCTTTTTTACAAATCCCATTTCTTCATCAGCCGTGATCTTTAAAGTATTGTCTAACCAAAATCGATCGATGGGAGAAACAATCTTTTTGCTTCCATATTTTAAACTATCTAACCAAAACTGCATGGTGTCTTTACCGATCCTTCTTGCTACTTCCTGATAATATGGCAAGGCCGATCTTTTGAAGGCTTCCTCCATGGTGAGGTCTTTGTTCCAGGTCTTGGTACTATCACCCATTGGAAACGGACGAACAATGCCATCCCACTTGATGATCATTTTCTCGTTTACGATCCTACCAGTTTCAATCCCTATCAAGGAGTTAACAATTTTAAAAGTAGATGCTGGGAGGTATGCAGAATCCCTGAAGCGAGCCATATTATGGATCACGAACTGACCACTTCCATTTTCATACAATCCAAAAGTTCCTACCACAGCCTTTTCATCAAAGAAATGTTGTAGGTCTTTATCAATTTTTACATTATTAGGTGAGCAGGCAGAAAAAACGACCAGTATAGGCAGAATCAACCCAGAAAAAATAGCACGCATAATTGTGATTTAAGGGTGCAAAGTTAGCCCAAAAAAATTGTAGAATAGCGTTAACTAACCATCGAGTCAGCAACTATTTAGGGGCTGTGTCTTCTAATAAGAAAGATTTATACTTATTATATAAAAATGAAATAATTAAAAGCAATATGCCAAGGGATACAAATACAATTGTCTTTTGGATAGTTTCTAATCGAGACGTATCATACAAGAATAGTTTTATAAGCGTAATAGAAAATAAAACAATTGCCATAACACGTAAATGTTTTTGCTTTTTTGATATTCCCAATATGATCAAAACCAACGAATAAATTCCCCAGAGAATACTTAGGCTTAGGTTACCAGAAGATGGGTTGCCGGTCATTTCAAAATAAATATGTTTGAGTTGAAAACTAGCAATAGCAAAAATATAAGTATGCAATACCAGATCAAAGGCCAATCTTAAATCTAAAATAGTTGGTTGAATAAATGTTTGTTTGAAATATTGATGAATGGAAAAGATCAATAAAAACCCAGCAGCAAAATTGAGATATCTGA
The DNA here is from genome assembly GCA_026391125.1 of Bacteroidota bacterium. Classification (GTDB taxonomy): domain Bacteria; phylum Bacteroidota; class Bacteroidia; order Chitinophagales; family Chitinophagaceae; genus Sediminibacterium. The sequence continues at coordinate 45,375 of JAPLEO010000103.1, forward strand.
GATAGGAACTAAATCCACTATTAAATAATGAAAGGGCATTTGTAGGAAGAAAATTACTATCCTGTATTTCGTTTAGCGTTAGACAGCCAAATGTGATGAAAAATAATAGGGTGGCAATGCTAAAAGCTATATTCAGCCATCCTAGGTGATAGTTTTTCATTTTTCGCATGTTCAAAAAAGCCATTAGAACAAAATAGATCATGCTATAAAAGAATAACCAAATGCTTTTGAAATCATCAAATACTTTGATTGACCTTTCTGTATCTGGATCAACATTCAAAAGGCTATATGTCTGATTTACCTGTACCGATAGTTGATTCCAATAACTTGAAATTTCTAACATGCCAATACAAAATGTGGTAATTATTAAGATAACTGGAAGAAAATAATCGAAAATTTCGCTTAAAGATATTGGCTCAAATAAGGGCGAGTCTCTTTTATAACTTTCTTTAATATAATTCATAAATACTAATGCCCCGATATAGATAATAGTAGTAAGAAAATAAATATTAAAAATTGGATTGATCTGCACAGAATTGATAAAATTATTTACAGAACTGTAACCGGTATTCCACACATGCAGAAGACTTAAAAATGAAATTACAAGAACTGGATAGCTCATGGATTCATAAAATTTGATTTTCTGAGTCCTTCCAATCCAAAATAAAATAGCACATTCACCAATCCAAAATAAGGTTACCCAATGTGCATGAAACTGAACAGGGATCGTAATTGTGATGAATGTTAGAAAAAGTCCTACCAGTAAATAATATAAATTTTGATCAGCCTCTTTTTGCTTTTTAACAATGTTAGCCACTAAGAAATGAATCAAGGCTACACATATGGTAAATAACCCTAAAAATTTATTAGCCTCAACATTTCGATCAATGATACTATATGCTAAATAATAATAGACAAATGTATTGGCTAACAAAATGATGATATCAGCTCTTGTGAATTTTTCAAACTTAAATAGTTTATAGCTGATCAACATTGCATAAAAAAGCAAGAAAAAGAGCGTTAGAAAACCAAAAGTTGCTAGGAAATTAGATTGATCACTATAAGAATCTAATTGCCAGCTTGCATAGATAAACCAAGTGACTATAAAGGAAGCATAATTTAGATGCTTCCAATATTTTTTAAACGCAATCACAAGGATGCCACAATTGATGATGGCGATATAACCAAAAAGAATAAATGGATTCCCAGATTTATCTCCGATTAAAAAAGGCACTGCATAGGCACCTACCAATCCTATATGAGCAACAATTTGCAGATCGTATTGAATCGCCGTAAATACACCATACACAGTAAACAGCAGCATCAGTATAAACGTTACTGACTGAGGAATCAAATGATAAAAATCGTAGGCGGCAAAACTGATAAAATAAAATATGGCGATTGCTCCACTTGATAGTACAGCACTAAATCCACTATACTTTTCTTTGAGCTTATAACCAAAACCAAGTAATCCCGCACCTAGTAGGTAACCTAGAATGATTCTGAAAGTGGGACTAATTAGGTCATGTTCAATAGAATAATTAACCCCAATCGCAACCCCAATAATAAGAATCGCAATTCCAATTTTATTGATGAGGTTTTCGCCAATAAATTTTTCTAGGTCAGACTTTTGCTTGGGTGCAAAAATTTTTTCAATGGGCGATTTCTCCGCTTGCTTTTGTTTGTACGAGTCAAAAATCTCGATAATATTTTGCGGTATAGCTTCTGTCAACGTTTCCTTAATAGGATCTGCTACTTTTGCTACTTGATCTTCTATAATCTCCTCTTTGAATTGTGCAGATTGCAGCGCTTTTACTTGATTACGCAAGAAGATCACTTCGTTTTCAAAAGTAGATTGCTGCTTTACTAACGCCTCCAATCTTTCAAGAAGTTGGGCAATTTGTGATGAACGATCAGACATAGGGGAAGATTATATGTTATTTAATCACTGCCAACTCCTTACCTACTTTAGTAAATGCGGCAATTGCTTTATCTAAGTGTGCTTTTGTATGGGCAGCACTTAATTGAACTCGAATCCGGGCAAGTCCCTTCGCAACTACAGGATAGAAGAACCCAATCACATAAACGCCCTCTTCTAAAAGTGAAGCTGCAAATTTTTGTGCCACGGTTGCTTCATACAACATGATTGGAACAATTGGATGATCACCCGGTTTAATATCAAATCCAGCTTCCGTCATTTTTGTTCTGAAATATTGGGTATTGAACTCCAATTGATCTCTAAGCTCAGTTGTTTCAGTTAACATGTCTAATACAGCTATCGATGCCCCTACAATGCTTGGTGCCACTGTGTTTGAAAACAAATAAGGTCTACTTCTCTGGCGCAACATTTCAATCACTTCTTTTTTGCCCGATGTAAATCCACCACTCGCACCACCTAAAGCTTTTCCCAAAGTACCTGTAATGATATCGATCCTCCCCATCACTCCACGATACTCGTGTGTTCCTCTGCCTGTTTTACCAAGAAATCCTGAAGAATGGCATTCGTCTACCATTACAATAGCGTCGTATTTATCAGCTAGGTCACAGATCTTATCCAATTGGGCAATGGTACCATCCATGCTAAATGAACCATCGGTAACAATGATCCTATTTCTTAAAGTAGCTGTTTCTTTTAGTTTCTCTTCCAGATCAGCCATATTATTATGCTCATATCTAAAACGTTGTGCCTTACACAAGCGTACTCCATCAATAATGGAAGCATGATTCAAAGAATCGCTGATAATTGCATCTTGTTCATTGAATAAAGGTTCGAATACTCCTCCATTGGCATCGAATGCTGCAGCATACAAAATGGTATCTTCTGTACCTAAAAAGTCTGCGATTTTCTTTTCCAACTCTTTATGAATATCCTGTGTACCACAAATGAACCGAACACTACTCATCCCATATCCATGTGTTTCTATCGCTTTATGTGCTGCTTCAATCACTTTTGGATGTGATGAAAGTCCGAGGTAATTGTTTGCGCAGAAATTTAAAACGGTCTTTCCGTTCACAGTTATTTCCGGACCCTGCTCACTAGTAATGATGCGCTCGCGTTTAAACAACCCTGCTGCATCAATTTCAGCAACTTCTTCTTGGATACGTTTTATAAAATTCTGGTTCATACTGATATAGTTTGGGCTTCAAAGGTAAGGGAGTATAGTATACGCCAAAGCCAAAAAACGACGCCTTTATCTGTTAAATATTGAACCAATTAAAGAAAACCATTTAGTAGAATAATAAAGCCCTTTACCTTTGCACCATGAAGCGTTTTTGGTTAGGGATTTTTAGTTTAATCATGTTGGTTTCTTGTAGCAAATCCACAGGTTCAGATCCTGTTACCCCTCCCATCACGCCCATCATACCCACTCCGCCTACTCCTCCAACAACTACGCCTTTAAATTCCGACTTTATTAGAGGTGCTGACTTATCATTTACTCCTGAAATAGTAGCCGCAGGTACTGTTTTTAAAGACAATAATCAAACAAAAGATCTTTTACAGATCTTTAAAGACAAAGGTATTAATACGATCCGGCTTCGCGTTTGGCATACGCCTGTTGATACACATTCTAGTTTGACTGAAGTATTGGAATTCGCGAAAAGCTTAAATGCAAAGGGTTTCAGTATTTGGCTCGATATTCATTATTCAGATACCTGGGCCGACCCTGGCAATCAAACCAAACCCGCGGCCTGGAAAAATGCTAGTTTGTCTGTACTTAAAGACAGTATTTATCAATATACCAGCAATACGGTACAAGCATTTAAATCTGCTGGCATTACTTTGAAAATTGTTCAAATTGGAAATGAAACCAATAGTGGTTTTTTATGGGATCTTGGTAAAGTGGGTGGAACATTCGATACTAACTGGGGTAACTATGCATTACTATTAAAAGAAGGTCTCAGAGCAGTGAAAGACGTGAGTAGTAGCACAAAAACCATGTTACATGTTGCAGGATTTGATGCAGCTGATTGGTTCTTTAGCAATATTAGTGCTCAGTCTGTAAGCTTTGATTATATAGGCTTAAGCTATTATCCTATATGGCATGGTAAAAGTTTAGATGCATTACAAACATCACTCACCAGCTTGATCAATAAATACCAGAAACCAATCATCATCGCAGAAACATCTTACCCCTTTTCTTTAGGATGGAACGATTATACTAATAATGTTGTTGGAAATACTTCTCAATTAATTCCAGCATATGATGCAACTCCTGACGGACAAAACGCATACACCAAAGCTCTTTTCGAAGTGATGCGAAAATTACCAAGTCAGCAGGGAATGGGCATTTGTTGGTGGGCACCTGATTGGGTTAGCTTCAAGGGTAGTACTGCTACCAATGGTTCAAATGCAGAGAACTTAACTCTTTTCGATTTCAATAATAATGCACTTCCTGCACTTACCAGCTTAGGAACTTATCAATAAAAAAATAGCCATCCCTTAGGAAGGGACAATTTTCCGAAATAGGACAATTATTCTCGCACAAACCGATAGCCAACACCCTTAATAGTCATTATTTCTAGATTGGAATCTTCCTTTAAATAACTCCTGATCTTAGTGATATACACGTCTAGGTTTCTGCTATTGAAGAAACTATCGTTGCCCCAGATATGGTTCAACAATTCTCTTCTGTCGATGATGGTATTACTATTTAGGTATAAGTATTTCAACAACTCAGCTTCACGATAAGATAATTTTTTATCAATCGTTCCTAATCGAAGAACTTGCTTATTAACGTGAAAATGATAGTTCCCAATTTGAATGGTTTCACCCATCTTAACAATTGGCTCTTCCTTTTTAACGCGTAAGGCATTTTCGATTCTAACAATCAGCTCTTCCATGCTAAACGGCTTTCTGATATAATCATTACCTCCAATTTTAAAACCGTGCACCAAATCTTCAGTCTGCGTTTTAGCGGTTAAAAACAGAATGGGAATATCATCGTTGATCTTTCGGATATCTTCTGCAATTTCAAATCCACTTCTATGTGGTAGCATTACATCTAGTATACAAATGTCGGGCTGCTCATCTTCAAAACTGCGCATTACATCTGCGCCATCAGTTTCCATGACTACCTCAAAACCACGACTCTCTAATGTTTCCTTTACAATCTTACCAAGGAATAATTCATCTTCTACATACAATACTTTGATACTCATGTTTTGGGTAGTTTAACGATGAATCTGCTGCCTTTTCCTAATTCGCTTTCCAACTCAATTGAGCCCTGATGCTTACGTACAACTTCGGCTGCATAGCTTAATCCTAAGCCATAACCCTTGATATTATGATGATCTCCAGACGGTACTCTAAAAAATTTATCAAATATTTTATTCGCATAATCTGGTGCAATACCAATTCCCTGATCTGCTACAGAAAAAATCATTTCATTGGCCATAGAAGCTAATTCCACTTGTATACTCGGATTGCCCTTACTATATTTCAAAGCATTGTCGAATAAATTATAAATGACACTTGTTATATGCAACCTATCTCCATGGATCATAAATTCCGGACCCATACTTTTGAAATCAATTGTTGCTCCCTGCTTTTCAAATTGCAAGCGCATAGTATAGATCACTTCATTGATCAATTGTTTTAAATCAAAATCTTCTTTCTGTAATTCAATATCCTTATTCTCAAACATAGAAAGCTTTAGTACTTTATCAACCAGCAAGCTCAATCGTTGTAATTCGGCAGCTGAGATATCAAGATACTCTTTGGTTCTTTCAGGACTTCGTAAAGCGTCAAAATTTCGTAAAGCTTCAATGGCTACATTTACCGTAGCGATAGGCGTTTTTAATTCATGAGTGATATTGCTGATGAAATCGTTTTTCATCAGAGCCAATCTTCTTTGAGATAAAAGGTTTCGATATAAAAACAAAAAAGTGATCGCAATAAAAGCAACAAGCAAAACAGATAATCCCATTTGCGGGATCATATTGCCTAGCAGAAACAGTGTTGGTGCTTCAAAGCTAGCCTGATAGGCATTCTTACTCAAAAATCCAACTGGTACTTTCGAAGTACTAAAGTTATTTCCAACTGCACTATCTGGCTTGAATAAACTATCTTTTTTGATATGAAACACAGCATTAATTCCATTTAAGGTTAGTGCTTTTTTATAGACAGAATCAATTTGTTCAATAGAGATGGTATCATTTAATACATGAGATTTTACTAAAACATCTCCTGGCGCAATATGTCTAGGAAAGGAAGGTTGATGTTTATTGGAAGGATCCCTAGGTTCTGGGTTATTCTTAAACTCTACCCGAGTTTTTCTCATTTCTCTACCCGCTTGTTGCAATCCCATATTGATCCCTTCCTGAATCAATTGTGTGATGTTAATATTAGTAGACTTGATCTTATTTTTATGAGAACTATCAGTACTGCGAGTGATCACAATGGCAGAATGCTTTTCTCCTGCCCCAACCTCCATCATATTATCTCCTTCTTCAGAAGAATCGATATTGGCAGAGAAAGTCATTTCATTTTGTTGTTCATTATTATTAGTAGATATACTAATACTTGGAATTTTTGCAGCTACCAATTCTGCTACATCACCCATAAAATTATTCTGCTCAGGGATATATTTATAGAAAAACGAATCACGCTTTAAACGTTGTGCCTGTACTTTGTACATGGTTTCACGAAATACAACGTCCGTAGTTTTCTTGAATCCTGAGGCTTCTTCTACATATAATTTTTGCAGCCAATAAATCTGAAAGCCGGCTATCAAAACAAAAGCCACTACCATCAGGAAGCGC
>JAPLEO010000068.1 GCA_026391125.1 Bacteroidota bacterium
CTGCAAGTGCTGCATCTAGTGGCGGTAATATTGATCTATCAACTTATGCTCAAGTAAAAGTATATGCCACTAATGGTAGATTATACGGTTCAATCGCACACACTCCAGGTTATTCAGCTATGCCCAAAAACCAGGCCCAAATGCCAGCTTGCCAAATTATTCAAATTAAAAAATGGATCGACGCAGGATCACTAAATAACTAAACATGAAAAAGAAACACTTTCTTCCTTTAATGCTACTTATTGGTACCGTAATTTTTATCAATGCCTGTTATTATGATAAAGCAGAGTTGCTTTATCCAACTAACGCTGGAGCAACTTGCGATACAAGTACTGTTATTTCATATAGTTCACGTGTTGCACCCATACTTCGAGCGCAATGCTATAGTTGTCATAGTGCAACCGGTGGATCTGGTAATATCAATATGTCTACTTATGCAAACGATAAGGTGATCGCACTGAACGGGAAACTATATGGTTCGATTAGTCATGCCGCAGGTTATATAGCCATGCCACAGGGTGGAGGTTTAATGTCTAGCTGTGACCAAGCTGTGATTAAAAAATGGATTACAAATGGAGCATTAAACAATTAACCAAAATAGAAATGAAAAAGAAAAAAATCGTATTTACAATACTCTCAATTTTCCTTTTAGTAGGACTGATAGGAGGTTTAATTGCTTACAAAGAATACAATAGAAAGAATATTGATATTTCAGATACTAAAGCAGCTTTTGAGTTAACAGATATTCAATTATTAAATGAATTTACCCAAGACCCAATTGCTAGTAATAAAAAATATCTAGGCAAGATATTAGAACTTTCTGGCAAGGTTAAAAATATCGACATAGATGCAAATGGATATCAAACCATTATTCTTGGCACTGACTCAAGTATGAATTCGGTGAGATGTAGTATCGATAGTAGTTTCAAAAATGAATCGCATATACTTCAAAAAGGTTCAACGGTTATTGTGAAAGGTATTTGTACCGGTTATAATGCAGATGATCTTGGACTTGGCTCAGATATCATTCTAAACAGAAGTATTACTATAAAAAAATAATCTAATAAATAAATTAAAACCTTCAAGATGAAAATAGCAATCTTATTATTCGCTGCCTTATCATTTGTATCAGTTAGTAAAGCTCAAAAATTCTTTACTAAAACAGGGAAAATTACTTTTGATGCTACTGCTCCAAAATCGCCTGAAAATATTGATGCAGTTAACAAAAATAGTATTTGTGTCATTGACTCTAAAACTGGCGACATTCAATTTTCAGTTTTAATGAAAGGCTTTGAATTTGAAAGAGCTCTTATGATGGAACATTTCAATGAAAACTATGTAGAAAGTGACAAGTTTAATAAAACCACTTTTAAAGGCATTATCACTAATAATGAATCTGTCAACTATACTAAAGATGGTATTTATTCTGCCAAAGTAAAAGGTAAATTAGAAATGCATGGTCAATCAAAAGATTTTGAAACAGAAGGAAAAATTATTGTAAAAGCTGGTAAAGTTCAAGTATCGGCCATCTTCAATGCACAATTTGATGATTTTAAAATTGTGATTCCACAACTTGTTGCTGATAAAGTAGCCAAATTCGCGAAGATCACTGTTGATTGTACCCTCGATCCTTTATCTAAATAAAACATCTTCATCCTGAATAACTAACTATGAAATATTCGAAAATATATTTTATCGCACTGCTCACTTTGTTGCTAATAGTTAATACAGCAAAAGCACAAGACCTTTTAGACTTAGTGGATACTGATAAGCCCAAAAAAGAAATAGTAAAAAATGCTTTTAAATCTATCCGGGTTATTAATGGTCATTCAATCGAATTTCTGTCCCCTGGTACTATGGATTTTAGAATCCTGCATCGTTTTGGACAACTTAATCAACCCAATAATTTTGGAGGATTGGATCAAGCCAGTATGCGATTAGGATTTGATTTTGGGATTACCCGCTATTTGCAATTTGGATTTGGTAGAAGTACTTTCAAAAAAGAATTTGACGGTTATTTCAAATTAGCCCCAATTCGTCAATCAACCGGTACACATTCATTTCCCGCAACAATTGCTCTTGTAGGTGGGATGACGTTGAATACTCTTCCATATGCAGATCCAACAGTACATAATTATTTTTCATCAAGAATTGCCTATTACGGGCAAATGATTATTGGTAGAAAATTCAGTGAAGGAATTACGTTGCAGCTATCACCTACGATCGTTCATAACAATATAGTGCCCTTTACAAGTCAGCCCAATGATGTCTTTGCAATTGGTTTTGGAGGTAGGTTGAAAATGAATAAGCGCACTGCATTTACTTGGGATTACTATTATCTATTGAATGGGATTCAAGACGATGTGAACTATGATCCACTATCCATTGGAGTTGATATCGAAACTGGTGGGCACGTATTTCAGTTACATGTTTCCAATTCGGCAGGTATGAATGAAAGAGCATTCATTACAGAAACGACAGGTAGCTGGGAAAAATTTGATGTTCGCTTAGGTTTTAACCTTTCTAGAATTTTCCAAATTAGTCATAAGAAATAAATGTGTACTTGATCAAAAAATAAATAATTTGTATGAACAGAAAAGAATTTTTGAATAAAATAGGATTTGGAGCGGCTTTCGCATTAACTGTAACATGTTTACATTCTTGTGAAAAGGAGAATACGACACCTACTGGGCCAGTTGACTTTACCCTTAATTTAAGTGATCTAGCAAATGTAGCTTTAGCCAATATTGGTGGATATGTTATTCAGAATGCTGTTGTTATTGCTAAAACAGCAACAGGCTATGCTGCTGCCACAGTTATTTGTAGCCATGAAGGACAACAACAAATCACCTATAGAGGTACTCCTAATCAATGGTATTGCTCAGCTCATGGGGCTACCTTTGATATCAATGGAGTAGGGCAAAATGCAAATGGTTCAAAAGGATTAACGATTTATAAAACAACCCTAAGCGGTAATAGCTTAAGAATTTACTCTTAACTGATATTTTAATATTATTTCAAAAGAATGGAGTGCCACTATTAGGCACGTCTTTTTTGATGGAATATCCACACTAATTTCCAAACAATAAAAGCCATCTAGTTCTGAACTACCTTTGTGGTAACTATATTGTTTATTATTAATGCGTTTATATCCTGAATCTGCCGCTGTTCAACTTGAATTTGATAAGGTTAAAGCTTTATTGAAGGCCCATTGTGCTACCGATTATGCCAAAAACAAGGCCGACAACCTTCGGATTCATACCCGAAAAGATTATATAGAACTAGAATTGAAGCAAACCAATGAATACAAGAACATTAGTTTGTTGCAACAGTATTTTCCCAACGACTTTACGTTAAATCTCTCAAAAGACATCAAGCTTTTGGGTATACCAGGAGCATTACTGGGTGGGGAACAATGGATGCCGATTCGTAGATTAACAGAAAATACGGGGTCGATCTTTAGGTGGTTTGACAACGATCGAAGATCTGCCTTTCCTGGTTTAGCAAAAGTGATTGAGGGAACCTATTTTGAAAAGCAGATCATTGAAAATATTGATGAGGTCTTGGATGAGAATGGAACTGTCAGGGACAATGCTTCCGAAGATCTACAAAAGATTAGAATGAGTCTTTACCGTAAAAGGAATGAACTCAGACGCATGTTTGAAAAAGTGATCAGCAAATTAGCAAAGGCTGGATATTCTGCTGATATTGATGAGAGCTTTAGTAATGGCAGAAGAGTAGTTGCTGTATTTTCTGAACACAAGCGTCAGGTAAAAGGAATTTTACATGGTGAAAGTGATAGTAGAAAAACAGCTTTCATAGAACCAGAGGAAACCATTGAACTAAATAATGATGTCTTTAATCTGGAACACGAAGAAACCAGAGAAATACATCGGATTCTCCGGGCTCTTACAGCAAAAATGTCGGTCTATGCACCTTTATTAACGAGTTATTTAGCTGTTGCTGGTGAATATGATTTTATTAGAGGAAAGGCCAAATTGGCTTTAGATATGAATGGGCAATTTCCCAATCTGGTCGACAAAGCCCATATCCATTTAATTGATGCCTATCATCCATTATTATATCTCTACCATAAAACTTCTGGAAAGAAAACAATTCCAGTTACACTCACATTAGATGATAAGAGTAGGATCTTGGTGATCAGCGGACCCAACGCCGGAGGTAAAACGGTTACCATGAAAACAATTGGTTTGAATCAAATCATGTTGCAGAGTGGTTTATTGGTACCAGTTAGTGCGATGTCTACGATGGGTATTTTCAAGCAACTGTTTATTCATATTGGCGATACACAAAGTATCGAGTTTGAGTTGAGTACTTATTCTAGTCACCTGACTCACATGAAATATTTCATAGAGATTGCCAATGGCAGAACCTTGTTTTTTATTGATGAATTAGGCAGTGGTAGTGATCCTAGTTTAGGCGGTGCATTTGCGGAAGTGATCATGGAAGAACTTTGTAAACGACATTCTTTTGGTGTAGTTACTACGCACTATCTGAATCTGAAAGTAATGGCGAATCATACCCCAGGTATATTAAATGCAGCCATGCAATTTGATGAAGTTAACCTTCAGCCATTATATAAATTGATTATTGGGAAACCCGGTAGCTCTTATACTTTTGCCATTGCTGAACGGATTGGATTATCTCCTAAATTGATAGACCGCGCTCGCCATTTGGTAGAGGAAGACCACTTCAAACTCGACAAATTACTGAATAGAACTGAGCAGGATTTACAACACCTTGATAAAGAGAAGAAACAACTGAATCGTTTAATGAAGGAAAACGAAAAGTTGAAAAAAGAAATGGAGCATGTGCTGGAAAAAGAGAAGCACCAACAACAGGTTGAATTATTGAAGCACCAGAACAAAGTAGCAGAAGAACGTATTTCATATTTAAAAGATATGGAACGAAAACTGAAACAAATAGTGTTGGATTGGAAGAAATCGGAGAATAAAAATGAAGTGGTAAAAAACCTTCAAAACCTGCTATTCAAACAAAAAGAAACGATTGTTGTAAATAAGCTTGCCAAAAAAGTGGATTTGAAGTACAAAGAACTTCCTGTACATATTAAAGTAGGATCCCTAGTAAAGTCAAAAAAGAATTATCAAGTAGGGGAGGTTAAAGAAATTCGAGGAAAACGTGCTATCGTACAAATAGGGGTTCTGCCAATGAATGTGGATCTTGCTGATTTGATCGTTGTAGAGAAAATTGAAGAAGTGGCTAAATAATATCTCAATTATCTAAAAGAGCAGATTTATTCAATTTTTACGCTCATCTCAAACATTTTTTCATACTTTTTTAATCCTCTGAAACACTTGCTATGACTGTGTTTTCATTGGGTTTTCCTGCCCCATTTTAATCTATTTTTATAGTTTTTTTGGAATATCAACCCGGCTGCTATTATTTTGCACCCGGAGAGTTGGCAGAGCGGTCGATTGCGGCAGTCTTGAAAACTGTTGACTGTAACAGGTCCTGGGGTTCGAATCCCTAACTCTCCGCCTTCGGTCGCTGAAGCGACCTTCGGCGGACAAGTCCGCTGAAGAAGCGAAAGAGACTAAAGCCCACCAGCGCAAAGCTTGGTGGGCTTTGTATTTCATCGTCCGCCGAAGCTTTAGCGAAGGAGGACTCACTCAGGTATTTGAATTAGTTCAAGCGAAGGAAGTATACATGTAATTTGAGACGGTTCTTTCAGTCTTTAGCTTTGAAATGTGGTAGATGAATTCATTTTACATTAAAATCATTTCATTGTATAATCCTCTTTCTACGACTGTGTACAAGTACTTTTGAAAATATAATCTTTCAAAAGTAATTTATGCAATATGTATACATTTTAGAGGGGAAAAATGGAAGTTCCTATACAGGTTGTACATCTGATTTGAGAGAAAGATTTGAGCGACATTCCAAAGGTTATGTTCCTGCTACCCAACCTATTTTACCTGTAGTTTTAATATTTTATTGTACATTTAAAGATCAATACAAAGCATTTATGTTCGAAAAATATTTAAAATCCGGATCGGGAAGGGCTTTTATGAAAAAGCGGTTTCTTTAGCTCCTATTTAAGATTATATAACAGAACAATTAGAAGTGTAGTCCCAAAAAAAATAACCCATTCCCAAACGCGAATTACTTTAATCGTACTGACTTTTTTTACCAAAAGGTATATTTCTATGGCTAATAAACTACCTAAAAAAAAGCAAAAAATACCTAGTACATCCTCTAATATTCTAGTATCAGAATCGGAATGAATTTTCAATTTGACCCACAAATACATGTAAGTAATTACCGCAATTGAAAATAAAACTCTTAATGGAGTGATTTTTATTTTATTCACTTGCCCCGCTTTTAAAATTTTGGAACCACTCCCATATTAAATAAGATAAAGGAATAGATATCCGCCATCGTTTCTATATTCTTTGCGGTATTACTTGCTCCATGACCTGAATTGGTGTCGATTCTGATTAATGTTGGGTTTTTACTCGCATTTTTCTCTTGTAAAGTTGCTGCATATTTGAAGCTATGTGCTGGAACTACACGATCATCATGATCTGCTGTTGTTATTAAAGTAGCTGGGTATTGTACGCCTTCTTTGATATTATGTAAAGGAGAGTACTTGTATTGTGCTTCAAATTCAGCCTTATTATCGCTACTTCCATAGTCTGCGATCCAATTCCATCCGATTGTAAACTTCTGGAAGCGAAGCATATCCATTACACCAACCTGTGCAATACATACTTTAATAAGATCGGGTCTTTGATTCATAACTGCACCCACCAATAATCCTCCATTACTTCCTCCACGGATAGCTAAATAGTTTTTTGATGTGTACTTATTACTATTTAAGTATTCTCCTGCAGCGATGAAGTCGTCAAATACATTTTGTTTCTTCAACTTCATTCCAGCTTCGTGCCATTTTTCACCATACTCTGCGCCACCACGAATATTTGCTAATGCGTATACACCACCTTGATCTAACCATGGAATTAATGCTGCACTGAATGCTGGTGTAGAGCTGATATTGAATCCACCATAGCCGTATAATATGGTTGGATTTTTTCCGTCTTTTTTCAATCCCTTTTTGTAAACAATGAACATTGGGATCTTGGTCTTATCCTTACTCTGATAAAAAATTTGTTCAACAGCATATGCTGCTGGATCAAATGCTAGAACTGGTTTTTGAAAAACGCTGCTAGTACCTGTAGTAATATCATATTTGAAAATGGTGGAAGGATAATTAAAAGTGGAGAAAGTATAGAAAGTAAACTTATCTGTCTTCTCTCCTCCAAATCCGCCAGCATTTCCCAATGAAGGTAATTTTACATCGCTTAGAAATTTACCATCAAAATCATAGCAATTGATTCTGCTGGTAACATCTTTTAAATAATTCGCGAATAACTTTCCACCCACACTTGAAACGCCAGTTAATGGTTCAGGCTTTTCTGGCAAAATTGTTTTCCAATTTGCTTTTTCAGGATGCAGTGTAGACACTTTCACGAGTTTGCCATTCTGGGCAGCATCGTTTGTTTCAATATATAGATCGGATCCTATATTTTCAATGACACTATAATTGAAATTACTTGGCTCTGCGATGATGGGTTTAAAAGATTTGTCGCTAGAAAGGTTATCACTAAACCATAAGGCATTACCATCAAGTCCCTTACCTCTATCTGAAATTACTAAATAAGAAAATCGTTCATCATCACTGGTAGATAGTGTATGAAAGCGTTGTGGGTTTTTAGGATCTTCGTAGACCAATTTATCAGAAGATTGTTTAGTGCCTACTGTATGGTACCAAACCTGATGGTTTTCATTCTTTGTAGAAAGCTCTTTGCCTTTTGCGGTTGCAGGATAACGACTATAAAAGAAACCATTTCCCTGCCAAGCGATACCTGAAACTTTAACCCAGCTGATAGTGTCTGCAAGGTCATTGCCATTAAGCATATCACGTACATAATATTCCTGCCAATCACTACCGCCTTTTGAAATTCCCCATGCAGCATAACGCCCTTGTTTGTCTAACACAAAACCAATTAATCGTGTAGTGCCCTCTTTGGTTAATTTATTAGGATCTAATACTAATTCGGGTTTACCATCTAATCCCTTTTGACGGTATAAGACAGACTGGTTCTGTAGACCATCGTTTTTGTAAAAATAAAACCAATCACCCTTTTTCTGTGGACTTGAGAACTTAGCATAATTGCTTAGCTCCTCGATTCTTTTTTTGAATCCATCACGATAAGGAATCTTTGCTAAATAGTCGAAGGTTACAGCATTTTGTGCTACTACCCATGCCTTTGTATCAGCACTATTATCATCTTCTAACCACCTGTAGGGGTCAGCAACTTTGGTACCATGGTAATCGTCTACCTGGTCCACTTTTTTAGAAACTGGATATTTTAATTGGGCTTCTGTCATTGTCATCGAAAGCAATAAAATGGAGAAAAGGATTGTTTTTTTCATGTTGCAGATTTACATTACTCAAATTAAATAAATAATCCCAACCAATTTTTCCAATTTGATGAACGCTTTGGAAATTTGGTTGGGATGCAATAATTATAGCAATAATGGTACTTATCTTTCGTAGTATGGAATCTCATCGTGAGAAACCGCTTCTTCCTGATGCCAATAAGCCGGGGTAACTACGTGCCCGTCTGGGGTTCTAAGCAGTCGTCCGTAAACCGCATTTATTGTATTAAATAACATATTGGTGACACCCATTGTATACGTTTCAGGGATTTCAACTGCTGGTGTTGGGGCAGATTCTCCTTCAACTACCGGAGTTGCTGCTGCAGCTACCTTTGGAGGGGGAGATGTCACTACTACCACTTTCAAAGTATTGTATTCTAATATAGGCTTCAAAAAAGCGACTCTTTCTGCTGTTAGATTTTTTTCTACAATTATACATCTAACACCATCCAGCTCTTCTAATAAATGATTTGAATTAATTGCCATTTTAATGGTTATTAAATGAGTTAAAAATTACAAAGATTATAAATGGCATCATAGATCCAACTAAGGAAACCAGTGCTGATGATACCGATTAAACAAATTACCATTGCTAATCTCGGTAAAGCTGGAACAATGATTTTTTGAATAGGGTTTTCATTTTGATCCATGAATATCGCTTTCACAACTCTCAAATAATAATAGAAAGATATGGTCATATTCAAAGCTGCAAAAATGATCCAAACATAATTTCCTCTTTCCGCACCAGACATGATCAAGAAAAACTTACCAAAGAATCCCGCTGTAGGTGGTACCCCTGCTAAAGAAAATAAGGCAATTGCTAAAACCCATGATAAGAAAGGATTGGTTTTATAAAACCCTTTGAAATCATCTATATTCTCTTTGCCAGTTGTTGCAGAAACCAAGGCTACAACACCGAATGCAGCTAGATTAGAAAATAAATAGATCAATAAGAAATATACAACTGAAGTCATTCCCATTTTTGAAACTCCAGATAAACCCAATAAAACAAATCCTACCTGCGCAATGGAAGAGAATGCAAGGAAGCGTTTCATATTATTTTGTCGGATCGCAAAAAGGTTTCCAATTAAAATAGTTAGTACACTCAAAATAAAGATCATGAAATACCACTGTGGCTCTAAGTTTCTAAATACAGTGAACATTACTGTCATGAAAACGAACAGTATGGCAGATTTAGAAATTACAGATAGATAGGCAGTAACAGCAACAGGAGCGCCTTCATACACATCAGCAGTCCATAAATGGAAAGGAACAACAGACATTTTAAAACTAAACCCACCTAGAATTAAAATGAATACAAATATTTCCATTGGGCCACCATGAATCAATGGTGCGATCTCTGAGAAGAATAAGGTACCTGTTACGCCATATAATAATGAAATACCAAATAGCATTAATGCGGAAGAGAATGCCGATGAAATGATCATTTTAAATGCTGCTTCAGAAGATTTTCTTTTTTCAAGATCAAAATTTGCAAGTGCAGCTAAAGGAATAGTCGATAATTCAAGCCCTAAATAGAAGATCAATAAATTACCACTTGAGATCATGAAGAACATTCCTAATAAAGTAGACAAGATCAAAATGTAAAACTCCAACAGGTGCTTATGTTCTTTTAACCAAGGATAAGCAATTAGTGAAACCAAGTACATACCTAGGTTCAAAATGTTCTTTTGCAAGAATATAAGATCATTCGAAAGGAACATTCCATTAAATAGGCTCCCAGGAAGATTATTAAAAAATCCTGCGATCAAATTCACTAATAATAAAACATTGATGGTATACAGAAGTGTTTCATTTTTCCATTCTTTTGATCCCACTTTAATAAAAAGTAAGATAAAAATAATGGCGATGATCAACCACTCCGATTTTAGTACTTGTAAGTATTCGTTCAACATAATGTAAGTTTCAAATTTTCAGTTCGCTATTATTAATGACTAATCGCTGCACCGAGTTTATTGATAATAATTTCTGTTCCTGGTTGTATAAGGTCGATCAGTAAAAAAGGCGCCATCCCTACAATTAAAATTCCGCTAATCAATACAACAGCAGCGAATTTTTCATTCCAACTGGCATCAGTTAATTGCTCATAATGTGAATTGGTAATTGGCCCCATAATAGTTTTGCCAGCAGCCCTTAAAATATAAACCGCTGTAACAACAATAGATGCACAAGCAAGGATTGTTGCTAATCTGGACAAATTATCTGGATTTTGCCAGGACCCCATAAAAATGGTCATTTCAGAAACGAAACCACTAAAACCAGGTAATCCTAATGAACTCAAACCAGCGATTACAAAAACTGTTGAAATGAATGGCATTATCTTTAATAGTCCGCCTAATTGAGCAACCATACGAGTATGTGTTCTACTATAGATCATTCCAATTGCAGCGAAGAAAAGGGCTGTCATCAATCCGTGTGAAACCATTTGCATAACAGCACCTGTAATAGAAGTTTTTGTGAGCATTCCAATACCTAATAAAACAAATCCACAGTGACTTACAGAAGAGTAAGCATTGATGTATTTCAAATCGGTCTGCATCATGGTAGCAAAAGCACCATAAATAATTGCAATCGTTGCTAATAAAATGATCAACCAAGAATATTCATGAGCAGCATCGGGCATTAAGAAAGTTGCTACTCTTAAACAACCGTAACCACCAAGCTTCATAGAAATGCCAGCTAAGAACATGGATGCTGCAGTAGGTGCAGAAGCGTGTCCGTCTGGTACCCAAGTATGAAAAGGAAAGATGGCCGTGAAAATTCCAAATCCAATAAAAGCAAACGGGAAAAATAATTTTTGTGTAGCAATCGGGATATTCATTTTTGAGAGCAGCAACAAATCAAATGTATGAGCACCTGTTGAAGTATGTGAACTAAAATACATTCCAAAAATACCAACCATTATTAGTGCTGATCCTCCCATTAACATCAACGCTAGTTTCATGGCACTGTATTCTTTCTTTCCACTTCCCCAAATACCAATTAATAAAAATTTAGGAATTACTGCTACTTCTAAGAAGAAGAACATCGTGAAAATGTCTAAAGAAATAAAGAATCCGTATGCACCAAAACTAAGTAAGATCAACAAAAAGAAAAACTCTTTGGAAAGGGTTTCCATGCTCCAAGAAACCAAAATACCTGCTACCACAATAAAGCTAGTAAGCAAAATCATTGCAATTGAAATGCCATCCACACCAATATGGTATTGGAGGTGCAAAGGAGCAAACCAATCCTGAACATATTCAAAAAGCATTTGAGCTGGATTACCAGCAGCACGCTCAGCATTATATGCCAGTAATAATTTCACAGCTAGTCCTAACTGAAGCAATGAGCCAGCTAGTGCAATACTGCGAATCTGTTTCAAATTCTGCGCAAATAGAATGGCTAGTGCAGTGAACAGAGGAAATAATAAGAATAAAGTCAAGTTCATGTGTTATAATTTATTTCCACAGATAAATGAATGCAATAATTAATCCAGCGATACCACCAAAGAAGTACAGTGCATAGTCCTGCACTTTGCCAGACTGATAACCTTTGATTAGTTCTGATAAGCTAGCGGTTAGTTTTGCCAGCAAATTCATAAAACCATCAACAATATTTGTATCAAACCAAGCGGCTGGTCGGCCTATTAGGTTGAACAACACTTTTTTAGTGACAAACAAATACACTTCATCAATATAAAACTTACGAGAAGCTGCTTTGTATAAACCACCCATTTGTATAGCAATTCTTTCAGGGAGTTCATTAGACGTTTTAAATAACCTTGTAGCTAATAGAATACCTGCTACCGCTAAGGTTACAGGCAAAATAGAGAAAGTGATTGGAATACTTGAATGAATGGCAGTACCATCAGCAGTAATCCAACTAGCAATCGGAACAAAACCAGCTACTACTGCAAGTATTGCTAACAAGATCAATGGAATTTTCATTGACAGTGTGCCTTCACCATGATGTCCATGATGATGTGCATCAGCAGGTTTACTCCAGAAAATGGAATAGTATAATCTAAACATGTAGAATGCTGTCAAACCAGATGTTAATAGCGCAACAGCATAAATCAATTTGTTTGATTCGAAAGAAGCCATTAATATTTCCTCTTTACTAAAGAAACCTGAAAATGGAGGAATACCAGCAATGGCTAAACAAGCAATTAAAAAACTAATATGTGTGATCGGCATTAATTTTCTTAATCCACCCATGTCTTTCATTTCATTACTGTGTACCATATGAATAACAGCACCTGCACCTAAGAACAATAATGATTTAAAGAAAGCGTGTGTAAATAAGTGGAACATAGATCCCATATAACCCAAACCGTCTTCTCCATTATATTTTGAAACGCCTAACGCAAACATCATATAACCAATTTGCGACATGGTAGAATATGCTAAAACCCTTTTGATATCTGTTTGAGTACATGCAATAACTGCGGCAAAAAAAGCAGAGAATGCGCCAGTATACATCACCACATTTAATGCAGCTGGATCTGATAATGCGAAAACAGGGAATAACCTTGCCACCAAGAATACACCCGCTACCACCATTGTTGCAGCGTGGATCAAAGCAGATACAGGTGTAGGTCCTTCCATTGCATCTGGTAACCATATATGTAATGGGAACATTGCAGATTTACCTGCACCACCCATAAATACTAATAGTAATCCCCATGTAAGCGCTGATACGCCCAAGAATGATGCAGCATTGATAGCTGTTAAATAAGGCGATCCAGAAGTAGTTAATCTTTCTATTAAAACTCCAAAATCAAGTGTATGTGAATAGAATGATAATACTAGTATTCCAATTAAAAAACCAAGGTCTGCAAAACGGGTAACGATAAATGCTTTCTTAGAAGCTGCAACGGCGCTTGGTTTTTCAAAATAAAATCCAATCAACAAGAAAGATGAAACACCTACTAATTCCCAGAACAAATAAATCTGGAAGATATTAGAAGATAAAACCAATCCTAACATAGAGAAAGTGAACAGTCCAAGAAAAGCATAATAGGTAGCAAATCTGGTTTCACCCTTCATATAACCCAAACTAAATAAATGTACCATCAACGATACAAAGCTTACCACCACCAACATCATCACTGTAATGGGGTCTATTAGAAGTCCAAGATCAATTGAAACACCCGGACTAAATTGAAGCCATGTAAATTTGACTACTTCTATTTTTTGGAACACACCATTCACTTTACCACTAACAAAAAGGTATTCGTAAGCAGTACTTAGAGATAATAGGGTAGAAGTTAATAAGCCCAAGGTTCCGATGATGCCAGCTGAATTGCTGAAATATTTTCTTCCAAACAAACCTAGTATCAAAAAGCAGGCTAGAGGAATTAGAGGAATTAACGCTATATAAATTGGATGACTCATGTTAACAGTTATTGTTAGAGATGAATGCTTTGATTGTTAGTATTTCATTTCAGATGCATCTTCTACGTCGATAGAATGATGGCTTCTGTATAAATTAATAATGATTGCTATAGCTACTGCAGCTTCAGCAGCGGCTATAGTTATTATAAAAATGCTAAAGAAAATACCATCTAATTTTTCAGGATAGAGGTATTTATTAAATGCAACAAAATTGATGTTTACGCTGTTTAACATCAGCTCAACCGACATCAGCATCGTGATCATGTTTCTTCTTGTAAATAAACCGTAAACCCCTATAAAAAATAGGCCGGTACTTAAAAAAAGAATATTAGTTAATGGAATTTCGCTCATGGTTGATTATTGAATAGAATTTTGAAAAGTGGTGGCGTCTTTGTCTTTCGACTTCATAGCTATCACAATACAACCGATCATGGCAGCTAATAATAACATACTGATTAATTCAAATGGCAATAGGTATCCAAAGTTTTTGGTGTCCAACATTTGCATTCCAATTTGATTGACATTTAAATTGAATACTGTTGTAGAGGTTGGTTTGAAATTATAAAGACTGATGAGTCTTACTACAAATCCAGTTCCAAATAATACAGCCAATGCAGCAAAAATGCTACGAGTAAGAACTGGCTTTGGCATTTCTTCTCCTGATTTAATGGTAAGAAATATCGAGAAGATAATTAGTACCACAATCCCGCCTACGTAAACGATGATCTGTACAGCAGCTAGAAATTCTAACTGCATCCAGAAGTATAAAGCGGCGATGCCGATTAAAGAAAATAATAACCAGATCGAAGCCCGGAAAATTTTCCTTGTAGTCACAGCCAAAACACCTGTAGCAAGTATAAAAGCTGCGATGATATAAAATATGATAGATGCTGCACTCATGATTTTTCCTTTCTCTTTAATGAATGATATTATTCTACACCTGCTTTTAATTTCGAATCAGGTTTGTTTAAACGTTTTGTTAGTAGTCCGCGATTAAATACACTGTGTTCAAATGTATTCGCCATATTGATGGCTGCTGTTGGACAAGCTTCAACACATAAACCACACATCGTACACAATTCTAAATGATACACAAAAGTGTCGATCGCTTTTTTCTTTTTGCCTTCAGGGCTGATATCAAATTTGTTGATAATCTTAATGGTACCATTCGGACAAGCTAATTCGCAAGCAGAACAACCGGTACAAGCGTGTTCATTATTCTCATCGTGTGCCATTACTACTTCACCCCTAAAACGATCTGCCATTACCAGCGTATCTCGATTGTCGGGGTACTGTTCTGTAATAATTTCTTTATGATGCGTGAAATAATAACCTGTACGGTTCATCCCAATCAGCAATGATTTCATTGCCCCATAAACGTCTTTTAAATAATCTACTATAAACATCTTACTGTTTTATTTCAAATTAAAAATGCCATCCTTGAATTGCCACCAACGTCATCACTATCAAATTCACCATGCTAATGGGCAATAAATATTTCCATTCGAGATTTAATAATTGATCAACACGCAATCTTGGGAAAGTCCATCTAAACCACATGATCAAAAAGATCAAGAAAAATGTTTTTCCAAAGAACCAAATGAATGTGGGGATATAATCCATGATATGATTGAACGACTCCCAGTTGCCAATATGAAATGGCATCCATCCACCCAAGAATAGGGTAGCACCAATTGCACATACAATAAATATGTTGATGTACTCAGCTAAAAAGAAAAGCGCGAATTTCATTCCCGAATATTCGGTATGAAATCCTGCAGTTAATTCTGATTCGGCTTCTGATAAATCAAAAGGAGCACGATTGGTTTCAGCAGTTACTGCGATGATAAATATTACAAAAGAAATAAGTGCAGGAATATGTGCTTTAAATAACCACCAACCATTTTGTTGGGAAAGAACGATATCATTAATATTCAAGCTTCCTGTTAATACGATAATTGATAGAACAGATAATCCCACAGACAATTCGTAACTCACCATCTGTGCACCACTACGCATGGCACCTAATAAAGAGTATTTGTTATTGCTCGACCATCCTGCCATTAAAATACCGATCACTGAAACAGATGAAATGGCAGATACATATAAGACACCGATATTGATATCCCAAATATGAAATCCTTTAGCAAAACCAATTGGAGCCAATACTAACATGGCTACCATCATCACAATAAAAGGAGCGAGGTTGAATAGGAACTTATCTGCACCATCTGGAGTAAGTCCTTCTTTCATAATCAACTTAACCGTATCAGCTGCACTTTGAAACATTCCTTTCGGGCCAACACGATTTGGTCCTAAACGAATTTGTATCCAAGCTGCAACTTTTCTTTCCATGATTACGAGAACCAATCCAAGAGCTGCGAATAAGGCGATAGCCAAAACACCTACAATTACAAATTCGAAAAGTAGGGCTACTGCCGGAGGAAAGGTTTTAGTTAACCAATCCTGAACAAGTGTTGTTAAACTTTCTAAACTAAACATTTATTGATGTTGTCTTAAGTAACAAAATAGCTTTTACTAGCGGTCAATATCGGGGATCACCAAATCCAATGTTCCCATTGATGCGATCAAATCACCAATTTTTCCGCCTCTTGTAATATGATCCAAACAAGAAAGATTTGAAAAGCCTGGTGAACGGAATTTAATTCTATAAGGAGTTGTACCACCTTCACTAACAATATAAACACCCAATTCTCCTCTAGCGGTTTCTACAAGTTGGTAAAATTCTCCTTTCGGTAATTTTAAAACAGCTTTCGTTTTTGCTTGGAAATCTCCATCAGGAATATTGTCGATCAATTGTTCAATGATCTTAATTGATTCGTTCATTTCACGCAAACGAACCATATATCTTGCAAATGAATCTCCCTCTGTTTCTAATATTTCATCAAATTGAAGTTGATGATAGATTTCGTAAGGATATAGTTTACGAACATCGCATGAAACCCCGCTACCACGAGCAGCCGGACCAGTTACACCATAACTAATCGCAGCTTCTTTTGATAAATAACCAACCCCTTTCATACGATTTTGGAAAATGATATTTCCAGTTACCAATTCATCGTATTCATGAATTTTAAGCTTGTATAATTTCAAGAAAGTCTTTACCCTATTTTGGAAATTGGGATGCAGATCCATCATCACACCACCTGGAACCATATAATTCATGGTAAGCCTTGCACCGCAGGTTTCTTCCATGATATCGTTGATTGATTCACGTTCTCTGAAGGCGTGGAAGAAAGGAGTGAATGCACCCAAATCCATTGCCATCGCACCCCACCATAATTCATGTGAGGCAATACGCGTTAATTCATCCATTAACACACGGATTACTTGAGCTCTTGCTGGAATTTCTATACCTAACCCTTTTTCAACAGTGAGAGCACAAGCATGGTTATTGATATGTGCAGAAAGATAATCCATTCTGCTAGTGCTATAAATGAACTGCCTATAGGTAAGGCTTTCACACATTTTCTCAATTGAACGATGTATATATCCAAGATGTGGTTCTACTTTTTTAATGGTCTCACCATTTAAAGTAATTACCAAGTGTAATACACCATGGGTTGCAGGGTGTTGCGGACCCACATTGATAATTAAATCCCCTTCTGCTGTTTTGCCTATTTCTTCAACCATTTTTGTTGATTTGTTTTTTAAAGCCTTGATGGCTCATTATTGGTCTCAACTTTATAATGCTATAATTTGATCATATTAATTGGATCTTCATAATCCTTTCTTAAAGGATAGCCAACCCAATCATCGGTCAATAAAAGTCTACGTAAATCAGGGTGCTCTAAGAAAATCACACCAAATAAATCGTACACTTCTCTTTCAAATAATTCTGCGCCACGCCAGATATCACATACCGTCATTACTTCTGGGTTAGTTCTGTCTAACTTTACTTTCACAACTATATTATCTAGGGTAGTAGTGGATCTTAAATGGTAAACCATTGTAAAATGCGTTTTCCAATCCACACAGGTTAAGCAGAATAAAAAATTAAAAGGTGCAGCAGCACAGTTCCTTAATTTTTGAGCAGCATCTTTCCAATCAGCTGCTTCAATGCCAATATTCAACCATTCACCAGCTTCTTCAAAACTGGCGGTAGGTAGTAATTCGCTGATGACTAATTTTATTTCTTCGTTTGACATATATATAGGAGTCAATTTTTGAATGATAATATAAATTAAAGCCCTTGCTTCATTTGCTCCCTCGTCATACCACGTTTGATCTTATCCTGTAAAGTGATCAATGCATGCATTAAAGCTTCAGGTCTTGGCGGACAACCAGGAATATAAACATCAACTGGAATGACATGGTCTGCACCTTTCACCACAGAATAAGTATTATAGAAAAAAGGGCCTCCGCTAATAGCGCAAGCCCCCATGGCAATTACATATTTTGGATCAGCCATCTGATCATACAATCTTTTCAAGACCGGTGCCATTTTATTGACGATCGTTCCTGCAATAATGATTACATCTGCTTGTCTTGGAGTTGCACGAGCAACTTCAAATCCAAATCTGGAGAAATCATATTTTGCACCTGCCACTGCCATATATTCAATACCACAGCAACTAGTTGCAAAAGTTAGAGGCCATAATGAATTGGATCTAGCCCAATTCACCAGATCATCAATTTTGGTTAGAACGATACCACCACCTGGTACTTCTTGAACCTGACCCGGAAATTCGTTTATTAAAGTATTTTCTGTAGAACTCATATAAGTAAATAGCGCTTTTGAATGATTTAAATCCATTTTAATGCACCCTTTTTGTGTGCATATAAGAAGCCCATAAATAATATAAAAAAGAAAACAATGATTTCGAACAAAGCTGTAATACCAACTTGTTTAACAACAACAGCCCAAGGATACATGAATACTAATTCTACATCGAAGATCAAAAAGATCAATGCAAAAAGGTAATATCCTACATTGTATTGGTTCCAAGGAGAACCAACGGTTGGAATTCCACACTCATACGCTTGGCCCTTTTGAGGGTTCTTAGTTCCTTTTACAAAAATCTTAGCGATAGCAATACCACCAGCAGAAAAAGCAATCGCGGCGGCAATTAAAACGAGTAAATAGGCTGCTCCCATAGGTGTTTTTTAGAAGGCATGAAGTTAGTGCAATGAAGTTAGTCTAAACATTGATTTTACGCACATGAGAATATGATTTTTATCATGTTATTTTTGAACATTTTCAATCCAGAAAACGTTGAAAAATATTTTAGAGGAAAATCATTGAAATATGAAATAATATAAATTAATTTAATACATCTTCGAAACCTTAATTAAGATTCCACTGTTATATTACCTTTGACCCAAACCCACAGAATTGAAACAACTTTCCGCAATCAATCCATATTTCTGGAAATATAGAAAACGATTTTTTATTGGTATCATTTTCGTGATCTGTGCCAATTATTTTGCAGTGTTGGCTCCACAGGTAACTGGCTTTGTTGTGAATCAAGTGCAATTGCATTTGCCTGGCGCAAAACCTGTTGCAAGTAAACCCGTACATGATTGGTTGGTTTCAGGATTTATCCATTGGGTAGAGGGTAATAATTTCGATTTTGGAACGCTAATTGCTATTTGTAGTCTCACCATTCTTTTATTGGCGATCATTCGTGGAATCCTCATGTTTTTTATGCGCCAAACGATCATTGTGATGAGCAGGCATATTGAGTTTGATCAGAAAAACGCCATTTTTCAGCATTATCAACAACTTGATACAAATTTCTATAAAACTAATAGTACGGGCGACTTAATGAATAGGATGTCGGAGGACGTTAGTAGGGTCAGGATGTTTACTGGACCCGCGATAATGTATTTAATTAATCTTGTTGCCTTGATCGGCTTTAGTGTTGTGAGTATGTTACGCAAAGATGTGGCACTCACTATTTATGTCTTGGCACCTTTACCCATTTTGGCAATTACTATTTATTTAGTGAATAGTATTATTAATAAGAAAAGCGAGAAAATACAATCTTTATTATCTGATCTAACCTCAAATGCTCAGGAATCCTATTCAGGTATTCGTGTCATTAAATCTTTTGTGCAGGAGAAAGCGATGCTTGGTTTTTTTAAAAAGAACAGTGAAGCTTATCGCGAGCAAGCAGTGGGATTGGCTAAAGTAGAAGCCATTTATTTTCCTAGTATGGCTTTGATGATTGGCTTAAGCACTTTGTTTACGATTTGTATTGGCGGAATTCAGGCTTTACATGATACCAGTAAACTTGGTCTCATTGTAGAATTTGTCATCTATATTAATATGCTCACATTCCCTGTGAGTGCTATTGGATGGACTGCAAGTATGATCCAAAGAGCAGCAGCTTCACAAAAACGGATCAACGAATTCCTTCAAGCTAAACCAACTATTGAGAATTGTAATAACCCATCTAAACAGGCGATTACTGGAACAATTGAATTTGATCAGGTTAGTTTTACCTACCCACATACCGGAATAAAAGCGATCCAGGAACTGAATTTGAATATTGAAAAAGGACAAAAAGTATTGATACTTGGTAGAACAGGTAGTGGGAAATCAACGATCGCACAATTATTATTGCGTTTTTATGACCCTAGCAAAGGGGAGGTAAGGATTGGAGGATTAGATATTAAATCGATTGATACAAAGGTCTTAAGAGAACAGATCAGTTATGTACAACAGGATGTATTCTTGTTTAGTGACACCGTATCAAACAATATCAGTTTTGGATTATCTGAAACTGCTACTCAAGAAAAAATTGAAAAGGCTGCTCAATTCTCTAATGTTCATAACGAAATTCTTGGCTTTGAAAAAGGCTATGAAACCATGATAGGAGAGCGAGGTGTTACCTTAAGTGGCGGACAAAAACAAAGAATCTCCATTGCTCGAGCCTTGATCAAAAATCCAGAGATCATCGTATTCGACGATTGTTTAAGTGCCGTTGATGCCAAAACAGAATATCGGATCCTCTCCAATCTGTATACTTATTTAAAAGACAAAACTGCTTTTATCATTACACATCGTATTTTTTCAACTTTCCGATTCGATAAAATTGTAGTGCTAGAAAATGGCTCAATCATTGAAATGGGCGACCATGACTCACTCATGACTCAGAATGGATACTATGCTGAATTGTATCGATTACAATTAACAGAACAGGAAAAAGAAATGGAAGATTTCACTCCTGAAATTTAAAAACTGAAACTAGAAGCTTCAAAATTTTGGTAATTCTGAAACAATCCTATATTTGTGCCGCTTATTTGATTTTACAACCAAAACAATATTAACTGTGTCGTACGAGAACAACGAGAAGAAAATGGAAAGCGTTTATAGCAAACGTATCAGAGCTGGGAAAAGAAGAACTTATTTTTTTGATGTAAGAGCTACCAGAGGAAATGATTACTATTTAACTATTACAGAAAGCCGTAAAAGGTTTGATAATAATGGCTATGATAGACACAAGATCTTTTTGTATAAAGAAGATTTCAACAAATTTATCAAAGCATTAGGTGAAGCAATTGATTATGTGAAGACCGATTTAATGCCAGATTTTGATTTTGATGCCTTTAACCATGAATATCCAGAAGGTGAGGATGGTTTGAATGAAAATGAAGGTGGAGAAAACAATGATTTCACAGCAGCTCCAACCGCTTCTCCAGTTGTTGAGGAAGTTAAAGAACCTGTTATTATTACTGAAACAATAACACCAATTGTAGAAGAAAGCAAAGATGATTTTATCAATCCTACTGCAACTGAAGAAGTAGATAAATGGTAACTAACGAAGTATAAAAAAAGCCGCCCAGATTATTGAGGCGGCTTTTTTATTTATATTTTTTTAAGCATCCAGACACCACAGCCGTCATGGCCAGTGTTTCCCATGGGACCTTTTAAATAATCAAATCCAAAAAGCTCATATACCTGAATCGCTTTTTTTAGCTCTGGCATCGTTTCTAAATACATCTGATCAAAGCCCTCTTTTTTGGCTTCTTGTATACAATGATTAATCATTTTTTGTCCAAGACCCTTTCCACGAGCTGATTTCGATAAATACATTTTCACCAATTCACAAGTGTGGTCATTGAGTCCATCAGAATGAAAATATCCAGCACCCCCAAGTATCAAGCCATCTTCTTCAGCAATAAAATAAGCACAGTGTTGCTGTTTCTGAAAAAGTTCAAATAAAAAATCCGTTGATTCATCAAAGTATACGGTACCTGGTTTGTTAGCTCCAAATTCTTCCAGTGCCGCTCTTATAATTGATGCGATGATGGCATTGTCCTCTTTTTGTATGGGCCTAATTACAACCACGTTATTTTGATTTACGGAATTTTTTAAATGTATTGATCAATCCGTTTGTAGAACTATCATGACCCGTTACAGTATCTTCATTTTCTAATTCAGGTAAAATTTTATTGGCCAATTGTTTACCTAATTCAACTCCCCATTGATCAAAACTGAAAATATTCCAAAGCACGCCCTGAATAAATATTTTATGTTCATACAAGGCAATCAAAGTACCTAAACTAAAAGGTGTGATCTCTTTTACCAAGATGGAGTTCGTAGGTTTATTGCCTGCAAATACTTTAAATGGAGTTAGCTTTTTGATTTCTTCTTCCGATTTGCCGGCTTTCATTAATTCAACCATCACTTCGTTTTCCGACTTTCCATTCATTAAAGCTTCAGTTTGTGCAAAGAAGTTTGACATCAATTTTGCATGATGGTCGCCAATTGGATTATGACTCTTTGCAGGAGCAATAAAATCACATGGGATCAATAAAGTGCCTTGATGGATCAATTGATAAAATGCATGCTGACCATTGGTACCTGGCTCACCCCAAATCACAGGACCAGTTGCATAATTAACTGGATTTCCATTTCTATCTACGCTTTTTCCATTGCTTTCCATATTTCCTTGTTGGAAATATGCGGCAAAGCGATGCATGTATTGATCATATGGTAAAATGGCCTCACTCTGTGCATCCATAAAATTGGTATACCAAACTCCAATCAAGGCCATTAATACCGGTATATTTTTTTTGAATGCAGCCGATTGTAAGTGTTTATCAGCTGATTCGGCTCCTTTTAATAACGCTATGAAATTGTCATATCCAATCGTTAAAGCAATGGATAAACCTATCGCACTCCATAAAGAATATCTTCCACCAACCCAATCCCAAAATTCAAACATGTTTTCTTTGTCGATTCCAAATGCAGTAACTGCCTTTTCATTGGTACTTAATGCCGCAAAATGTTTGGCAACATCATTCTGGCTTGCACCAGATTCCAAAAACCAATCCCTTGCTGTGATAGCATTGGTCATGGTTTCTTGAGTAGTGAAAGTTTTTGAAGCTATTAAGAACAGTGTTTCTTCGGGTTTAACTTTTTTCAAAGTTTCATAGATATGGGTACCATCCACATTACTTACAAAGAATGTTTCAATTCCTTTAACCCAATAAGGTTTTAATGCTTCTGTTACCATCACAGGACCTAGATCACTTCCACCAATTCCAATATTTACGATATATCTTATTTTCTTTCCGGTATATCCTTTCCAATTACCAGTATGGATCGACTCACAGAAGGCCTTCATTTGTGCCTGCACTTTTTGAATTCCAGGCATGATGTCCTTACCATCAACCATTACTGGATTTCCTGAAAAATTTCTCAAAGCAGTGTGTAATACAGCCCTGTCTTCAGTTTCATTGATGGCAATTCCACTAACCAAAGCATGAATAGCATCTTTTAATTTGCAATCTTCTGCTAATTCTAATAAAAGCTTTAGTGTCTTTTCGTTCAATATATTTTTTGAATAATCAAAGACGATATCATCTAAAGTCAATGAAAACTTATTGAATCTCTCTTCATCAGCCGTAAACAAATCGCGCATATTCTTGCGATTCATTTCTTCTTCAAAATGTTTCTTTAATAAAAACCAGGCCTGCGTTGTTGTTGGGTTTGTTCTAGGTAACATATCTATTCTATTTCTATTTGGATAAGGGATTATCAAAAATTTAAAGACGCTCTATGATGTCGATGGTCTGTTGAACCTGACTTGCAGAAACATCTAAATGCAAAACAAATCTGATTTGAGTAGGGGAGATTGCTATTGCCAAGATTCCTCGCTCTTTCAAAATTTCAGAAAGCTGGGGAGCTGTATACTTTCCTTTTACTTCGAATATTAAAATATTGGTTTCAACCGGTAAAATTGTACCAACAAAATCCTTTTTTAATAAGACTGATTCAATCAATTTTGCATGTTGATGATCTTCAGTTAGTCGATCTATATGATGGTTCAAAGCATAAATACCAGCAGCCGCTAAAAAACCAGCCTGTCTCATTCCACCGCCAAAAAGTTTCCTAACTCGCTTTGCTTTTTTGATCAAACTTGATTTTCCAATCAATACTGACCCAACTGGTGCACCTAGCCCTTTACTCAAACAAATGGAGATGGAATCAAAAATAGACCCATATTGCTGGAAGGTTTCTTGTTTGGCCACAATTGCATTAAATAGACGGGCACCATCTAAATGAAGTCCTAATCCGTTAGTTGCGCAAACCTCTCTAATTGCTTGAATATCAGAAAAATTATAACAACTTCCACCGCCACGATTAGCAGTGTTCTCTAATGAAACCAAACTTGTTTTAGGCTTATGAATATCATCTGGATTGATGGCTTGTTTAACCATTTCGGCAGTAATCCTACCTCGATCTCCGTTTAGTAAACGAACGGATGATCCAGAATTTGCTGCAATACCACCGCCTTCGTATAAATAAATATGGGATAAGATATCGCAGATAACTTCATCTCCTGGCTGTGTATGGCATTTAATTGCAATTTGATTCGACATAGTGCCACTTGGACAAAACAAGGCAGATTCCATGCCGAAAAGCGATGCAGAAAGGGATTCGAGCTCATTTACAGAAGGATCTTCTCCAAAAACATCGTCTCCAATTTTTGCTTGCATCATTGCTTCCCGCATCAATTGTGTTGGTCGGGTTACAGTATCTGACCGATAATCAATCATAGGCAGCGAAGATAAACCGAAATCGGTCTTTAATGACCATCAATACCTATCTAATTTTATCCTCATTTGGGGCATTATTGAGAAGTGTTTTACCCATTTTTGGAAGTTTTTCCACAAATGCTAGCAAGGAAGCATGTTTTTTTATACTTTTGCAGGCTCTGAAAAAGGCTGTCGGCATTATCAAATACAATTATCTATTGTATAACAATTACAGACTTTTCTGCGTTTTATATTAATTAAGCTAATAACAAACTATGAGGCAGCTCAAAATTGCTACCCAGATTACCAACCGCGATTCTCAGGCAGTTGAAAAGTATCTACAGGAAATTTCGAAAATTCCGATGATCACACCTGAAGAAGAGACCACATTGGCTCAGAAAATCAAGATGGGTGATCAAAGGGCTTTAGATAAATTGGTACAAGCAAACTTACGATTTGTGGTATCCGTTGCTAAGCAATACCAACACCAGGGACTTTCTTTAAGTGATTTGATCAATGAAGGAAATCTTGGTTTGATTAAAGCCGCTCAAAGATTTGATGAGACCAAGGGTTTCAAATTCATTTCTTATGCTGTTTGGTGGATTCGTCAGTCGATCTTACAAGCTTTAGCCGAACAAGGTAGGTTGGTACGTTTACCACAGAACAAAATTGGTACTTATAACAAAGCCAATAAAGCGTACATGGCTTTTGAACAAGAACACGAGCGTGAGCCTTCTACAGAGGAACTTGCAGAGATCTTGGAAATGAGCGAAACAGAGATCAATAATATTTTCCAATCTAACACCCGTCACACTTCACTGGATGCTCCAGTACATGAAGCAGAAGATGTAGCAATGGGAGATTTATTGGAAGGTAGCGATGATACTGATGAAGACGTGATGAAAGATTCATTGAGAGAAGAAATCCGTAGGGTTTTGAAGTCGTTGAGTCCGCGTGAAGCTGAGATCGTTAATGCTTATTTTGGTCTTGATGGCGAAAATGGCGTAACAATCGAACAAATTGGAATGAAATATGACCTTACCAAAGAGCGTATTCGCCAAATCAAAGAAAGAGCTATCAAACGTTTACAAAAAGCACGTTATAGCAATGCTTTAAAAGCATACTTAGGTTAATCTTTTAAGATGAAATATTTTAAAACCCCTCTGTTAATCCAGAGGGGTTTTGTTTTAATAGCCGTTTGCAAACAATTCACAATTTCTATTGTTTTAGCTTTATAACTTTACAAAATGAGAATAGGAATTATATGTTTGTTTTTGCTCATGGCCCTGGTGTCGTGCGAGAAGACCATCAACATTGATACCGATATAACTTCTCCCAAATTAGTAGTGGATGCGAGTATTGAAAATGACCAGACGCCCACAGTGATTCTTTCTAGTTCCTTTGGATATTATTCAAGTATTGATTCTACAGTTCTCAAAAACAGTTTTATACATAATGCCATCGTTACGATATCTGATGGAAGTAAAACGCATCAGCTGAAAGAATATAAAATTCAAGTTGCTAATGGGTTTGTATACTACTATAGCAGTGACCCAGCAAACCCCACCACTTTTATGAAAGGGGTTCTTGGTAAGCATTATGAACTAAAGATTAATTATCAAAGTCAATTGTACAGTTCTACCACCAACATTCCTGAGCTGACTAAAAAAATCGATTCGATTTGGTGGATGCCACTTAAAAATTATCCCGATTCACCACAAGTGATGGTCATGACGAAGGTTACTGATCCCCCAGGTCTTGGGAATTATATTCGTTATTTCACCAAGCAAAATTCTGAGCCATTCTATCCTGGTTTGAATAGTGTTTTTGACGACCAAATTGTTGATGGCAAAACTTATTCCATTCAAATTGATCGGGGTGTGAATAGAAATGAAAAAATAGACCGTGCTAATTATGGTTATTTTTTAAAGGGGGATACCGCAGTGATCAAACTTTGTAATATCGATAAAGCTACTTATGACTTTTGGCGCACCTGGGAATACGCATTTCAATCTGTTGGGAATCCGTTTTCTGCTCCTGGAAAAGTTTCTGGAAATATAAATAACGGTGCATTAGGCGCATTTTGTGGCTATGCAGTTCAATATAAAAGCTTGATTATCCCCAAATAATCCGATTTTGTGTACAAACAAATCAATAGTTTGAGCTAGGGATTTTAATTTTGTTCGCTATAAATATAACGTAATGTCAAACGAAGCAATAGAGAAAGTACATGTACTAATTATAGGTTCTGGTCCGGCTGGTTATACCGCTGCCATTTATGCTGCAAGAGCAAATATGAAACCTGTTTTGTATCAGGGGATACAACCAGGCGGACAGCTTACCATTACCACTGAGGTAGAAAATTATCCAGGTTATCCAGATGGTATTCAAGGACCAGAAATGATGGTCCATTTTGAGAAACAAGCAGCCCGTATGGGTGCAGATATTCGCTATGGATTGGCTACAAAAGTAGATTTCAGTAAACGTCCACTGAGGGTTGAAATAGATGAAGAGAAATGGATCGAGGCTGATTCTGTGATCATAAGCACGGGTGCTTCTGCAAAGTGGTTAGGCTTAGAATCAGAGCAACGCTTAAATGGTTTTGGCGTTAGTGCCTGCGCCGTTTGTGACGGTTTCTTTTTTAAAGGAAGAGAAGTAGCGATTGTCGGAGCTGGTGATACAGCAGCTGAGGAAGCAGTGTATCTTTCTAAATTATGTAGCACTGTGCACATGGTTGTTCGTAGAGATCAAATGCGTGCAAGTAAGATTATGCAAGAAAGAGTATTGAATACGCCGAATATTAAAGTCTATTGGAATAGTTTAACCGATGAGGTATTGGGTGAACATAAAGTGGAAGCGGTTCGTTTATTGAATACTGTTACCAAAGAAAAACAAGACATTCCTGTTAGTGGATTCTTTGTTGCAATTGGACATGAACCGAATAGCGGCATTTTTAAAGAATTTATCGACATGGACGAAACCGGGTATATTAAAACCATCCCAGGTACCACTAAAACAAATGTTCCAGGTGTTTTTGCAGCTGGTGATGTTCAGGATAAAAATTATCGTCAGGCTGTTACAGCGGCGGGTAGTGGTTGTATGGCGGCATTGGATGCTGAAAGATATTTGACTGCCGAAGGTTTAGCTTAAGGAATTGATAATAATTGATTAAAGGCGATGGCATTCAGCTGATCGCCTTTATTTTTGCAATATGATTAAGATCCATCTAGAACAATTACACTTTTTTGGACATCATGGTCTTTATGAAGAAGAGCGGATTCTTGGTAATGATTTTTTAGTTGACGTAACCATACAATACCTACCGAATCAAAAAATCATTCAGTCTATAAATGAAACAGTTGATTATACTGCTGTATATGAACTTTTAGCTGAAAGGATGACACATCCAACCGATTTATTGGAAACTATTGCAACAGGGTTTTGTCATCAAATAATGGAAAAATTTCCATCTGTTCAGATCATAGAATTCAGTATAAAAAAACTGCATCCACCTATTCAAAAATTTGTCGGAAATGTGGGTGTTTCTTATCAATTAAAAAGAGCTGAACTCTAAATTATTTTACATGAAGTGCTTATTTTTTTTATTGATTTTTCCGATTTGTTTTTCATTGAAGGCGCAAGACCCCAATGCCTTATTGAAAGAAGCAGATAATTTTGAACGTCAGATCAAAGAAACAGAAGCACTTGATAAATACAAACAAGTTCTTGCAATTGATCCTGTCAATGTGAAAGCGCTTGTTAAAGCAGCTGAATTAAATGCATCAATAGGAGGGAGACTTTCAGAAAAAAGTAGTAGAAAATTATATTTTGAAACAGCTGCGGCATATGCTAAAAAAGCGTTTGACGTTGACCCCAATAATGCTGATGCAAATTATGCCATGGGGATGGCCGCAGGTAAAATGACAGACGTTGAAACTGAAAACAAAAAAATTGTGGCATTTGTAAAAGATGCAAAAATGTATAATGAAAAAGCAATAGCAATTAATCCGAAACACGCTAAAGCAACCTATAGCATTGGAAAATGGCACTATGAAATGGTCAACCTTTCTGGCATCAAAAAAATTGCTGTAAAATTGTTTTATGGGGGACTACCAAATGGCGACTTAGATTCAGCGATCACTTATTTCGAAAAGTGTAGGGTATTGGATCCATATTTTGCCCTGAATTATTTAGATCTAGCAAAAGCCTACCGCGATAATCACCGCCCAACACAAGCGCTTGAAATACTGAATAAGTTGGTTAAATTACCCACTCGTACTGCTGATGATGCAGCTATCAAAGCAGAGGGTGCCAAATTGTTAAATGATATTCAATAATTTTTACTTTTAAAATAGATAAAATGGACTTACAAGAATTATTTCAACAAGCAGTAATTAACAGCAAAACGCTTTCAGAAAAGCCAGATAATGAAACCCTTTTAAAACTCTACGCTTTATATAAACAAAGTACGGAAGGTGATACACAAGAGTCTGGTCCATCTAACCCTTTTGATTTTGTAGCAAAATTCAAGCACGAGGCATGGGCTAAACTTGCAGGCACAACAAAAGAAGAAGCCATGCAATTGTACACAGACCTTGTAACAAAATTAAAGGGCTAATTTATTTAGATCTTTATTTTTTTCCATTTACCACTTTGCATATACCAGAAAGAAGGAATAAGAATGGTTGTCCAATAAATCCATTCGCTACCCCAACCCCAAGTGATAGGTAGTTGCATTTTTTCCAAAATGGTATACACATAAATACAATAAAAAATAATTGCTACAAACTCAGTTGCAAGGTTCATGGAAGAATTTCCAGAACCTGTAACTGCGTTCATCCATACAACTGATACGGACATCAATACTAATGCTAGAGAAACAACCCTTAAAACTGGTATTCCGGCTGTTATAAAATCTTCTCCCTGTCCGTATATGGATAGGAAAGCATGAGGGAATAAATTTAAGATACAGCAAACCAAGGTTGCAAACCCCAGGCTCCATGTCATGATTTTTTTGATCAGAGGAATAACAAGATCCTGCTTATTTTGTCCAATTACATTGCTGACCATCGTATTGGCTGTTGCAGCAAAAGCCCAGGTAAAACACCCGAAAA
This sequence comes from Bacteroidota bacterium, assembly GCA_026391125.1. Classification (GTDB taxonomy): domain Bacteria; phylum Bacteroidota; class Bacteroidia; order Chitinophagales; family Chitinophagaceae; genus Sediminibacterium. The sequence goes on from JAPLEO010000068.1 coordinate 30,011, forward strand.
ACCCAAACATATTTCTCATGGTATTTGACACTGCCAGATCTCTAGCGCCGTGATGCTCAATTAAAATATAGAAGAACTCCCAACTGATGATACTGATGGCATGTTGTGCAATTAATGGAGCTGATTGAACGACGATTAGACGACTGTTTTTAATTTCAAAATTCCAACTCTGAAACAAATTCAACTGCTTGCTAATTCCTTTATACCGCAATACCAAGAACAAAACGCCTAACCCAGCAAATTCAGAAATAATGGATGCTACTGCAGCTCCATTAAATCCCATATGAGGCAAACCTAGTTTACCATAAATCAACGTATAATCGAAAAAGACATTTACGATAGCTTCTGTAGCTGTACCCAAGATTAAATATCTGGTTTGATTGGTGCCCACCAATAGGGCATTTCGCATTTGATAGACATATAAAAAGGGTAACCCGAGAATTCTGATATTCAGGAATTTTACCGCTATGGCCACTCTTTCTGGGTCGTGAAGCGACCATCCCAAAATAGTTGGAGCCACAAACCAGGTAAACAAAATGCCAAATAAGGCAAAAGCAAATGAAATATAGATTCCTTGGGTAAATAACTTCCCAATTTCTCCAATCCTATTTTCTCCTGCTCGTCTTGAAATTAAAGCTTGTAATCCGTTGTTTAAACCATGACCAACCACCGCAAATATTAAGTAGTAGACACCTGTAATGCCCGCCAATCCTAATGCTTCCTGCCCTAGTCCGCCTAAAAAGATATTGTTGGTGATAAAGTTCAACTGGGGTACCATGATCGCTAAACTGATTGGCAAAGCAATCTTTAGGATCTCACGATGACCTGTTGTGACCTGTAAATTGATAGATGAAGTTGGGTTGCTCATAAAGTCCTGCAAAGTAACAATTTTAATATCTGCACAATTCGCTTTCCATGCGTGGCTGTTTTTTTATATCATTGCATACGTAATTATAAGTTTATGGTTCACAAGTTGATAGGATTTTATGGTGACCGACCCGAGTATACCCCAAAAGCAACGGATCAGTTAGCAATTGAAATTGGGAGCGACCAATTTGTTTGTATGGTAAAAAACGCGTCTACAAACGAGATCGATGCCATTGAGTTTTTTCAAATAGATCAATCTAATCTGGATTGGAGCGACATATTATTTGAGATTAAGCAGAATTCTAAAATTTTAGGTCCTTCTTATTCCAATACTTCGATATTCTATAATTTCGAAGAAGCCTTGGTTTTGCCTATAGCCAAAATGAGTGCAACTGCATCTGAGGATTATCTTTCACTGATATTTGGGGAAGATGAAAGAACGGATACAAAATTTGATAGTATCAATACAACTTTACCAACTGTTACGGTATACCGAATCAAAAAATCGTTAACGGAATTGTTGAATCGTAATTTTTTGTTGTTCAAAACGCAACACATTTATACCAATATATTAAATGATCTTTTGAATAGAGAAAACCTTCCATCGGTGTTTCTCAAATTAATAGTTTATCAAAATCATTTTATTGTAGTTCTAATAAAGGACAATGAATTACAACTAATTCAGTCGTATAATATTACCAATTCAGACGATATTTTATATTTTATCATTAACATAGCGAATCAAACAGGATTGTCACCATTACAAGCTAAATTAGAAGTGAGTGGCTTAGTTGACTTGCATACAGATTTACTAGAACAACTAAAAAAATCCTTTGGCATTGTAAGTTTTGATCTGATCTCAAATCAGGAATCAATAAAGGTTAATCCATCTAATTATTCCCCTTATTTTCTTACACCATTTTTTAAATTAGTGGTATGAGAATAATTTCTGGTGCATGGGGTGGGAGAAGGATTTCTCCTCCAACCAATATGCCACATACTAGGCCTACAACAGATATTGCTAAAGAAGGACTATTTAATATTCTTCAGAATAGAATGAATTTTGAGGGAATTAAAACTTTAGATCTTTTTGGGGGAACTGGTTGCATCAGTTATGAACTTGGGTCAAGGGGAGCTGCAGAACTAACAATCGTAGAAAAGGATCCCATCATGCATAATTTCATCAAAAAGAATTGTGATATGCTTGGTATGCAAAACTACCACCTTCTTAAAATGGACGTTTTTGCATTTTTGAATACGGCTACTACAGCATTTGATTTTATTTTTGCCGGCCCACCTTATGCTTTGGGGCCTATTGATGAGATCCCTCGGATCATAGAACAAAAAGGATTGATCGCAAAAGCTGGTTTTTTTGTTTTGGAACATACACCTAGAAATCAATACGAAAAAATGCAATCCTTTTCTTTTCAGCGGAATTATGGAACCACCGTTTTTTCATTTTTCGAGAATAAAGACTAGTCGTTTCATTGATATACTTCCAATCCTACTGAAAGTATTAAATTTGAATTATGACGAAAAATCAACTGAGATCGGCATATAAAGAAAAGCGGAATTCTATTTCCGATCACGAGAAATTAAAGCTCGATGATTTATTGTTGATTCAGTTTCAGAGTTTTGATTATTCAGATAGGAATATATTATTCAGTTATTGGCCCATCGAAGATCAGGCAGAACCGAATGTTGAATTGATGGCTAGATTCCTTCGGTTAATGATTCCTGAGATTCAGGTGGCTTATCCCCGAATTGATCCTACAGATTTTTCGATGCAAGCGATACTTACTGATGAGGACACTCAATTCAAAACCAATCCCTGGGGAATCACTGAACCAATTGGCACAATTGAAATTCCTTCAGATAAAATAGATCTGATATTTATTCCATTATTGGCATTTGATCAAAATGGATATAGGGTTGGTTATGGAAAAGGGTATTACGATCGTTACTTAACTAAATGTGACCCAGGAGCTATAAAAATGGGTTTTTCATATTTTGAGCCGGTTGACCATATAACAGATACCAACCAATTTGATGTACCTTTAAACTACTGCATTACACCGCAGCATATCTATGAATTTTAACACGCTGTTCTTAAAATCATTTCGTGTTTTACTTTTTCCATTTGCAGTATTGTATGGGTTGGTCATATTTATTCGAAATCGATTATTTGACAATAATTACCTGAAATATGCCGAATTCAATTTTCCATTGATTTGTGTGGGCAATTTGGCGGTAGGAGGAACTGGTAAATCACCGATGGTTGAATATTTGATCAAACTATTAGAACCACAATTTAAAATTGCCACTCTTAGCCGTGGCTACAAACGTAAAACAACGGGGTATGTATTAGCTAATGATAAAACAACAGCGCTAGAAATAGGAGATGAGCCAATGCAGTTTCATCTAAAATTTCCAAATGTGCCGATTGCTGTTGGGGAAGAACGACTAGTAGGGATTCCTCATTTATTACAAGACCATGCCGATCTGCAATCAATAATACTGGATGATGCATTTCAACATCGTACAGTAAAGGCAGGAATGAATATCTTATTGACAGATTTTAGTAATCTCTATTCTCATGATTTCTTTTTGCCAACAGGAGATCTAAGAGATGAATGGTCATCCGCAAAAAGAGCGCAGATCATAGTGGTAACAAAATGTCCTGTTGACTTATCGGAAGAAAAAAAGCAAAAGGTTATTCGCAGTTTAAGTCCCAATGCCAGTCAAAAGGTATTTTTCACTTGCATCCAATATGGTACACCGTATCATATTTTCAACAATAGTGATGAATGGATCTTGACACAAAGAGATGAAGTATTATTGGTATGTGGCATTGCTAATCCAAAACCGCTGAAGGATTTTCTATTGCAAAATGTACATACCTATTACCAACAAGATTATTCAGATCATCATATCTTTTCTATTGATGACCTGAATGAGATCAAAGAAAAATTTAATGAAATACACGCAAGGGATAAACTGATTTTAACTACGGAGAAGGACGCAGTTCGCTTCACAAAGTTTACGGAGGAATTAGAAGAGCTTCCTATGTATGTATTACCCATTCGGCATAGTTTCTTATTTGATGAAGGCAATTTATTCAATGAATTGATAGCCGACTATATTAGAAATTTCCGATTTAATCCTACAATAAAATGAGCAAACAAAAACAAAAGAATAAAATAAAACAAAAACAGAAAGTATCTCACAAATCAGCCGAATTACTATCTCAAAAAGGGCGTTTAGAAATTACTCGTTCTGGAATGGGATTTGTAATTGTTGATGGAGATAAGAACGACATCATGGTGAAACCGGGTGATTTTGACACGGCATTGAATGGTGATATCGTAAGAGTGAAATTGGTCAAAGAGAATATGCGTACTGGTAAAAAGGAAGGTCGCATTACAGAAGTAATTACAAGAAAGCAAACGGAATTTATAGGTCATTTGCAACTATCCACGAATCATGCATTTTTTGTGCCTGATACTGATAAGCCAATGCCTGATCTGTTTATCCCATTGATCGATACTAATGGAGCTAAAAATAAAGATCGAGTGGTGGCTCGTTTGGTAAAATGGGATAAGACCGACAAAAAACCTGTAGGAGAAATTATCAAAGTACTTCTTCCTGAAGATGATAATGATGCAGCAATGCAAGAGTTATTAGCTCAGGCAGGATTCCCGTTATCATTTCCATTAGATGTACAAGAAACAGCAGAACGTATTCCTGATATCTTAGATAAGGCGGAAATTGCGAAACGACGTGATTGTAGGGATATTCTGACCTTTACAATTGACCCAGCAGATGCCAAAGATTTTGATGATGCTATTTCGATCCGAGAATTATCTAAAGGGGTTTATGAGATAGGTGTGCACATTGCTGATGTGAGTTACTATGTGCAGCCTGAATCTGATCTAGATGTGGAAGCATATAAGCGTGCTACTTCTGTGTACCTGCCAGACCGAGTAAATCCGATGCTTCCTGAAAAAATTTCTAATGAATTATGTTCCTTAAGGCCGCATGAAGATAAATTCACTTTCTCTGCTATTTTTCAAATGACAACTAAGGGAGAGGTTAAACAATATTGGTTGGGTAAAACAGTGATCCATTCTGATCACAGATATGCCTATGAAGACGTACAACAGATCATTGAAACAAAAGAAGGAATTCATAAGGATGAAATTCTGTTGTTGAACGACATCTCTCAAAGGATGCGTAAAAAGCGATTTGAAAAAGGCGCCATCAATTTTTCTTCCCAAGAAGTTAGGTTCAAACTAGATGAGAAAGGAAGGCCAATTGGTATCGTTGTAAAAGAAAGCAAAGAATCGCATCAACTGATTGAGGAACTGATGTTATTAGCTAATAAAACTGTTGCGGAAAATGTTTCTAAACTGCACATAAATAAAAAGCCAATTCCATTCCCATATCGGGTACATGATCAGCCAGATAAAGACCGATTAGCACCATTTTTGGTCTTCGCAAAAAAATACGGACACACATTTGATATTACAAGTCCAGAAAAAATTTCTGCAAGCTTTAATCAAATGCAAGCAGACGCAAAGGGAAAACCAGAACAGCACGTTTTGGAGCAGTTGGGAATTCGTACAATGGCAAAAGCCATTTATACAACTGAGAATATTGGACACTATGGACTAGCTTTTGAATTCTATTGTCATTTTACATCTCCCATCAGAAGGTACCCAGATATTTTAGTTCATCGGGTGCTTGAGTCGATCTTACAGGGAAAGATTATTAATGATAAAAAGATGGAAGAGAAGTGTAAGCACAGTAGTGAAAGAGAAAGGGCTGCAATGGAATGTGAGCGTGCTGGTAACAAATACAAACAAGTTGAATTCTTAAAATCTCATATTGGTGAAACATTTGAAGCTGTGATCAGTGGTGTATCTAGTTTTGGTTTCTGGGCAGAAACGGTATTGCACAAATGTGAGGGATTAGTAAGTATCATTGGGTTGTCTGATTATGACGATTTCCGTCATGTTGAAACAGATTATAGCTTAGTTGGAAGAAGGTCGGGAAGAATATTCCGGATGGGAGATAAGGTTACCATTAAGGTGGTGGCTGCTAATCTTGAAAAACGACAGTTAGACTATGAACTGGTGTTGCATCCTGAAAAAGATCAAGAAGATGATCCGAAACCCAAAAAAATAAAAGCTGGTAAAAACAAGTAAGTTTAAATAATTCCCATTTTTTTCATCAGAAAAGAGGCGTTTCTATTTTTAGCGACGCCTCTTTGGATTTTATAACCAAAGAAAAGTTCATCGTTTTCAATGACGCTCTCAAAACAATAATTAGAAACCTTATCAGGGAATTCAGTTTCTAATTCACTCAATTTTAAATCGTGCGTTGCAAACAGGGTAATAGCATTCAAAGCAATCATTTCTTTCACAAATTGTGCTGATCCAAAATATTTATCTTCTGAATTGGTGCCTCTCAAAATTTCATCAATCAGAACCAACGAGGAGGTGCTGATTTGTACCCCCTTTTTTATGGCACTTAATTTTTTGAGTTCGGCCATAAAGTAGGAAGTGCTTTCTTGTAAGGAATCACTGATTCTTATGGAGCTAAATATTTGCATGGGGCTAAAACTAAATGACCCTGCGGCTACAGGTAAGCCAATTTGAGCCAGAATTAAATTAACGCCTACTGTTCTTAAAAAAGTGGTTTTCCCGCTCATATTAGATCCGGTAATGAGCAACAACTTATTATCTACACCAACTGTTATATCATTGTCAACGCTCTTATCTTTAGCAATCAACGGATGAGATAGACCAGCTGCAATGATTTGCATGGGGTTGTTTAAAACAACTGGGTATACATTGGTTGGATTGTTGAACGCATAAAATGCATAGCTATTCAACTTTTCAATTTCACCAACCAGTTTGATCCAGTTTGGTAAGTTTTCTTGGTGCTTCATTTTCCATGACTCCAGTGCAAACATATTTTGAATGTCGTACAGGAATATGGGGTTCACAATGGTGATTAAAAACAAATTAAGCCGTTGATCAATCCTGCTTGAGATTTTAGAGAGATCATCTATTGCTGCATGCGCTTCTGCAGAGGTGTTTTGATAGGTTTTTAAAATGGAAGAATTACCTGTATCAATTTTTTCAAATTGATGTAATATATGTGCGTATTGTTTTAAAATCGTTTCTTTTTTACCCAGTAAATTAAAATCAGATTGAAAATATTTGGCATAAACCGCTATTTGAAACCAACCTAAAATAAATACAATTGCTAATAAAGAATTGTTGCCCAAAACAAATACTAGTGTAATCAGTGTGAGATTTAAAAGTGGTAGGGCGTATCTAACAAATTTGGCCCATTTACTTTGATGTAGAAAGTTTGGGGTATTTAACCAATTGAAAAGCGCGTCAAAAGAAACGTATTCGGTTTTGTATAATAAGGCAGTTGCTACTACCGATTCTACAATTGGCATTTGCTTTGAATAAATTTGAATGGCTTCTTGTTGTTCTAAAATGGAATCTTTTTCTAAGAGGTTATTTTTAAATTGATCAGCTAAAGCATGATGACCATATTCCGTAACCGTTCTATTGATCTTTTGATAGAGCGACCCATTCCCAAATAGATCAAGGTCTGACCAAAACCCAGTTCCATCATCAAAAATATTTCCTGCATCAAAAAGAAGGTTTGGACCATTCAATTGTGCTAATTCATTTTTAAATAAAGCATTTAACTGTAATTGATAATCGATTTTATTTTTGATGTTCACATACCAACTGATCATACCCAAAAAGCAGGCAAAGGAAACGATGAAAAAAAAGAGCCATCCAATCTGGAATTCATGGAATAAATGATAAATGGCATAACTCATGAGTAGAAAGAAAAAAAGTCTTGCGGCTGATCCTAAAGCCAATTGTTTTTTAAGCTTTTCAAGTTCTTTTTCTGAAGCATCTAATTTTTGAGTATAATATTTTTCAGGTTCTTGCATGAGTCCTTTAATAATGTATTTCTGTAAATTCAATTGATTCATTAGCTAATTCAGCTAATACTGGTTCATAGATTGCAGCATTGATTGGAATATGCAATCCCTTTACATTTAATTTTCCTTCAAGGATCAAAACTGCTGCAATCCCTAGCGGTAAACCAACTGTTTTAGCCATTGCAGTTCTTTGTTCATCTGTACCGTTTGTAATCAAAGAACTTTCAACGCGATGGAGTTTATTATCAATCAAATATTCTAACTCGTGTAACATCACAACCATATCTTTTTCTCCAGGTTTTAAAGCTAGTTTCTGCTCTAAAATATATTGAAGAATATCTGCAGTACTACCTTCCGACATAGGTAATATTGTTTGATGGTCTTCCAATCCAAGAAATTGAAGTTGTTTCAGTAGGATAGAAGCATCATCATGAATTAAAGCATTTGCTTTGATTTGTTCTACCTCTTCCACTAAGTTGTTTCTATTGAAATGTTGATTGAAAAAGTCTGCAATTGACAAACCAATTGTTGGGTATTGAATAGTTTCATCCGTTAAATTCCAGTCCACTATTTTTCTCCATCCTGAAATAAATGAGGGATAACGTAAGGTTGTTCTGATAAAGGTTTGTATATCCTTTAATTGATAGAGGTTGATATAAGAAATGGAATCCCGATTCGGATAATAGGAGAGAGCGCCTAACCCATGAAGCTGCACTTCTTCATTTGAATCAAAGATCTCAGAATATGGCTTCTCATATGTTTGATCATTCAATTTAAAAATGGCACCAGCTTTTCCTGCCAATACCACATTACGTGGATTCCAACTGATTTTATAATGCCAAGGATTATCGTCGTTTTCTGGAGCAACCAAACCACCACAATGCGATTTAAATGAGATGATCTTTCCATTCTTTGCTTCGATTTCGTGAATGAGTTTCATAGCACTCATGTGATCGATGCCTGGGTCTAATCCCATTTCACAAAGAAATAATAGTCCCTTTCTTTCAATCTCTGCAGATAACTCTTTGATCTTAGAGTCTGTATAAGAGGCCGTCAATAAGTTTTTGCTAAATTCAAGACAATCAACTGCGATCAAATAGTGTAATAAAGGAGGCATCATAGAGATCACGATATCGGCTTCTTCCACTAACTTTTTTCTTTCCGATGCATTTTCAATATTA
>JAPLEO010000043.1 GCA_026391125.1 Bacteroidota bacterium
ATCCCTTTGCATTTCCTGAAACCTGGCATACAGTAGCATTTCTCTCTTCCAATTTCATTGTGATCCCTTCGATTTTAGTGATCATGTTGGTCACCAATGAATATAATTATAAAACCCACCGCCAAAATATCATTGATGGATGGAGTAGATCTCAATTTGTAACAAGTAAATTATTTGATGTACTGATCGTATCACTTGTAACTACTTTCATGTATGCCTTGGTAGCAGCAGCTTTCGGGATCTATGCAGATGCAGATAATTTGAACAGATGGGCTGAGCAATTGCAATACATTCCACTCTTCTTGATTCAAACCTTTGCTCAATTATCCATTGCGTTCTTGATTGGCTTCCTCATTAAAAAAGCATTTATAGCACTGGGAGTTTTTCTTTTTTATGATCTTATTTTGGAGAATATTTTAAATGGATATCTCAAATGGAAGACCAATGATCTTGGCCGTTTTTTACCCATGGAAATTTCGGATCGAATCATTCCTTGGCCTGCTTTTATGAATCGTTTTGGAAAGGATATGAAAGACGCATATACAAAAGCATTAGCTGCAATACCTGAACACATCATATACACTGTGATTCTAACATCTGCTATCTGGGCTTTCTGTTATTATCTACACAAACGCAGAGATTTATAAAGGATGTATTAAAGCTTTTATCGCTTCAGAAAGAAATGGGTATTGATATTTAAACCCTGTGCCTTGTGTTTTGAAAGAATTTACTTTGGCACTTTTTAATACCTCGATACTCATTTCGCCTAAAACCCATTGCAGTAAAAAGGCTGGTACATGAATGGGAATAAAAAATCTTCCTCGCATCGACTTTGCAAGCATCAAAGTCATTTGTTTATTGGTAACAGTCTCAGGAGCCACCGCATTATAAACGCCTTGCATGGCTGTATCGTCAATGGCTTTCAGAAATAATTGACAGAGGTCGTCGATATGAATCCAACTGATATTCTGTTTTCCATTTCCTAGTATCGCCGCAAATCCAAATCGAATTGGTTTTTTAAACTCCACCAATGCCCCACCGCTATTACTCAATACAATTCCAATCCTAAAAATCGTTAATCTCTTTCCAAGTGCTTTTGCACCTTGAATATTTTCTTCCCAGATCTTACAGGTCTCACCCAAAAATTGGTCATCCCCTTGATCCTCTTCTATAAAGCCTGTCTGTAACGATTGAATGGTATCTGCACCATACCAACCAATTCCAGAAGCACTGTGTACCGATTGAATTTTATTTGAAATAGTTTGCATGGCATGCACCAATAGTGCTCCACTTTCCGCCCTACTATTTAAGATCTCGGCTTTTCTTTTTGCATTCCATCTTTTATCAGCAACTCCTGCACCCGCTAAATGAATGATATGGTCTGCTGAAGCAAACGCTTCGGGATCTATATATTTTTTGTCGAGATCCCATTTCGCATGGTGCACTCCCTTGGGTGATTTTGTGGCTGGTAAAGGGTTTCGAGAAAGTATGATTACTTCATGACCCTTCTCTAACAAAATTTCTGTTAACCTGGTACCAACCATACCAGTACCTCCTGTGATTAGTATTGTGGACATAACTAATCAGGTTTTTTTCCATCTAAAAAAGTATTGATGGTAGAAATCTGTGTTTGGTTATTAGAATCTTTGCCCACAGTTACTTTACTGTAAAAATTCTCTACAGAAGTAAGTGTGCTTCCAAACAATTCCATGTTCCTACGAATGTATGCTGGCACTGAATCGAACTCATTGTTCGGATCAGTAGTATTCATATTGAAAGAAAGATTTCGCAGTTTTTGAATCCTTTCTGCAGCCCTTCTTTTTTGCTCTTCGGCTTCATCCAAATATTCATCTTCTTGTGGAAATGCTGCTTGAACTGGCATTGCTTGCTTTGGTGCTTCAGGCACATAAGCTTCGCGCATCACCAAATGCATTTCCTCCTCTTCCTTTTCAATCAACTGCGGAGCAGGTGCTGCTGTTGGAGTAGGTATTGGTGCTACTACTACCTGTGCAACAGGAGCTTCTACCTTTTCAACAACTGGCTCTTCAGAAACAGCATAGATATTACTAGGCTTGCTCAATCCACCAAAACGATTTACAATTGGTTGCGTTGGTTGCTCAGTAACCGTAAATATATTCAGCTCTTCCAATTCAGTTTTTGCAACTGGAGCTGGTGTTGGTTCTAGTTCAGCTTCTATAACTGGTTCAGCAGCTACTACAGCTTCTGGTAAATCAACGCTCAATTCAAAATGCAAAACATCAGATTCAACAACAGTTTCTTCTACAACTTGTACTTCATCTGAATAAAATATGGTTCTACTTTGTTCTGCCGTGATGGTAACTTCTTCCACAACTGGCACTTGCATATGTGGCTCAAAAGGATCTTTTACCACTTCAGCAACTGGTTGTTGCATCGGTACAGGTGCTGCAATTTTTTCTTCTTCACCCAACACCATCACAATTTTTTCTTCCTTCGGCATTACCTGTTTGGTAGGCCTGCATACGTAAATAATCATTGATGGTTTCCACTTCATCCATGGTACATTCATGATCACCTTCAGCACTATTAATATTGATCAAGATCCACTTAGCCCCTTTAATATCACTATCATTCAACAATGGAGAAGACAATGCTTCTTCAATTGCACGCTGCGCGCGATCTTCACCTTCTACCTCACTCTTACCAAGAATGGCAACACCACCATTCTTCATCACAGTGCACACATCAGCAAAGTCAACAATAATATGTCCGCGACTATTAATAATATCAGTGATACATTTAGCGGCAGTAGCCAATACATTATCCGCTTTACTAAATGCTTCTTTCATTTTAAGATTGCCATATTGCATGCGCAATTTATCATTGCTAATCACCAATAAAGTATCTACATAGGGCTTCAATTGACGAATACCTTCTTCAGCTTGTTGCATTCTACGCGGACCTTCAAAACCAAATGGCGTAGTAACGATACCCACTGTTAGGATTCCCAATTCTTTACAGATCTGAGAGATAATTGGCGCACCGCCAGTACCAGTACCACCGCCCATTCCAGCACAGATAAATGCCATTTTGGTATTCACTTCCAAAATGCGTTTTATTTCTTCTAAAGATTCTTCGGTAGCTTTTTTTCCAACTTCAGGATTGGCTCCTGCACCTAGACCTTGCGTAAGATGTGGTCCGAGTTGAATTTTGTTTGGCACCCGGCTTTGTTCAATAGCTTTAGCATCCGTGTTACAGATAATAAAGTCAACGCCTTCGATATCCTGGGCAAACATAAAATTAACAGCGTTACTTCCTCCTCCGCCAACACCAAGAACTTTGATGATGGAAGATTTTTGTTTTGGAAGATCAAAATGGATCATAAAATACGGTTTAATGGGTTGGTTCTATTCTGTTCCTTGGGGGGTATTTTTACTTAACGAAAAATCATAGTTTTTATTTTATGATCTGATCTTCTTCTTCTTTAAACATATCGATTAAATTATTCTTGAATTTATCCCAGAACTTTTCTTTACGCTTTGAACTATCTATGACTGGTTCTGCAACAGGTGCTACTTGTGTTACCTGAACTGCCGGATTGGTCAGCCTCGTTGGAACAGCTACAGGCTTGAATTTCTCAGCAAACTCTTTGTAGTTGTGCTCATAATCGCTATAACCTTTCAGGATCAAACCAATACAAGTTGAATACATTGGCTTTTTCAATTCATCGATATGATTAGGTGCTAAGTGCTCGTTTGGTAAACCAATGCGTGCATTTAAACCCGTTGTATATTCTGTTAATTGAATCAGGTGTTTTAATTGAGAACCACCACCAGTAAGAATCACACCACCGTTCAAAGCGCGACTATCTAATCCTACTTGCTTTAAATGATAGCTAACAAAATCCAAGATCTCGCTCATGCGTGCTTGTATGATCTGCGCTAAATTTTTAACGCTGATCTCTTTTGCAGGCATTCCCTTTAATCCAGGAATTGTGATATAAGCATTTGCTTTTGCCTCATCAGCTAAAGCACTACCGAATTGAACTTTCATGGCTTCGGCCTGACTCTTCAATACGCCCAATCCCAAACGGATATCGTTGGTGATATTTTCACCGCCGAAAGGAATTACTGCTGTATGCTTTAAAATGCCTTCATAGAAAACAGCCAAATCTGATGTACCACCACCAATATCCAAAATGGCAACACCCGCTTCCATATCTATCTCGCTCATAACTGCACTAGCAGATGCCAAAGGCTGCAATACCAAGTCTTTCGTAGTTAAACCACTTCTCTCAACCGCACGATTAATATTTCTAATGGCATTACGATCGCCTGTAATAATGTGGAAATTTGCGCCTACTTTCACACCATTAAAACCAACGGGATCTTTGATGTTCTGTATATTATCTACATGAAAATCCTGTGGAATCACATCAATGATCTGATCTCCTGCAGGAATAAATGTTTTACGCTGATTATTGATGAGTTGATCGATCTCGAAGGGTTTAATCTCCATCTCAGGTTCTTGACGAACAATATCACCGCGTGTTTGCAAACTTTTGATATGATGTCCTGCAATACCCACATACACTTCCGATATCTCTAAATCAGGATTGCTTTCATAACAATTGGCTAGTGCCGCTTGTATGGCTTTGATCGTTTGATCAATATTCAATACTTGTCCATGCTGTACACCACTGCTCTTGGCCAAGCCAAAACCCAGGATCTCCAACTTGCCAAACTCGTTTTTTCTACCCGCGATTGCTGCTATCTTAGTTGTTCCAATATCCAGACCAACAATGATCGGTGATTCATTGTGACTCATATAGTTTCTGTTTTAATTATTCGTTAACGGTTTATTAATCCTTTTATTGTTTTTTTGATAATATGTTTTCGGTTATTGGAGCTCTTTCTGACCCTCGTCGCACTGCTACCACCTGTTTGTCAAAACGCACATCCAGTTTCTCATAAGTATTGATTCCCTGGCTTAACAATGCCTGCTCATAAAAAGCTTTCAATCGTTTAAATTTTTTATCCAACTGCTCTGCATCCCCCAATAAAACCAATTGATCGCCGATCAGTGGGATCATTTCAAATTTCGATTGACCATTGATATTTATCTGCGCGATCTGTGCCATCCAAAAAGAGTCGGCCCTGATAAAAGTTGCCAGCTTTACAATACCTTCTAAAAGGTTACTATCTGGTTTTGCCAAATTGCCTCTATCAGATGGAAAGTTGGTGAACACCGGAACACGGGCTGATAACTTATCGCTCAATGGCAATCTTAAAGCGCTGCTATCTACATAAAAACTATTACCTCCATTTACAAACACCCGAGCAATCGGCTGACGTTCCAACACTTTTACTTGCAACAACTGATTATTATCGAAATACATTTCTGCATTCTGGATCCAACTATTCTTTTCTAATACAGTTTCAAATGCGCGAAGATTGATCTTGCTGACAGTTGTCCCTTCTAGTTTACCAGCCAAATTGATGATCTCTAAGATTTCTTTCTCATCTAAAAACATATTTTGCGAGGCACCAGCAATTTCTATTTGCACCCCCGCACATTTCTTCTGATTCTTTTGCAACATCGCACTTCCAAATAAAACCATGGTGCCCATACCAATCAGTATCCAAACTGATTGAATGATGCGCTTTTTCCAGGGTATATTTTTTAGCTTCAATTTCATGGGTCTATGATTGCAACAATTCTTTTACTGGTAATACTAATGCATCAATATCTCCGGCACCTGCCATCACTACCAATGCTGGCTGATGTTCTGCCATCCATTCTTGCATGGCTGGTTTTTCCAAAATTTGCTTATTTGTTAGTTTCATTTTTTTCAAAAGCATGTCACTGGTAACACCCTCCATTGGCAATTCTCTTGCAGGATAAATGGGTAATAGAATTACCTCATCTGCTAAATCCAAACTTTCTGCGAACTCCTTAGCGAGATCATTGGTTCTGCTAAACAAATGCGGTTGAAATACCAATACCAGTTTACGATCTGCAAATAAACTTCTGACGCCACTAATTAAAGCACGCAGCTCTTCTGGATGGTGAGCGTAATCGTCGATCAGAATGTGTTTTTCATTCTTTAAAATATATTCAAACCTGCGTTTCACACCTTTAAAATCAGCCACAGCCGCTTTAATTTTATCATCACTGATGGATAAATATTTTGCAACTGTTATAGCAGCAATGGCATTTTCAATATTATGCAAGCCGCCCATATGCAATTCAATTCCTTTCACTTTCCATTCTGCACTCACCGCATCAAAACGGTAGCTACCATTATTGGTTTCTATATTTTCAGCGTGTACTGCTGCGCCAGAATTTTTATAATCGTAACTATATTGGTGCGCAGCTTTTAATTCACTGCCTCGCGCCATCCCGTATTTGTTAACGATACATCCGCCCGTTTTTACTTTCTGAGAAAATTGTACAAACGCATCTTCTACAGCAGTAGCTGTTCCATAAATATCTAAATGGTCTGGATCCATAGATGTAATCACTGCAATATCTGGAACCAGTTTCAAAAAACTCCGATCATATTCATCCGCTTCAACAACCACCACATTTCTTTCACTACTCCAGAAATTGGTTTGGTAATTTGCTGCAATCCCACCCAAGAATGCATTGCATCCATAACCAGAGTGTCGCAACAAATGAGCGATCATGGTAGTAACTGTTGTTTTACCATGAGTACCACCAATACAAATATTGAAAGAACCTTCGGTGATCCATTGCAATACATCACTTCGCTTAACAACGATATAATTATTGTTTCTATAATAAACCAATTCAGTCTGATGAGCTGGTATTGCTGGAGTATACACCACCACATCAACATCTTTAGGAATTAGATCAACCCGCTCTTCATAGTGTATCTCGATTCCTGAAGCTTCTAAAGTTCTTGTCAATACCGTGCTTGTTTTATCATAGCCCTGCACAACCGCACCTCTCGACTTAAAATATCTCGCTAATGCACTCATACCGATACCACCGATACCAATAAAGTAAATTTTTTGTATGTCTTGCAGTTTGATCATTAAATAGCTTTCAAAATTTCTTTTGCAATTACAGTGTCAGCATCTTTCAATGACAAAGACTTACAGTTTTTTGTAAACAATGCCTGCATCGCTTGGTCTTTCGCCAGTTGTATACTTGTACTCACCAATTGTAACTTAGCATCTCCATCACGCACAATTAAAGCAGCATCTTGATTAACTAAACGCATCGCATTATGTGTTTGGTGATCTTCTGTTGCTAAAGGAAATGGAACAAACACTGCAGGCTTTGCTTGTATACTTATTTCAGTGACTGCCATGGCACCGGCCCTACTAACTATTATATCAGCGGCAGCATAAGCCATATCCATATCCGTAATAAATTCACCAATCCAGATATGTGGCTTACCCTCTGTTGCAGCTTTATATTTTTCTGCATTTGTTTTTCCAGTCTGCCAAATCAATTGAAGGTGACGACGTTCAAACTGTTCCATGTGATTAAGGATAGCATCATTGATACTTTTGGCACCCAGGCTTCCTCCCATCACAAGAACCGTTGTAACTGACTCTTTCAATCCAAAATATTGAATCGCTTCAGCTTTTGTAATCGTACTTTCTAAGATTTGTTTACGAACAGGATTACCAGTAACCATTAATTTCGCTTCTGGAAAAAATTTCTGCATGCCTTCGCTTGCAACAAATATTTTGGTAGCTTTTTTTCCCAGATAAATATTTGCTTTACCAGCAAAGCTGTTACTCTCATGTACAAAAGTTGGAATGCCTTGAGCCTGTGCAAGACGTAATACAGGAAGTGTAGAATATCCCCCCACACCAACTACTGCATCCGGTAAAAATTCTTTGAAAATTTTCTTTACTTGAAAATAGCTGGTAATGAGTTTAAAGGGAAGGCTAATATTTTTCAATAAAGAACTCCTATTAAATCCAGCAATGGTTATTCCTTCAATACGGTAACCCGCTTCTGGAACTTTTTCCATCTCCATTTTTCCATTTGCTCCCACAAAAAGAATTTCTACGGTAGGGTCTTGTGCTACCAACGCGTTGGCAATTGCAATGGCTGGGAAAATATGTCCACCAGTTCCACCCCCTGCTATGATAATTCTTTTACTCAACTGTTTTTGTGTTTTCTAGGTTCGTATTTATAACAGGTTCTTTCCCTTCTATTTGTTCCACATTTCTTGCCACACTCAGTATCAAACCAATTGCACAGCAGGTAAATAAAAAGGAACTTCCTCCCATACTTACTAAAGGAAGCGTTACCCCAGTTACTGGTACAATGTTTACATTAACTGCCATATTTGCCACGGCTTGTATGACTAGTGTGAAGCTCAATCCCAATGCCAAAAATGCACCAAATGCATAGGGGCATCTTCTAAATATTCGAATACATCTAAACAAAAAAACCAAGTAAACAAAGATGATGAACGCACCGCCAAGTAAACCATATTCTTCGATGATGATCGAATAAATAAAGTCGTTATACGCCTGAGGTAAAAAATTTCTTTGCCTACTATTACCCGGACCCAAGCCCATTACAATACCACCATTCGCAATAGCAATCTTTGCTTGCTGCACCTGGTAGGGCGATTCTTTATCATCGGCATATTTGAAATCCTGTACCCTTTTCACCCATGTTCCAACACGACCAAAAGATTTGAGCTTGTCCATTTTTTCATGGGTCTTCACCTCCTCTTTTTGATTTCCATCGTAAGTATATACCGCAATAAAAATGATCATGCTCACCGGTATGGCTGCAATTAACACTACTAACAAAAGATGTTTAATACTCACCCTACCAATAAACATCAACAACATGGCTGTGGCACC
>JAPLEO010000019.1 GCA_026391125.1 Bacteroidota bacterium
GAAATAACTAAAGCCTCCAATAAAATTTACAAACTTCCAGAGCTTCTTGTTGATCGTAAAAAGCTTTTACATCAAAGAGATACAATTCATTAGAGGCCGAATGGCTGACTAGTTTTGCGAGATCTAATGTTCTAAACGCATCGTGTTTCACAGCCAAAATTATGGCGTCATAGCGCGCATCTTCTGGAATGCTAGGGATGATGTCTAAAGTTGTGGGGTTATAAGCTTGTTCATTAACCATAGGGTCTACAATGGTTACATTTGCTGAGTAGTCTTGTAACTCTTTTACAATATCAAACACTTTTGAATTGCGGGTGTCGCCGATATTTTCTTTGAAGCTGCAGCCTAGGACCAACACTTTACACTTCGAACTATTTTTGCCTGCTTGCAATAAAGCCTTCACTGTTTTTTCTGCAATAAATTTCCCCATTTCATTATTCACCAAGCGGCCGGAATGAATTACGCGCGGACTATAGCCGACATTTGGTGCCGGCGGCTTTGAGTACTTCGCGCGTATCGATGCCCATTCTGTCAAAGATCAGGGCAAGTTCATTTACAAAAGCAATGTTCAGATCTCTTTGGGCATTCTCGATGACTTTGGCGGCTTCGGCAATTTTAATGGATGGCGCTTCATAAATACCTGCAGTAATAACAGCGCCATATACATTTGATAGATCAGTTAATGTTGCTGGTGTATCGCCAGCAACGATCTTTAAAATAGAAGCAACAGGCCTTTTGTGATCGCCCGGATTAATTCTTTCGGGGCTGTATCCCACAAAAAAGTCTTTTTTCCAAATCAATCCACTTTTTTGTTCTAAAATGGGGATACAAATTTCTTCTGTCAGGCCTGGGTACACGGTGCTTTCAAAAACAATGGTCATACCTTTTTTCAAAATGCCTCCCACCATTTCGGTCGCCTTTTTAAGCGGACCCAAATCGGGTTTATTTTGAGCGTCGATATCAGTAGGAATAGTGATAATGAGATGGGTACAATCTTCCAGATCGTGGATCTCATTGCCGAAATGCAGGTTGGGATTAGTTAATTGATGCTGATCGGAAAGTTGGTTTGGGTCGATGCCATTTTGCAATGACTTTATTTTCCTCGAATCAATGTCAAAGCCAATAACTGGATACTTCTCAGCAAAAAGCGCAGCAAGTGGGAGGCCCACATAACCTAAACCTATGATTCCTATTTTAAATGACATAAATAAAGATAGGAAGAAGTGAAGAGATAAGAGTGAAGAGCGTTAGCCCCGGCTTTTAAGCTGGGGGGAGGAGGAATTTAAAAAATAAAAGTCAGTCCTTTGTTTTTATGTTGGGTGTGGGTTATTTCGGTTTCGTTTTGTTTCAATTCATGCACCATTCTTTGGATAGCGCTGTTAAAAAAGAAAGTGCTGATGATTTGCGTGTCGTTTTGTTTTTGTGTTTGTTTTAATGCGCTGATATAATCCTTTTTTTGATCGTTTGTAATAATTATTAAAGGATGATCTTTTTTTGCTACAATGAAATTAGAGAATAGTCTAGCTATTCGTCCATTACCATCTGGGAAAGGATGCAGATAAATAAAAAACTGGTGAAACTTTGCACTAATTTCTACAGGATGCAGTTTTGGATTGGTTAATGCATCTTCTGTACTCTCCATCAACGATGCGATACTTTGAATACTTTTTTCATGATCCGGAAAAATGGTGTCACCAGCAGCCATTCTTGTTTTAGTGTATTCACCAGGTTGATAGCCCTTGGAATAAAAAATGGTATTTTTTGTGAGTAGTTGATGGGTTTGAATCAACAATTTTTCGGATAATGGTTGGTTCAAGTTATTCATTAGAAATTCAAAGGCATTAAAATGATCTAGAATTTCAAATGCTTCGAACATAGATTTATTTTGCAACTTCATTTGCAAGCCATGTTCTTTTAGTTCCTTCGTATCATCTACTGAAAAACTATTTCCTTCAATTGCGCAGGAATGTGCAGAAAATAGCACTTCATTAAAGCTGAAATAATCGACAGGAAAGAGCGAACGTTATGGACGAAAATTGTTGAATATTATTAAACGTTTTTACGGAAAAACAGATTACCAATTTGTTACTATTGAGGAGTTTTGTAAGTATTCAGGGATTGATAAAGAATTGGTTGAAAAGGTAATTGATGGTTAGGATAATTTTATATAGTTGAGTTAACAAAAACTTCATAAG
>JAPLEO010000054.1 GCA_026391125.1 Bacteroidota bacterium
ATTTTTAATAAAAGAAAACTCAAAGACATTGCACGTATGCACAATGATATTCCAGTTTTACAAAACCTAGAAGTCAAGGCAAATCGAGTAATTGCTGTTTCCTTGGACTTTTCGAAAGCTGATGAGAAATTAATTGCTTATGCCATTGCTCAGGGCAAACAAGACGTGAGCTATGTATTGATACATATCGTTGAAAGTCCGTCTGCTAAGTACTTTGGGGAAGCGAGCGACGATTATGAAACAAGGAAAGACTTGGAAAGACTGGAGGCATTAAGTCAGCAGTTAAGAGACGCCGGCTACCTAGTTGATTACGTTTTGGGGTATCAAAATCGGGTCTCAGAAATCGTGAGAATCGTAAAATTGAAGGAAGCTGATATGTTGGTCATGGGTGCTCATAGGCATCGTGGAATAAAAGACTATATTTTTGGCGAAACCATTGAAAGTGTAAGGCACCAACTTGAGATTCCAGTACTAATTGTGAATGCATAATTAACCGAAATATGTTACCTTGTGCCCTCTAAAATAAACAGATTAGCTATGTCTCAGAAAATTAAAGTACTTAATCCAGTTGTTGAACTGGACGGTGATGAAATGACAAGAATTATTTGGAAGTTCATTAAAGACAAATTAATTCTTCCATACCTAGATGTTGAAATAAAATATTATGACTTGGGGATGGAGTATCGTGACGAAACGAACGATCAAGTAACCGTTGATGCTGCAAATGCAATTAAGCAGTACGGTGTTGGTATCAAGTGTGCAACAATTACTCCTGATGAAGCAAGGGTTGCAGAATTTGGCCTGAAGCAAATGTGGAAGAGTCCTAATGGAACTATTCGTAACATTTTGGATGGTACTGTATTTCGTGAACCAATTGTTTGTTCAAATGTGCCTCGTTTAGTACCTAATTGGACTGCACCTATTTGTATTGGTCGCCATGCTTTTGGAGATCAATATCGTGCTACAGATTTTGTTACAAAAGGGAAAGGTAAATTAACCATCAAATTTGAAGGTGAAGATGGTAATACCCAAGAATTTGAAGTATTTAATTTTAAAGGTGATGGCGTTGCATTAGCCATGTATAATACAGATGAGAGCATTTATGGTTTTGCAAGAGCTTGTTTTAATCAAGCCCTAACCAAAAAATGGCCTTTATATCTTTCTACAAAAAATACCATTTTGAAAAAGTATGATGGACGCTTCAAAGACATTTTTGAAGAAGTGTATCAGAATGAATTCAAAGTTGCATTTGATGCAGCTGGTATTGTATACGAACACCGCTTGATTGATGATATGGTTGCAAGCGCATTGAAGTGGAATGGTAATTTTGTTTGGGCTTGTAAAAACTATGACGGAGACGTACAAAGTGATACAGTAGCACAAGGTTTTGGTTCATTGGGTTTAATGACTTCGGTTTTGATTACTCCTGATGGAAAAACAATGGAAGCAGAAGCAGCACACGGAACAGTTACCCGCCACTATCGTGAACACCAAAAAGGAAGACCAACTTCTACAAATCCAATTGCATCAATATTTGCATGGACCAGAGGTTTGGAGTTCCGTGGTAAATTAGATAATAACCAAGAGCTGATCGATTTTTGTCAGGCACTTGAACAAGTTTGTGTTGAAACTGTAGAGAGTGGCAAAATGACTAAAGATTTGGCGCTATGTATCTTTGGTAGCAAAATGAATCATGGAGAACATTATCTATATACTGAGGAGTTCTTAGACGCTTTGGATCAAAACCTGAAAGTTAAATTAGGTAAGTAAACTTTAGTGAAAAGATAAAAGTGAAAAGATAAAAGTGAAAAGTGAAAAATGGACAATCATTCACTTATCTTATAAATAAAAAAGAGCCGTTTCGATTTAATCGAGACGGCTCTTTTTTTGTCTTTTTAATTTTGATTTTTGACTTTACAAATTATTTGAACGCTTCCTCGATCACTTTTCCTACTGATCCACTTGGCATTTGAATGTTTAATAATGCTGCAATGGTAGGTGCAATATCGGTCATGTAATTTTCCTTATTGGTACTTCCTTTTTTAATTCCCCAGCCATAAAACAGTAAAGGAATATGCGCATCGTATGGTGCCCACAAACCATGTGTTGTGCCTGTGCTAGAGCCTTCGATATAACCGCTTTTTAAAACAATTTGAACATCACCACAGCGATTAGGAAAGTATCCATTAGCAAACATTTCTCTTTGTGTTTTATTTAAGGTACTTGTGAGAATTTTACTGGTTTCAAAAGCATTTGCAACTGCTTCTTTTTTCAATAAGCCTGCAATGATCAATTTTTTAATAGCATCAATATCAGCTTTTGCAGAATCAATTTTATTATGGTTCAGAGTAACCTGATAATTGAAAAAACTTTCAATGGCAGAGCTTACTCCAAATTTTTCTTTGATCTGATCATTCAATTCTTTACGGGTAGTATTATCATCAAATAATCCACCAGGTAATTTATGTTCTTTCATAAAGCCTGGAATATGAGCCACTGCATGATCGGCAGTTAAGAAAACAGTGTATTGATTCTTACCAACAGTTGCATCAAGAAATGCTAAAAGTTTGCCTAGTTCTGCATCTAATCTTACATAGTCATCCACCATTTCCCATGAGTTTGGTCCGTATGAATGCCCAATATAATCAGGAGAAGAAAAGCTTACAGCTAAGAAATCAGTTGCCTCACCTTTTCCCATTTTCTCATTGATCACAGCTGCTTTTGCCATTTCTACAGTCAGACTATTCCCATAAGGTGTAGTAGCTATTTTACCATAATCCTTTCCTATGAATTTCGATAAATCGTAGGGGAATGCTGTCATATCTTTTCCAAAAGGTGTTGCTTCATAAGCTTTAGTATCTTCTGTTGCATAATCTGTATATACTGATTTATTGAGCGAGGTATTCCAGCCAATATGATAAAATGAATCAACCAATTTTCGTTTGTTAAATTGGTTTACCCAAGCTGGAAGCTCATTCATATAATAAGTGCTTGTTATAAAGTTGCCGGTTTTACTATCATACCAATAGGCAGCGTTTGCTGAATGTCCGGCAGGTAAAATAGAGCCTCTATCTTTTATAGCAACCCCAATTACTTTGCTTTTGAAGTTTGTTGCGAGTCGCAATTCATCACATACAGTAGTAGTTAGCATGTTTTTAGGGCTCATCTGGCCAGCATCAGTGGTACTTCCTACAGTATTCACTGTTTTGTCTTCACTGCAATAAACATTACGCATCAATTGATTATCCCACCAAGCATTTCCGGTGATACCATGAATGGCTGGAACTGAGCCAGTGTATACACAGGTATGTCCGCATGCTGTAACTGTTGGTGCATAAGGGATCAACGTATTATTACTGGTAAATCCTTCACCCATCATTCTTTTAAATCCACCATTCGCAGCGTACAGGTTGTTGAATCGATAGAGATAATCCCATCTCATTTGATCAATAACAATTCCTACCACCAATTTTGGTCTGGGATAAGAAACAGCTTTTGTTTGGGCTTCAACGCCAAGCAAAAGCAGCAGGCAACCTAATAAGCTAACAACTTTTTTCATGTGTCTATCATTGATTTTTGTTACTTAAAATTCGCCACAGTCATTTCGGTTGGGATCAAAATTGGTCTGGCTAAATCTTAAACTGATTTTAAGTTTGTAAAAGTAGGGGATAGGCTGCTAATTTCATTTAAACATAAGGTTATTAAGGTCTGTTTAATAAATGGCTTTGCCTTTAGGAACGAAAAGTTTATTTTTGCGCCCTATTGAACCTCTAAAAGTGATATTATGGCTGATATATTTGAAAAATTAGTAAAGAATTACGGCCCATTGGGTCAGCATCGTGAAAGAGCACATGGCTATTTTGCTTTCCCCAAGTTAGAAGGAGAGATTGGAAGTCGCATGAAATTTCGCGGTAAAGAGATGATCGTTTGGAGCTTAAATAACTATCTAGGCCTAGCAAATCATCCAGAAGTACGCAAAACAGATGGAGAAGCCTCAGTCCAATATGGGTTAGCTACTCCCATGGGAGCTCGTATGATGAGTGGAAATAGTAATTACCATGAAGAGTTGGAGGCTAAACTTGCTGCTTTTGAACATAAAGAAGATGCCATTTTGATGAATTTTGGCTACCAAGGGATCATGAGTGCGATCGATGCCATTTGTGGTAGACACGATGTAATTGTATATGATGCCGAATCTCATGCTTGTATCATTGATGGATTACGTTTGCATACCGGGCATCGTTATGTTTATAAGCACAATGATATAGCTGATTTTGAAAAGCAAATGGATAGAGCCACTGCGCTCATAGAAAAGCAGCCTTCTGGTGGGATTTTAGTAATTACGGAAGGCGTATTTGGTATGGCTGGTGATCAGGGTAAGTTAAAAGAAATAGCTGCTTTGAAAAGCAAATACCATTTCCGTTTGTTAGTGGATGACGCGCATGGTTTTGGAACTTTGGGTAAAACTGGCGCTGGTGCTGGTGAAGAACAAGGCTGCCAAGATGCAATCGATTTGTATTTTTCAACATTTGCTAAATCAATGGCTTCCATTGGCGCATTCATGGCTGGTGATAAAGCCATCATCGATTTTATTCGTTACAATATTCGTTCTCAAATATTTGCGAAGAGTGTGCCGATGCCGCTTGTATTAGGTAATCTGAAGCGCCTAGAATTATTGCAAACTCAACCTGAACTCAAAGAAAGGTTATGGAGTAATGCTAAAAAATTACAGAACGGTTTAAAAGAAAGAGGCTTTGATATTGGAAATACAGATACTCCAGTAACACCAGTTTATATGAAAGGCGGTGTTGAAGAGGCATCTGCGATGGTGATGGATTTACGCGAGAACTACAAAATTTTCTGTTCTATTGTGGTATATCCTGTAATCCCTAAAGGACATATTATTTATCGTTTAATTCCTACTGCAGCACATACCGATGCAGATATCAATGAAACCTTAATTGCTTTTACGGAAACTAAAGCAAAGCTTGATGCGGGAGATTATCATTCAGAAGTGATTCCTGATATGGCGGGGTAGAAGAAGAAGATAAAAGATAAAAGATAAAAGTGAAAAATGGACTTTCATTTGATTAACGAGAAAGTCTTTTGAATATTCTAAATAAAAAGCCTCTGTCACGAGTACTCGGGATCAGAGGCTTTCTTATTTTTTACTTTTTACTTATTCTACAATTTCTTAATTAAATCATTTGCTTGTTTAACGTAGTCGTCGTTTTTAGCTGTAGTTGCTAGAGCGATACATTTTTCTGCACTTGCTTTTGCTGCTACTTTATCGCCCATTTCTTTTTCAATCTTTGCTTGTAATAAGAAAAGCCAGAAGCCATTTGGCGTTGCTGCTGTAGCTTTTTTTGCGTTTGCTAAAGCCTTGTTTAAATCCTTATCCCATTCGAAATAAAAGTTGGCAGCTGTTTGATAAATTGCTGGATTTACTTTGTCGGCATTTAATTCTTTTTCGATCTGTGCGGCTAATCTTGATTTTACATTTGTGCTAATAGGAACTTGTACAGCAGTGTTCCCCCACTTAATATGCAATTCACATGTTTCAGCTTGAATGGCTGTAAATTGCATGGTAAATGTTTCAACAGCACCAGACATTTTTTCTGATTTTAATTTTACTCTTAAAACGTCTTCAGCTTCTTTATAGCCATCTGTACCCCAGTTATTCAAGCCTTTGTTTACAATGATCTCCCAATATTCTTTACCAGGGATCGCATATAAAACATAAGAGCCTGTGTCTAAAAGTTTACCACCGATGGTAACATTATCAGTGAACTTAATTCTTGTTGCAGCATTGGCACCTAAACGCCATAATTTGTTGAGTGGAGCCAGATCGCTATTTTCTTTTAATAAAGAACGTCCTTTGATATTCGGCCTAGAATAAGTAAGCTCGATCTTACCCATTCCAAAATCCTGAGAAATCGTTTGAGTGGTACTTGGAGCTGGCATTTTAACCTGTGAATTTGCAATCAACCCCATTGACATCATTGCAAGCAATAAAATTTTTTTCATGTGTGATTTTTTTTGTGCTACAAACCTACAGTTTGCATCGCTGATTACCAATGTTTATTTGATAATTGGTGGTTAATTATAGGCAGGGTGGAAACGTTGTAAGGTATCCCTTAAATAATCTCTATCTAAGTGTGTATAGATCTCAGTTGTAGTAATACTTTCATGCCCTAGCATTTCCTGTACTGCCCTTAAATCAGCGCCACCTTCCACTAGATGAGTGGCAAATGAATGTCTGAAAGTATGGGGAGATACAATTTTTTTGATACCGGCTTTCCGCACCATCTCTTTTATGATATAAAAGATCATGACCCTACTCAGGCCTCGGCCTCTTTTGTTTAGGAATAAGATGTCTTCAAAATCCTTTTGTATATTTTGATGAACCCGGATATTGTTTTTATATAAGAGGATATATTTAATAGCATCTTTCCCAATCGGGATCAATCGTTCTTTATCGCCTTTACCTGTTACTCTTATAAACCCTAAATCAGGATAGAGCCCTGATATTTTTAAATTGATCGCTTCACTTACACGTAAACCACAACTATACATGGTTTCTAAAATTGCTTTATTCCTCCCACCTTCTGGGGTGCTTTGATCGATTTGTGAGATGACCAATTCGATTTCTTCAAAACTTAATGTATCTGGTAATTTACGTTTTGTTTTTGGGGCTTCTAATAATTGAGTGGGATCTGTTGCACAAATTTGTTCAATGATACAATATTTATAAAAGCTTCGAATGCCAGATATGATGCGTGCTTGAGAAGTCTGACTCATACCAAGTTCACTCACCCATTTTACAAAATGTTGAAGGTCTTTCAATTCAATGCTGGCAGGAGCTTTTGAAGAACCAACCGCCATTAAATATTCGGTTAGTTTCTCGATGTCATGAATATAAGCATCCACTGAATGATCACTTAATGATCGCTCTAATTGTAAGTATCCTTTAAAACCATTTTTGTATGAGTCCCACATAATCTGATATGATCCGATAGCTTATTGGTGAATATTAAATATGAATGGAAGTTACTAATTAGATTTTCTGTATCATTGATTTAAATTTTGATTTCATAAATTCGCAACTTTATCCAGTTTAATTCGAAACAACAGCTATGCAAGTTAATCTTCGCTCATTCAAACAAAAAGTTCGTCATCATCAAAAAGCTTTTTCTAAATATTTAGGAGCAATTGCGAAGAATCCTCCTAAAGGGCTTGATAATATGGCAGCAAAGATTGATGCAGAAGTTTGGCAAGAGATCGACTGTTTAAGCTGTGCTAACTGTTGTAAAAGTATGACTCCAACTTTTACAAAAAAAGATGTAAAACGTATAGCAGAACACCTCGAAATGTCTATCAAAGAATTTACTGAAAAGTGGCTGGTATATGAAGAAGATGATAAGGATTGGATCAATAAAAGTCAGCCTTGCCAATTTTTAAGTGATGAAACGCATATGTGTAGTATTTATGAAGTACGTCCCTCAGACTGTTCAGGATTTCCCCATTTGAAAAAGCGTAAGATGCCAGAATATATGCATTGGCATCAGCAAAATATTAGCTACTGTCCGGCCACTTATAAGATGGTAGAGAAGATGATAGAGTATGAAATTAAGCCTGAAAAGAAAGTGAAAAAATAAACTAGAAGTATACGTCTTCTATCATGAATATCTCCTTAGGTTGATCTTGATCAATTGTAATTGCTATCACGTCGAATTGTAGGTATTGCCACTTAATGTGTTGAAATTGATAGGCTTCCGCTGCATTTTTTAGGAAGGCCATTTTGTCTTTAGTGATACTTTCTTCAGGCATCCCATATTTTAATGAATGCCTTGTTTTGACTTCCACAATATGTAACAGCTGACCTTTTGAAGCGATGATATCTACTTCAAGATGGTGGTATCGCCAGTTTCTTTCTTCGATGGTATACCCATGAGACTGTAAGTATTCAATTGCTAGATCTTCTCCTTTTGCACCTTTTATCTTGTTCGAATACATTGAATAAGATTTAATAATTGATTTTGGCTGCTGACACAAGATTTCTTGGTCAATTACGTTATGAGGAGATAAAATTGATATAATGGAAGCTTCTCACAAAATATTCAAAATAAAAGGGTGTATTCAACATTATGCATGGGGGGGAAACACCTTTATACCCGAGTTATTGGGAGTTCCCAATAATAATGAGGAGCCTTGTGCTGAATATTGGCTTGGTGCACATCCTTCGGCCTCTGCACAAATATTAGATACTAATATTGGGTTAACACTAAATGAATTGATCAAACAAGATCCGAAACTTGCTTTGACTGAGGCTGTTTATGGAAAGTTTGGTGAATTGCCCTATTTACTAAAAGTGTTGGATGTAAAGCAAATGCTTTCAATTCAAGTGCATCCTACAAAGGCGGAAGCTGAATTGGGTTTTGATAGAGAGGAAGCAGAAGGCATTCCAATTAACGCTGCGAATAGGAATTATAAAGACCGAAATCATAAGCCCGAAGTTATGGTTGCTCTGAGTGATTTTTGGTTATTACATGGATTCAAGGAAAAATCACTATTAGAAAAAACATTATCAGATGTTCCTGAGTTTAATATTCTGTTACCGCTGTTTAAGCGGGAAGGATATAAAGCATTGTATCAATTTGTGATGGAAATGGGTGTTGATGAAGTCAATACTTTCTTAATGCAGGTCGTAAAAAGAGAGTTAAGGGATAAAAAAGAGGGACTTCTTACCAAGGCAAATCCAGGATGGTGGGTTGCCAAATTGTTTGATGGGGTAGACCAGATTACCAATATAGATAAAGGAGTTTTTTCGATTTATTTTTTCAATATTGTCAATGCTCAACCTGGGGAAGCCGTATTTCAAGGGGCGGGTTTACCTCATGCCTACCTAGAAGGTCAGAACATAGAATTGATGGCCAATAGTGATAATGTTTTAAGAGGTGGTTTAACTCCCAAGTATATAGATGTACCTGAACTCATAAAACATACATTATTCGAAGGGATTGTTCCAAACATCATGAAAGGCAATGAAATTAGAAAAGGAGAAAAAAATTATCCTTGTCCAGTGCCAGATTTTGCCATCAGCAAAATTGATTTGAATGAAAATATGACCTATGATAATGTTACAAAGGCAATGGAACTAATATTGGTAACAGAGGGTGGGGCAGTATTGAATAATAGTATGGTATTGAAAAAGGGGGAGGCAATTTGTTTGATGCCAGAAACTAGTTACCACCTAATTTCATCTGGTCATTGTACATTGTTTAAGGCATTTGTATAGATTATACCCGCTTTCTTCACACTTAATGAAAAATCTATCTTTAAAATATTTTTTCGCCTATTTTTGTCCCGAAATAAGAAATAATGAAATTAAATAAGAACGTTTTATTGTCGATAGGGTTGATGGTATTGATTACCTCAGTATATAGAATTATGCCTAATAGACCCTATGGATTTGCTCCTCAAATAGCTTTGGCTTTATTTGGAGGTGCTTTTTTTGTGAAGAATAAGAAATGGGCATTTAGTCTGCCATTGATTTCTTTATTTATTTCAGATCTATTATACCAAGTTCTTTTTAATTACGGTTATACCGATATACAGGGATTCTATAGTGGTCAGTGGGTCAATTATTTATTGATTGGATCATTGACTGTATTTGGCTTTTTAATTAGCGACGCAAAAATTTCTAAAGTTATTCTTGCATCAATTGCCGCTCCAACAACCTATTTCTTGATCTCTAACGGATTGGTTTGGTTTGGTAATGGTGGATATCATCGTTCTCGCTCAATGGCAGGATTGCTGCAAACATTGGTAGATGGTATTCCATTCTATCAGAATAGCATCATGGGTACTATCGTATTCGGTGCTATCCTTTTCGGTGGATATAGCTTATTAAAAACAGCAGAAACAAAACAAATCGCATAGAAGGATTCTCAACTAATTATAAAAGCCCGTAACACTCAATTGTTACGGGCTTTTTCGTATTAATCACTCTTCACTCTTCACTCTTATCTCTTCACTTATTTTAAGCGTTGTCTGATTCATACACTTCATCAACTAATAAGTGCTTTCCATCTGCAGCAGCTGTTGCCAATTCATCACAACGATTGTTCCATTGATTATTTGCATGACCTTTTACCCAGATGAAACGAAGTGTAAAATGCTTTGATAAAGCATGAAAATGAAGCCATAGGTCTTTATTCTTTTTGCCCCCTTTGAAATCTGTGCGAATCCAATTATCTAACCATTTTTTTTCTACGCTGTTTACAACGTACTGACTATCGGTATAAATGGTTACGGAGATGTTTCTCTTTTTCAAAGACTCTAGTGCTTTGATCACAGCTAACAACTCCATTCTATTATTGGTGGTGAGTCTATAACCACCAGATAATTCCTTTTGTGCCTCACCCCATAAAAGTACTGCGCCATATCCTCCGGGTCCGGGATTCCCTCTAGAAGATCCATCTGTGTAAATTTTTAGTGGATGGCCTTCTGTTTTTGCATCAGTTGCTTTATGAATGCTTTCTTTCACGGAGTAGAACATTTAATTTGGAGCAAAGAAACTTAAAACAGATAAGAATCAGAACGGATGTAGATAATATTTGTGGCTTATTATTAAACCTGTAATAAACCAAGGTTGAATTTTTCTTGGTTAGGATTTTGATTGGCCGCTTTGATACCTTCAGAAATATATTTCCTAGTTTCAATCGGATCAATGATCGCATCTACCCATAGCCTTGCTGCAGCATAATATGCAGCACTTTGCAGATCATATTTATCCTGGATATTTTTAAGCAATTTTTGTTCTTCCTCTTCAGTAATTACTTTTCCCTTTCCTTTCAAAGTAGCTACTTGAATTTGTAGCAAAGTTTTAGCTGCTTGCTCTCCGCCCATTACAGCAATTTTTGCCGAAGGCCAGGAATAGATAAATCTAGGGTCATAGGCCTTTCCACACATGGCATAATTGCCTGCGCCATAACTATTACCAATGACTATCGTAATTTTTGGGACAACTGAATTGGCAACTGCATTAACCATTTTGGCTCCATCCTTAATGATACCACTATGTTCGCTTCTGCTTCCCACCATGAATCCTGTAACATCTTGTAAAAAAACTAAGGGGATATTTTTTTGGTTACAGTTCATGATAAACCTGGCAGCTTTATCAGCGCTATCATTATAAATAACCCCACCAATTTGCATTTCACCTTTTTTATTTTTGCTAACCAGGCGTTGATTGGCAACAATTCCTACAGACCATCCTTCGATTCTTGCATAGCCACAGAGAATCGTTTTACCATAATCTTCTTTGAATTGTTCAAAATTGCTATCATCTACCAAACGCTCAATGATACCAAGCATATCATAAGGCTTTTGATTGCCAACGGGTATTTGGCCATAGATCTCATTAGGGTCTTTTAGTGGGGGCTTTGATTCTATTCTATTGTAGCCCGCTTCTTGGGTTTTACCTAAGCGACTAATAATGCTCTTAATATGATCCAAACATGTTTCTTCTGTATCAAATTTATAATCAGCGATTCCGCTGATCTCTGTATGGGTAGAAGCTCCTCCAAGTGTTTCATTATCGATCGTTTCACCAATGGCTGCTTTTACTAAATAAGACCCAGCAAGGAAAATACTGCCATTGCCTTCTACCATTAATGTTTCATCGCTCATGATGGGGAGATAGGCACCTCCGGCAACACAGGCACCCATTACCGCGGCAATTTGGGTGATTCCCATGGAACTCATACGGGCATTATTTCTAAAGATCCTACCAAAATGTTCCTTATCAGGGAAGATCTCATCTTGCATTGGTAAAAATACCCCGGCACTATCCACTAAATAAATGATGGGAAGTCTATTTTCCATGGCAATTTCCTGCATCCGAAGGTTCTTTTTGCCAGTAATAGGGAACCAAGCCCCAGCTTTCACTGTTTGATCGTTTGCAACTATGACTACCTGCTTTCCACTAACATAACCCAGTCCAGCAACGGTTCCTCCAGCCGGACAGCCGCCTTCTTCTTCATACATCTCAAAGCCCGCAAAAGCGCCAATCTCAATAAAGCTACTCATGTCATCTACCAAATATTCAATTCGCTCCCTTGGAGATAGCTTTTTGCGCTCTTTTTGCTTTTCCATGGCTTTCTTACCACCGCCCTGATAAATTTTAGATAAACGCTGTTTAGTCTGACTAACTAACAATTTCATCCAATCTTCATTGCTATTAAAAACCTGGCTCATAGGCGAACATTTGTTAGTTACAAATATAACTACCTTTTTGAGGGAACGAACTGCCAATCAAATCTGAAAAATGCCAGAACTAGGTTAAATCGGTAAATAGTAGGCCAAGTCTTAATTATTGTGTTTGAAATACACATTCTTTTATTTATTTTTACGTACTAAAACGAGGAGCTTGAACAAGGATAAACAAACGATTGCATCCCAGAAGCCTATTGGGAAAAAGAAAGCCATTGCAAAAACAGGGGATACGAAAAAGGTTGAGTCTAAATCGATTGTAATAAAATCTCCCGAATCGGCCTCATTAGATAAAATACAATCTACTAAAGTGATTAGTCAAATTCGTTTTCAATTAAGATACCATACAGTGTATGGCCAAGAAATTTTTGTTTGTGGCAATCATCCATTATTAGGAAACGGAGATCCCATAAAAGCAGTGCCTTTATTTTATAATAATGATGATAGATGGTCGCTAGATCTTGATTTTACAGCATCACCTATCACTGAAATTTTGCAATACCATTATATCATTCAAAATGCAGATGGTAGCTCAAGTTTCGATGCAGGTAATGATAAGCAGATTGACCCCAAGGATTTTAATGAAGGAAATGTAATAACTATTGATACTTGGAATTTTGCAGGATATTTTGAAAATGTATTTTATACCGAGCCTTTTGAAAATGTGTTATTAAAAGCGAATCACACAGAAGTGAAGTTGACGGCTCCTAAAAAAATAACACATTATTTCAAAGTCAAGACACCTCTTTTGCCAAAGGGACAAACAGCATGTTTACTCGGTAATTGTAAAGGTCTTTCAAAATGGGACACAAATAACCCGATTTTATTGAGTAGAACATCTGGAGAAAATTATTATGCGGTTAGTTTAGATCTTTCTCGTGAGTTGTTTCCAATTGCTTATAAATACGGTATCTATGATACTGTTGAAAAGAAATTCATACAATTTGAAGATGGAAATAATCGTGTTTTGTACGAAACAAATTTTCCGGAAGAACAAACAATTATTCACGACGGATTCTTAGTATTATCTGAAATAAATTGGAAAGGTGCAGGAGTTGCAATTCCTGTTTTTAGTTTGAGGTCTGAAAATAGTTTTGGGGTAGGAGAGTTTAATGATTTGAAATTGTTGGTCGATTGGGCGCTAAAAGTTGGATTGAAATTGATACAGATTTTACCTGTTAATGATACAACTGCAACGCATACATGGACTGATTCTTATCCCTATGCTTCCATATCAGCATTTGCATTACATCCTATGTATTTGAATTTGGAATTACTTTCTAATAAAGATACAGATGCTGATTTAGAATTATTGAAAACGGAGTTTGCTGAATTGAATAATTTAGTTGATGTTGATTATGAAACTGTGAATCAGCAAAAGATCAGTTTCGTCAAAAAAGTATTTAAAAAAGATAATCTTCAATTTTTAAAAGACAAGGAATTCCAAGAATATTTCAATCAAAATAGTCATTGGCTTGAACCATATGCGGTATTTTGTTTTTTAAGAGATAAATACAAAACTGCTGATTTTAATCAATGGCCAAGTTATCAGAAATATAATAAGCAAGATATTAGTGAACTAGTTAATGCAGGATCAGAATCTTATCAGGGTATTGCTTTGCATTATTTTATTCAATATCAATTGCACTTACAATTGAAGTCTGCAACAGAGTATGCACATTCAAAAGGCATTATTGTAAAAGGAGATATACCAATTGGTATTTATCGTTTTGGTGCTGATGCATGGCAACAGCCAGAGTTGTATCATATGAATATGCAAGCAGGTGCGCCGCCTGATGGCTTTGCAGTGAAAGGACAAAACTGGGGTTTCCCAACCTATAACTGGCAAAAAATGAAGGAGAATGGTTTTGCTTGGTGGAAGCAAAGGTTTGAGCAAATGAATTACTATTTTGATGCATTTAGAATAGATCATATCCTTGGATTTTTTAGAATTTGGAGTATCCCAATGAATGCTGTAGAAGGTATTATGGGATATTTTGTTCCCTCAATTCCAATTCACATCAATGAATTCAATTCGAAAAATATTTGGTTCGACCATCATCGATATACAAAACCATATATCACCGAAAATACAATCTGGGAAGTATTCGGATATGATAATGAAATTGCAAAACAACAATTTCTTGAACCAGATGGATATTCTGGGTATCAATTAAAACCCGCTTTTGCTACACAACGTTTGGTAGAAGCGCATTTCAAAGATTTAGAAAATACCGAATACCATCAAAAGCAAAAACAACAACTTTTTGATTTGATCAGTAATGTTATTTTGTTTGAAGTGGAAGGTTCACAAGGCCAACAATTTCATTTCCGTTTTGGAATGGAATCAACGAGTTCTTTTAAAAATTTAGATGGTAATACGCAAAACCAGTTAAAGGATTTATATGTGCAATATTTTTTCAGAAGACAAGACGATTTCTGGAAACAAGAGGCATTGCAAAAATTACCTGCACTGAAAAGAGTAACCAATATGTTGGTTTGTGGCGAGGATTTAGGGATGGTACCAACTTGTGTGCCTGATGTAATGCGTCAGCTTGGTTTACTAAGTTTGGAGATTCAGCGTATGCCGAAAGATCCCACAAAAGAATTCTTCCATCCAAATGATGCTCCTTATCTAAGTGTTGTAACACCTTCTACTCATGATATGAGTACCATTAGAGGTTGGTGGGAAGAAGATCGAGCGAGTATTCAGAAATTTTATAATCATGAAATGGGTCAATTTGGTGAAGCCCCATTCTTCTGTGAAGCATGGATCAATAACTCAATTGTAATGCAGCATTTATATTCTCCTGCGATGTGGAGTATTTTCCAATTGCAAGATATTATGGGCATTGATCCATCCATTCGCCGCGAAGATCCAAATGAAGAAAGAATTAATGTTCCTGCAAATCCGCAACACTACTGGCGTTATAGAATGCACCACAGTCTTGAAGAGATGAATGGATTTGAAGCATTTAATTCAAATCTACAAAAGGCTGTAAAATCTAGTGGTAGAGCATAAGTGTATGGAATTACAATATTGGCATAAAGAGCTGCCCTTTAAATATCCATTCACCATTTCTAATGGTAGAACAAAAACACACCAACCATCTTTAATTGTATCATTATCGATTGGTAATTATGTAGGTTTTGGGGAAGCCCCAGCAATCGTTTATTATAATATCACCGTTGATCAAATGATTGCCGATCTGGAATCCAAAAGAAGATTGGTCGAAAAATTTGCACTGACAGATCCTGAAAGGTATTGGCATTATTTACACCATTTGTTTCCTAATAATCCTTTTTTAGTTTGCGCTTTAGATATGGCAGCTTGGGATCTATTCGGGAAAATGAAAGGTAAATTGTTATATGAGTTATGGAATACTCCTTGGTTGGATACACCAGTTTGTGATTATACCATTGGAATCGATACTATTGAAAATATGGTGGCTAAGATGCAAGAAATGCCCTGGCCCATCTATAAGATTAAATTAGGAACTGATCAGGATATTGAAATTGTAAAAGCTTTACGAAAACAAACCAGTGCACCACTTAGGGTTGATGCAAATGCTGGATGGCAATTAGAAGAAGCATTAGAAAAAATTCCGCAATTGGCTGAACTGGGAGTTGAGATGATTGAGCAGCCGTTAGAGAAAAATAACTGGGAAGGCATGAAAATCCTATTTGAAAAATCAGTCCTCCCTTTATATGCTGATGAATCATGTGTTTTTGAACAAGACGTAGCTAAATGCTTTCAACATTTTCACGGAATCAATATCAAGCTTACAAAATGTAGCGGCCTTACACCTGCAAGAAGAATGATTCAAGAAGCTCGAAATCTCGGCATCAAAGTGATGATGGGGAGTATGAACGAATCAAGTATCGGTTCTGCAGCGATAGCCAATTTCCTACCACAAATTGATTTAGTAGATATGGACGGCCCTTTATTATTGTCAGCAGACTTAGCAACTGGCATTAATTACCAACAAGGAACTATCACATTAAAGGGTACTTCTGGCTTAGGTATTCAAATTCAACTATAAAGCAGAATTTGCCAGGGCCGGATTCTGATCAAAATTATACAACTCCAAATCGTAAGAATCGATTCTGATTCCTTCTCTTTTTTGTTGAAATAACTTGCCAAATCCATAAACGATATAAGTTATTTGAACCACTATAAGTGATAAGAATAAAACAATCGCAATATCATTGAATAAGCGCCAGCGTTCAAAGTTCGGAATGAGTAATGGAGAATATCTCCACTCTCTTGAAATTGGAGGTGTATAAGTGTAAATTATGAGTATTGTAAACATGAGAATCACAGAGGTTAAGATGTGTAACCATGATATCGCAATACTTCTTGTATTATTTTCTCTGAAATTTTTATGTATGAAATAGGGAATTCCTATAACGCTTAAAAATACTATAACCGTAGTATAATAGCTAAATACATAGTAAATACTATTGCTGAATACAACAACAATTTGTACAGGAGCAGTTATGTTAGCTAACCATATATATAATACAGGAGTTAGCCACAATAAATGTTCTCCTCGAACATTCTTGGGTGTTAACATTGGGGTACGTTTGGATTAAACGTCGGTTACGGGTAATTAAAATTAGGATTTTTTTGTGATATCAGTTTTTTTTTAGCTAAATAAGGCTTAAAAAAAGCTTAAAATTGAAGTTTCAACTCTGAAATAAGCACAAATAATGCTTCTACAGAGGGTTTTAATCGAGGTATCTGAATTCAAGCCAAGTTCGCTTTGACTGTTTTATTAAATTTGCCCTATGACGCCTGAAAGAAGCGATAAGTTCCAGAAAGTACTTTCCTGCAGACAAGCCAACCTGGCAATTGTTATGGAAAATGTAGATGATCTCCACAATATATCAGCTGTTATGCGGACTTGTGA
Organism: Bacteroidota bacterium; assembly: GCA_026391125.1. Lineage (GTDB taxonomy): Bacteria > Bacteroidota > Bacteroidia > Chitinophagales > Chitinophagaceae > Sediminibacterium. Next base: position 17,190 of record JAPLEO010000054.1, read on the forward strand.
CGCGGTTGGGATTCAGGATATTTATGTTATAAATAGTGCCATCCCAAAGCACACTTACTTTGGCCCTAAGAGTAGTAGCAGTGCTGCCAAATGGCTAACAGTGCATCAATTCACCTCCATTGCAGAAGCAATGCCTGTATTAAGATCTAGGTATCAAAAAATCTATACTACTTATTTATCAGCTGATGCAGTTGCATTATATGATATTGACTTTACCCAAGAGTCTATAGCTTTGGTATTTGGCAATGAACATGATGGAGTAAGCGAGGAAATGAGAAACCTTGCTGATGGGAATATGATCATTCCGCAAGTAGGTATGATTCAAAGTTTAAATATTTCAGTGGCATGTGCGACCAGTATATATGAAGCGTACAGGCAGAAAAAAAATGCCGGACATTACGATCAACCAAGTTTATCGGAAGAGCGTATACAAGAAATAAAAGCCGTTTGGAGTAAGCCAAAAGTGAAATTCAGATTTAAAGATCTTAGGGCGCTTAAGAGAGGGAATCGCTAAATGAACTGTCTTCCTCGATTCTTCTTTTTTCAACCTGTTGTTTTAAATAGGTAATACTCACATTGAGTTCAAACCCAATGAGTAGTATCAATGCATTGAAATCAATGACAATCATTATTACTAATATTGTTCCAATCGATCCATACACTTTGTTATAGCTACCAAAATGCGTCACCCAAAATGAGAAAGCGATTGTGGAGACTAGTGTTAAAAAAGTAGCTAATAAAGAACCCGGAGAAATAAAATTCCATTTCTTTTCTACTGATGGTGCATATCGATAGATGATTGAAATCCCAAAGAAGATCAATAATACGATCAATAGCCACCTAGTACCTTCCCACCACCAAAGCCAATTTTCTTTTTTGAAATGAAAATAGTGCCTCAAGATTTTTTCTAAAGCATCGTGTCCAATTAAAAACAAAACAGAACAAATCACCAATAATATGAGAAGTATGGTGAGCTTAATGGCTTTCCACCTTTTATGTATGAAATGCGTTTTTGCATGAAGAATTGACTTGTCGAATGTTCTAATGATTCCCATCATGGCATTAGATGAATAGAAGATCACCATTAAGATACCAAAAGATAAAAGTCCACCTTTTGTTTTTTGGAAATAGTCGTTCAAAAAAGTTTCGACTAATGCATATGTTTTCTGATTAGGGGTTAAGTCCTTCGTAAGTGATAATAATTCTGTTTTAAATTGAGCAGATACAGGTAAATAGGGAACTATCGAAAATAAAAAGATACAGGCTGCAGGGATGGCCATAATGGCATTGAATGAAATGGCAGCGGCTCTTTCGTTTAGTCCGATTTTATTGATCTGAATAAAAAAGAATCTAACTACATCAAATAAGGGTAATCCTTGAAAACCTGGGATAACAATCTCTTTGCTTTTTCTAATCAGAAATGCAACAGGTTTAGAAGTAAGTATTACTCGTTCAAGGTTTGTCAATTCTTTTCTGCTTGTTTTTCAGCCATATAAATATCCAATGCTTTCTGATATTCTTTTGCATAAGTATTATGTTCTGCAAAATTACTACTGAAATGGTGATATCCGCTGAAATCGCTTTTCGCAACGAAAAATAAATAATCAGTGGAAGGAGCATTCAATATGATATCAATTGTTTTAGGTGAAGGTGTACAGATGGGCCCTGGAGGTAATCCTTTGTGGCGATAAGTGTTATAGGGTGATGGATTACTCAAATATTTTTCATAGATCCTTGTTAGTGTAAAATCTCTCATTGAAAACTTAATAGTAGGGCAGGCTTGCAGGGGCATTTGCTTATGAAGCCGATTGATATAAACACTAGCAATTTTATACTTATCAGATTCGTAATTGGTTTCTTCGTCTACAATTGAGGCGAGGATATAGACTTCATTTTTTGTAAACGTGCTTGTTGTAAGTTTTGTTTCTCGATCGTTTTTACTCCAAAAATTTTTATTAGCATCTGATAATTTTTGAAAGATTTTGTCGAGTGTCACATTCCAATAAAAATGATAGGTATCAGGAATGATCATAGTAAAAACTGTATTGGTGTCAACCTGCCATTTAGCTAATGAGTCGTTTGATTGTAAATATTGCATTACAGCCACAGAATCTGGCGCAAAGTTTTTGCTGATCAATTTGGCTAAGTCTTCTTTCAATCGAATTCGATTGATCACCAATTTCATTTCTGCTAATCGTCCATTTTTTAATTGTCGGGAGATAGACCAGAGCGATTGCCCCTTCTTGACTTCATATTTCCCTGGCTTTATCTTTTTCCATCCACCCATTAACTCGATCATCTGATCAAGTACAAATGGATAACTTATAATGGAATCTTCGCTAAATGATTTAACTGCATTCACATCTTTAGTTGATTCTTCCAGCACGAAATATTTGTTTTTTTCTGAAAAGGAAGTGCCAGAACCAAAAACAAGCCAAGCCAATCCGATTCCAATAATCAGAAGTAAAACCAAAAAGATTTTTAAAAGGAATTTCATGTGTCTAATATTGATGTTGGTTACATGCAATTCGCCCATCGCCATTGAGAGGGAAATCAATTTTCACAAAGGCGAATTTCATATTTCCAAATTAAATAAAAAACCTAATAATTAGTGTGAAGTATCAAGCGTTTGAAACAAATAAAAAGCCGTCCAGACTGCTCGGAACGGCTTTTTGAAATATTTCTTTTAGGTAGAACTATATCAGTTTCCCAAAATTGAACTATTTTTTTGCGGGTGCTGCCTGCATTGGAGCTGCATTTTTAGGGGCAGTTGCTGGAGCAGCAGGTGCAGAACTAGTTGTCTTAACTTTTTGCAAAAGTGAGTTATCTACATTAGAGGTTGCACCTCCTTTTAAGAAAACACTTGAAAAAAGAGCTAATACAGCAATAATACCTGCAAATAGCCAAGTTCCTTTTTCTAAAACGTCGGTAGTTTGCTTAACACCCATTAACTGGTTGCTCAAGCCTCCTACATTGGCAGATAAACCTCCTCCTTTTGGATTCTGTACCAAAACAATAAAACCAAGCGCCATACAGGCAATCACAATCAAGACCAAAAACAAAATTATCATTGTATACCTTTTAAATGTTGAATTTTCGCAGCAAAATAAGCGGATTTTTCAGGATTTAAGAAACTTAATTTGATATAGAGCTGAATTGCCTTGTCCATTTGCCCCTGTTTATGTAAAACTTCGGCCATAGATTCGGTCACAATTTCCTTCTGCTCATTCGAAGTTTGGGCAATTATTCCCACTGCATCCTCCAATTCAGGGTTAGTTCCTAGGTCAATTGGGTTCGGATTGTCGCTCTTCATATATTTAAGCCAGTCAGTAAACCTGCGTAACTGCGTTGTTAGTTTGTCTTGTGGAATTTTAGATAAGTCAATTTTAATGCCCTGTGAGGCAAAATAATCGATCGTATGCATTGGCTCCTTTGAGATTTCCAATTGCTCATCTTCTTTGATGGGCTTTTTGAAATCTGCAAATTGGGTAGAAAGCAAGCTTGCAATCTTTGAATTGCTCAAATCTGTGGCTGCTTCCTCATTATAGGCTGTTGAGACCATATGTTTTGGCTCTTCGAAAACAGGCTGCTGGGTAATGTTTTCTGTAAGATTTTCTTCATTGGTGGTTTCTGGCAAGATTTGCTTATCAATTCCACGCATCATTTCCTTCACCAATTCGATCGTTGGAATTGCCATATTGCCAGAAGGGCTTGTTTCTACAATAGGTTGAGCCGGTACTGTAGGGGGCTCTTCTATTCGAAAAGCTTGAAAAGGTGCTTTAAAAGTATCTTCAATTGGTTCAAATTCTACCTGTTTTGTAGGTAATATCTGTTTTTCAGGTTCCGAATTTGGCTCGCGAAGTAAGTAATGTAACCAGTAGGGGTTAGAGAAATACAAACCTGTTTTTTGTGCTTGTTGGTTGAATTCTGGAGAATTGGTATGCTTCAATTTAGAAGATAGCAAAAATTGAACAGGAGCAAAATAGGGATAGCTATTAGCTAGTTTAATTAAGGTCTCCACATCAACCTGATCTAGGTCTCTGTTACCTGTTAAATGAAATAAAGCTTTCTCCTGAATAGAATTCATAACAATAAAAATACAACTTGATTACCAGTTCGAAAAGATATGATTAAAAATTTCATCGGTTAAATTTCTAACCAATTCATCCAATAATTGTCCTTCCGCCTGTTGCAAAGATAGGTTTGCTGAGAAATCAGCACTCCTTGATACATCAAATTCTTCGCTTTTATTTTCTAAGGTCTTTTTTAATACAACATGTACGCTTACCGTGAGTCGGTTTGTAGTTGCTTGCTGGGCACTAATACCAACAGTTTGTGATGGGTTATATCCGGTGATGGTTGCAGTAATTTGATAGTGTGCATCATCGTTATTGGTTCTAGTAAGCTTCGTAGAATTCACAAATTTCTGAGATAGCTTTTCATATAATTTTGGGCTCAACTGTGGGTTAACATAGCTCGCCTTATTTTCGATGGTAAACAGTTTGATGGTTTTTACAGAGTCGTAATTGATCGATACATCATTCATCGTATAGATACCACAACTTGTAAAGGGCAACACAAAAAACACCATCAATCCCGCTAAAAGGATCGTTGTTTTGTTTCTGAATAAATATTTTAATAAGTAATTTTTCATCTTTACTAAATTGAAATTACGAGAATCATTCATCAATATCGTATTCTTTGAGTTTGCGGTATAAAGTTCTTTCGCTAATCCCTAAATCAAGTGAAGCATCTCGGCGTTTGCCTTTATGTTTCTTCAATGCTTTTACGATCAGTTCTTTTTCCTTGTCCATAATATTTAAAGACTCTTCAATTTCTTCATGTAGGTGAATACTATCCTCTGAAATGATCATCGGTTGTGTATTCGAAGCGGAAGGTTGATTTAAATAAGATGGCTGAATGGAAGTATTTGTATTATTGCCTCCAGATAAATTATTAGAAATTTCTCCATTATTATGAAAGTCGCTCATCAATGAGTCTCGAGTGAAATTAGCGGCAGAGCCAGCAAGAGAAGGGTTCTGCAAAATCTCTAAAAACATTTTTTTCAATTCTGTCACATCTTTTTTCATGTCGAAAAATAGTTTGTACAGAATTTCTCGTTCATTAGAAAATTCGTTACCACCCTGTGCCTGATTCGCTAAAACAGGTAATCTGTTTTTACTCTTTTCTGGTAAAAAATTCTTCAATGCAATGGCATTAATCTGCGGATTCGGACTTAACACAGAAATCTGTTCTGCAATATTCTTCAATTCACGAACATTACCCTGCCATCCATAGTTGATTAATTCTTGTTTGGCTTCATCATCAAGCTGAACGGGGATTGTTTTATAACGCTCTGAAAAATCAACTACGAATTTTCTAAACAATAGTAGAATATCTTCTTTGCGATCTCTTAATGAAGGCACTCGAATAGGAACGGTACTTAAACGATAATATAAGTCTTCTCTGAATCTTCCCTTTTGTGTAAATTCTAAGAGCTCTCTATTAGTTGCTGCAATTACTCTTACATCGGTCTTTTGCACTTTTGAGGAACCAACTCTAATAAATTCGCCTGTTTCTAAAACTCGTAACAATCGGGCCTGTGTGCCTAAAGGCATTTCACCGATCTCATCTAAAAAGATGGTACCACCACTTACGGTTTCAAAATATCCTTTCCTGCTGTCTACAGCACCTGTAAATGCACCTTTCTCGTGTCCAAATAATTCAGAGTCGATGGTTCCTTCCGGGATTGCACCACAGTTAACTGCAATAAAAGGATTGTGCTTTCTACTTGATAGCGCGTGGATGATTTGCGAAAAGACTTCTTTACCCACGCCACTTTCCCCTACAATTAAAACGGTAAGGTCGGTTGCTGCAACTTGAACAGCTGTATTTAAAGCATGATTTAATGCAGGTGCATTACCAATTATGCCGAATCTGTTTTTGATAGATTGTAAATCCATTTTTATATTTTTTACCGACTGTTCAAAGCCGGAATTCATTCCATTTAAAATTTCACAAATTCACCCAATAAAGTGCCTTTGGTACATTCGTTGATTTTAACATCAACATAATCACCCACTTTAATGCCATGATCTTTTTTCTCAAAGACTGCCACTTTATTTTGATCATTTCTGCCTTTCCAAAAGCCAGTATCTTTTTTACTTTCCCCATCCACCAATATTCTAAAGGTTTTGCCTACATCGTTTTGATTGCTTTTTAAAGAAAGTTGGTATTGAACATCTACAATCTCTGTTAGCCTTCTTTTCTTTTCTTCTTCTGGCACATCATCTTCAAAACGTTTGCTGGCAAGTGTTCCAGGTCTTTCGCTATAAAAATACATATAGGCATAATCGTACCTACTATACTTCATGATTTCAACAGTATCTTGATGATCTTCTTCTGTTTCTGTACAGAACCCCGTAATGATATCAGTACTGATTCCACAGTCAGGAATGATTTCTCGAATACGATCTACTTTTGCTTTATACCATTCACGAGAATAAGTGCGATTCATTAATTGTAAAATCCTGTTATTGCCACTTTGTACTGGCAAATGAATATAATTACAAATATTGCTGTATTTGGCAATCGTATAAAGCACTTCATCGGTAATATCCTTAGGGTGTGATGTGCTAAATCGAACTCTTAATTGTGGACTGATCAGTGCAATTTTTTCTAACAGTTCTGCAAATGTGATAGCATGGTCATTTGTTTCATCTATCCAATAATAGCTATCTACATTTTGACCTAATAAAGTAATCTCTTTATATCCTTTTTCAAAAAGATCAACAGATTCTGCCACAATACTATGTGCGTCTCTACTTCTTTCTCGGCCTCTTGTAAAAGGGACGACACAGAAACTGCACATATTGTTGCAGCCTCTCATGATGGAAACAAATGCTGAAACTGAATTACTATCTAATCGAATAGGAGCAATATCTGCATAGGTTTCGTCTCTGCTCAATAAAACATTCACAGCTTTTTGTCCAGTCTCCGCTTCCTCAATTAAAATAGGGAGGCTTCGATAGGCATCCGGACCAACTACCATGTCTACCAGCTTTTCTTCTTCAAGCAGTTTCGATTTTAGTCGTTCAGCCATACATCCTAATACACCCACTAATAAACCACTTTTTTGAACCTTGAATTTTCTAAATTCAGTAAGTCTCTTTCTAATGGTTTGTTCTGCTTTTTCTCTGATCGAACAGGTGTTTAGGAGAATGAGGTCGGCCTTCGAAAGGTCTTTGGTTGCTCCAAATCCCTGATCATGTAAAATAGCTGCTACAACCTCACTATCCGCAAAATTCATAGCACAGCCATAGCTTTCTATATAAAAATGCTTCTTATACTGATTGGGATCATTATTAAATGGTTGATAGGCTTCTCCCTGCCTCAGTTCATTGTGTTCTTTTGCTCCCAAATCCATCAATTCCATGTTTTTCGAATAGTTTAGTCTGCAAAAGTACAAAAAATAGCCATTTTAATGCCAGATTGTCAGCGGCTCATTCGTTAAACTTATGAATAACCTATATTTTTGCTGCTTCAAACCGTGAAAAATGAAAAAACTGGTTTTGGTGCTAGGTATTTTAATAAGTCTTGAAGCGGTATCTCAAGATGTGGTGGTTAACAAATTAAGAAGCGAAACCTCTAGGCAGGTAAAAAAAGATGCGGATACAACTGCATGGATCTGGAAACGAGGAGGGTTGTTCCTTTTTTCTCTTTCGCAAGGGTCTTTGAGCAACTGGGCAGCAGGAGGTGATAATTTTTCGTTGGCTGCAAATACCTCTTTGAATTACTTTTTTTTATATCGGAATAACCGCCATGTTTGGGATAATAGCGTGGATCTAAATCTGGGATATGTAAATACTACGAGTTCGGGCGGACGTAAAAATGATGATAGAATGGATTTTTTGAGCAAGTATGGTTATAAAATGGATAATGGAGGAAAGTGGTATCTATCAGCGTTATTTAATTTCAGGTCGCAATTCTTTGATGGTTATAATTATGGAGCAACACCACCCGAATTGTCTTCCTCGTTTTTATCACCCGGGTATTTCATTCTGTCAACTGGTTTTGATTATAAGCCAACTGATAAATTTTCATTTTTCATTTCGCCTTTAACTTCAAGGTGGACCGTTCTAACGAATCATACATTATCTGATAAAGGGTTATATGGGGTACCTCCAGGTGCGCATTCATTGAATGAAATAGGTGCTTTTGCTACAGTAAATTATACGACAACTTTGGCTAAAAATATCGTTTATAAGGGGAGGCTCGATTTGTTCTCAAACTATATTTCTGATCCTCAAAATGTGGATTTATTTATGACCAATGTAGTAGCATTTAAAATCAATAAATATTTTTCTGCTACTTATAGTTTGGATCTGATTTATGACGACAATGTGCGTTTATTTGGCCCAAGTCATACCTCTCCTGCATTGCAGACCAAGAGCTTGATTGGCATTGGATTTTTGCGACCATTGAACGTAAAGAGAAAACTTTCAACGCCAACGGATCCAGATAAAAAAGCATCTTAAAAAGATACTTTTTTATTAGGCGATTATTTTAAGTTTCTGTTTGATTTTATTGGCTTGAAAAATTAATTCTTGGTAGTCGTTACTTAAGATAGTCACATGCCCCATTTTGCGGCCTGGTTTGGTTTCTTTTTTACCATATAAATGAACAAAAACATTATCGATCGTTAGAACTTCTTCTAATCCCTCGTAAATAGCTTCACCACTATATCCTGGAGCTCCTAATAAGTTTACGATAGCTGCTGGCAATATTGGTTTTGTATTACCTAAAGGATAATTTAGAATAATTCGCCAAAGCATATCGTACTGACTACTATAGTTACCCTCAATGGTATGATGCCCACTATTATGCACTCTTGGAGCAGTTTCGTTGACCCATACATTTTGATCTTGATCAATGAAAAGTTCGATCGCAAAAAGTCCGGCGCTATTTAATGATTTCGCAACCTTCCTTGCAATGGCTTCTACTTTCCATAATATTTTTTCATTCAAACGGGCTGGGGAAACTTGATAGTCTAGAAGATTCAAAATAGGATCGAAGAGCATTTCAGCTGGAGGATATATTGCGGTTTCACCTTTTTGGCTCACGCAAACAATCACAGCAATTTCTTTGTGAACGTTTACCATCTTCTCTAAAACAGAGGGCGCATCAAATCCTTTTTGTAGATCGGCAGATGATTGAATGATTTGAACTCCTTTACCATCATAGCCTCCTTCTCCAATCTTATGTACTGCAGGCAAAAAATCTACATGCTGCTGAAGATCTTCAAGAGAGTTGGTAATCAAATAGTTAGATGATGGAATTTCATTATTTTTATAAAACTCTTTTTGATGAATTTTGTTTTTAATGATTCGTATGGCAGAGGGACTTGGAAAAACTTTTACTCCTTCGGATTCTAATTTTTCTAGTGCTTCAATATTTACAGCTTCAATTTCAATGGTGATGGCATCAAGGTTTTTGCCAAATTGATAAACTGTTTCATAATCCTTAATGTCGCCTTTTACAAAATGCTGGCATAAATGTGCTGCCGGACAGGTTGCATCGTTTTCCAATACAAAGGTTTCTACCGTATAGTTGGCTGCTGCTTGTAATAGCATTCTACCTAATTGCCCACCACCCAAAATGCCTACTTTCATAAATTTAATTATAGGGGGCGAAGATAGTTATCCATTTAATTCTCCAAAGTCTTAGTTGTTTTTTCTTTTGTTTTTGAGATAGAATTTCAGCGATTACCTATTTTTGAAAACATGAAGTATGCATTTTGGGTAGTTTTTTGCTTAATTAATCTTTCAAAATCGGAAGCTCAAACAACATTTATTGAGCAACAAATGAGCTTTCCAAAATTTAAAAATGCCTATAACCTTCGCAAGGATAGTTTAGAAAAACAATATCGAAGGGCGCATCTCGATTGGCCGGTAAAGGAAATTTATATTCGCAGTTTTAAGTATGATAGTCAATTAGAAGTTTGGGGAAGAAATAACCATACAGAAGCTTTCAGACTTTTTAAAACCTATAAAATTTGTGCCTTATCAGGAACGATTGGTCCAAAAAGAATGGATGGAGATTTTCAGGTGCCTGAGGGTTTTTATTACGTCAATGAATTTAGACCGAAAAGCAATTATCATATGGCCCTTGGGATAAATTACCCCAATTCGTCCGACAAGTTGTTGAGCGACTCTATAAAGCCAGGAGGAGATATTTTAATTCATGGTTTCTGTGTAACGCAGGGATGTATACCCATACAAAATGAACAGATCGAAGAATTGTATCTATTGGCTGCTTATGCGCATGCTTCGGGTCAGGAATTTATTCCAGTTCACATATTCCCAATCAGGTTCAATAACGAGAAAGACCTTCAGTTCTTAAAGAAGAGTAGTAAGGATGAAATGGAATACCAAAAATTCATTTCTAAAATGCGTCTTGTGTTTGATTATTTTGAGCAAAACAAGAAACTTCCGATCATCGCAGTCAGTTCAAATGGCGATTACCAGATATACTAACTAGTTGGTATTTTTCGCAGAAAAGCGTCAAAATCGGCACAGGTATACGATTTTATTGTATTTTCAACCTCTGACCGTACCCCTGAATCCTGAAAAAAGTAATGAAAAGGTTAAAACTTTCAATTTCTAATTTCATACTAATTATTGTATGCTTAGTAGTACTTATTACTGTACTAGTATTGAATGCTGTGAACTCCAAAAGCCTTGTTTCATTAAGACAATCCATTGATACATTAGTAATACAAAACCCTAGTATTGGACTTTTACAAGAGACTGATAAGCAATTGTCGATTGCCGAAAACAACTACCGTATTTATTTAACGAATTACGACACAGTCTATAGAGAAGCCTTTTTAAATGAATTAAGCCAGGTTCAATTCAATCTTCAACAAATTAGTGTTGGCCCGGATAGTGCTGATGTGAATCAAATAATTAGTGGTTTAGGTAAAAAAGTAGAATTGGCAGATATGATTGCGCAATTGAAAATGATTGCAGATTCTGTATCTATTCATTCTAAATCAATTGAAAATAAACATTTGGCTCAGATCAATGCTCCTTTGACAGTGAAGAAGATCGATAAGTCAATTATTGAATCTTTTGTCGTGAGCAGGGTCGATACCCTTAAACAGGCTCCAAAAAAGAGAAAAGGGTTCTTTAAAAAATTGGGAGATCTGTTTTCTTCAAAATCAGAAGAAGTTCCTTTGCAATACACGAAGGGTGGGGTGAGTACCACAAAAGATGGAAAAGCAATTGACAGCTCTAATAGTGAAACAGTTTTAGATTCTTCCATTAATAAATTGTCTGATGAAATTCAGAATTTTTACCAAGGCTCTGTGAATGAAGAAATGAGTCTGAGGAAACGTTTGAATGAAGGGGAAAAAACTTTAGCAGAAACTAATCTGAATATTATCGCGCAGATTGATGCTGCACTTGAATCATTATTGCAAAGAGAATTAACTGCAAGAAAAGAGCATTTGGTGAACGCCCTACTCACTGCATCTCAAGCACGTGAATCGATAGCTAGATTTTCATGGGGATCGCTGGGAATCATTTTATTAATTATCATTTTGCTTTCTTTCAATATCTATCGATTAATCAAATACGAGTCACAATTAATTGAAGCAAGAGAAACAGCCGAGAAAATGACTCAAACAAAGAGTCGATTCTTAAGCAATATGAGCCATGAAATTCGCTCTCCGCTTACATCTATCATGGGCTTCACAGATATTATTGATCGTTTAGAAACTGATCCAGAAAAAAAGAAATATTTACAAGCTATTAAAACTTCTTCTGATCATTTGTTGCATACCGTTAATGATGTATTAGACTTTTCGAAACTTGATGCAGGTAAATTACAATTGGATTCACAACCATTTAATTTAAGTGAAGCCATTCATGAAGTTGCTTTTGCTTTTACTGCTGCAGCTGCTGAAAAAGGTATTTCAATCAGAGAAGAAATCAGTTTATCAAAGGAATTGATTGTAATAGGAGACAGATTCAGATTGAAACAAATCCTTTATAACCTTACTAGTAATGCAATCAAATTCACTGATAAAGGATCTGTTGTTATTACAGCTGCTTCCTCATTTAGGTCTGATCAAGAAGCCGATATCAAAATTCAAGTGGCAGATTCTGGGATAGGAATTCCTACCAGCCATTTAAATAGCATATTTGAAGAGTTTTCTCAGGTTACTTCTGATGATAAATTAAACGAAACCAGAAGATCTATTAGAGGTACTGGTTTAGGCCTTCCTATTGTTAAAATGTTGACTGAATTGCAGGGGGGCAACATCCATGTGGCTAGTAAACTCAACGAAGGTTCTGTATTTACAGTGATGCTTCTTTATCCAGTTCAAAATCATCCGTTAGAAGTTGAAATTGCACCAACTGTATTGGTTTCTAAAAAGTTAGAGCAATTGTACGTTGATAAAAAAGCACTTGTTATAGAAGACAACGAAATGAATGCAATGTTGTTAGGACTTCTTTTGAAAAAACAACAATTGTCGTTCGATTTGGCAAAAGATGGCCAAGCTGGTTGGGAGCTTTTCAATCAAAATAAATACGATATCATTTTAACTGATATTAATGTTCCTAAAATGACTGGCGATGAGTTGGCTAAAGCCATCAGAAATCATCCAAATGGTAAATCTACGATGCCAGTGATTGCATTAACGGCAACTATCATGCAAGATGATCTTGATGCGTATAGAAAAGCTGGAATTTCTGATATTCTGGTTAAGCCATTCAAAGAAGCAGATCTAAAAGCGATGCTGTTAAAGCATATCTATCCTACTGATTAATTAATCTATTTAAAAAGTACTTGTACTGTTTCAGCTGATTGTTGTTGCAGCACTTTGTCCTTCGTTTCACTTAAAGTTGCCAAAACTGTTTCGTTATAATGCCTTATCGTTAATATGGATAATCCTTTTTGAATTTGAACATCAAATTGACTACTAGCAGCAAGCGCTAATTGCTCTATTTTTTCTGTCTTATCATCCATGCAAACAAATACACTAATGGCGGCAGTTTGTATAAGATTGGGTTTAATGTGCAACTGCTTAAATAATCGATATAGTTCAATAATTGGTTCTTCACCTACAAAAGAAAAGTCCTGCGTTTTTAATTCCAGCAATACCTGATTGTCTTTAATAACAATAATCGGAGGGAGGTTTTTATTTTTCTTTTGATGAATGATGGTGCCTGGTAACTGGCTGTTTAAAAAACTCTTGACGTATAGTGGAATCTGCTTATTCTGTAAGGGCTTGATCGTTTTTGGATGAATTACTTGTGCTCCGTAATAGGCCATTTCAATTACCTCGGTATAATTCAATTCTGGAATCAATACCGCATCAGGATAGGTTTTTGGATCAGCATTCATAACACCGTCTACATCCTTCCAAATACTAAGGCTTTCAGCATCTAAAACATTTGCAAAAACAGCGGCAGAATAATCACTTCCTTCACGACCCAATGTGGTACTTTCATTATCTTCTGTTGCACCTATATAGCCTTGAGTAATGACTATTTTGCATTTGTCTGACAAAAGTGATGAAACACATGATTGTATCTTTTCTGAAGTAATAGCCCAGTCGATATCAGCATCCCTGAAATTGTTATTCGTTCGCATGGCATCTCGCACATCAAACCATTGATTATTGATGCTGACTTCATTCAAATAATGACTGATAATACAACTACTCAATAATTCACCTAGGCATACAATTTGATCATAATAATAATCAAAACTTCTTACTGGCTTATCGTGTAATAACCATTCTATTTCGGTAAAGAAATCGGAAATTTGTTCTAAACAAGCATTATATCTAAAAACCAAAAGATACTTGCAGGTATTTAAATGTTGTTGTTTAACAACATGAAATAATTGAATGGCTTCCTCTTTTTTACCATGATAAAAGGCTTCCGCTACTTTTTCTAATGCATTGGTGGTTTTGCCCATGGCAGAAACGATAATAACCAATGGACTTGAATCGTAAGTTGCAACGATCTCGGCAAGGTTTTTTACCCTTTCAATACTATTTACACTGGCCCCTCCAAATTTGAATACTTTCATCTTGATCAGATTTTGAAAATGTGCATGCAAATATAAGCGAGAACTAGAGCCCCGCTCTTCAAAAAATGCAATTCATTTAAAACTCATCGCTATCTTTATAGAACCAAATCTATTTTATGATTATCAATCGTAATATCCTCACTTTAGATGAATTTACCATTCAGCAGATGCGCATGTTTCCGAATGCTACAGGTGAGTTAAGTACCCTGTTAAGAGATATCGGGTTAGCTGCAAAAAGGGTAAATGTGGAAGTCAACAAAGCAGGATTAGTGGATATCTTGGGTGATGCAGGAAGTATTAATGTACAAGGCGAAGATGTTAAGAAATTGGATGTATTTGCCAATAATCAATTTATTGGGGTTTTAAAACATGGAATAAGTTGTGCAGGAATAGGAAGTGAAGAGATGGACGATTTTGTAGTTTTTGACGATGAGATCAGTAATAATAGTAAATATGTAGTTGTCTTTGATCCACTCGATGGCAGTAGTAATATTGATGTAAACGTTTCAATTGGTACAATTTTCGGTGTGTTTAGGCGTGTGAGTAAGCTTGGAACACCTTGTACCCAAGATGATTTTTTACAAGCAGGAATCAATCAGGTAGCTGCAGGGTATGTGATTTATGGTTCAAGTACCATGCTGGTTTATGCAACAAGAAGAGGCGTCAACGGATTTACACTTGATCCCAGTATTGGTGAGTTCTCTTTAAGTCACCCCAATATTAAATGCCCCGAGGATGGAAAATACTATTCAGTAAACCATGGCAATTTCTTTCAATACCCAGAAAATGTTCGGAATTATATTGATAAGTGTCAAAGAAAAACGGAAGCAGATGGCGGACCCTATACACAAAGGTATATTGGTAGCATGGTAGCAGATTTGCACCGTAATTTAATTAAGGGAGGCATATTCATGTATCCTCAAACAACGGATAAGCCAAATGGTAAATTGAGATTATTATATGAAGCA
>JAPLEO010000099.1 GCA_026391125.1 Bacteroidota bacterium
GTCCGTCGTAAATCTCACTACTCGGAAATACAAATCCATACTCTTTGGCATGGGATATAATTGCCTGAAATAAATTGTCTTGTTGCGTGCTCATGTGACGCAAAAATAGGATTTTACTGCTATTGAAGCTTCTCATTTTCCAGATGGCGGGTAGCATCACGGATGTTTTTCTTCTCAAAATTCTTTTCTAATGCCTCTGTTAGGCTAACACCCGTTTGGTTGGCGAGGCAAATCAATACCCAAAGTACATCGGCCATTTCATCGGCTAATTCTTTGTTTTTATCCGATTCTTTGAAAGATTGCTCCCCATATTTTCGAACCATTAGGCGACTTAACTCACCCACTTCTTCCATCAAAATACCCAGGTTGGTGAGCTCATTAAAATAACGAACGCCCACTGTTTTGATCCACTGATCTACGTCTTTTTGTGCTTGCTCAATTGTCATCTTGCATAATTTATTTTAATCCGGCACCGCCTTGAACCATTTTAATATTCATCACTGTTGCAATAGAAATCGCTCTTTGTTTGATCTTTTCTGCATTATTACCTTCAAAGTTTTCATCCACCGTTTCTTTGAACATTGCCATCCAACGATTAAAATGTTCTGCTTTGAAAGCCGATTTTTCGTGCAAGTCTTCATGCACTTTCATGGTATTGCCATTATATTTTCCAGTATCAAATAAAATCGTTTCCCAAAAATCGGTGATCACAGGAATATGTTTTTGTAAACTCATTTGAACAACTTCTGTGAAATAATGACCAATCGTTTCATCCGTCAATGCCTTACTGTAAAAGCGATCCATCAAAAGAAGTAGGTCTTCTCGGTTTAAAATATCGTTCTTCATTATTCTTTGTTTTTTGAATCCATCACAATTGTAACCGGACCATCATTTAATAATTGCACTTTCATATCTGCTCCAAAAATGCCTGTTGGAATTTCTTTTCCAAGATCTTTTTTAAGTTGCACAATCAGCTTTTCATACATCGGGATTGCCACATCAGGTTTCGACGCTTTGATATAAGAGGGTCGGTTGCCTTTTTTTGTAGCAGCATGCAATGTAAACTGACTCACCAATAAAACTTCTCCATCGATATCTTTAACACTAAGGTTCATCACCCCAGCTGCATCGTCGAAAATGCGCAGGTTTACAATTTTGCTGCTGATCCATTCAATATCTTCATCGGTATCGGCATCTTCGATCCCAACTAATACCAATAAACCTTTTTGAATGGCCCCTGTGATCTTGCCTTCCACTTTCACGGAAGCCTCAGTTACTCTTTGAATCACCACTCTCATAATTCAATAACCAATTTTAGAATTAACTTTATAAAGATGAAGATAGATATAACATCGGAGATCCTGTTTCAAACTGCCCGTTCGGGGGGTAAGGGCGGACAAAATGTGAACAAGGTAGAGACCATGGTAGAGGGTCGTTGGCAGGTTGCAGCATCGAATTTATTTTCGGATGAACAGAAATTGAGGATTCAGGAAAAGTTAGCTAACCGTATTAGTGCTGATGGAAATTTGTTGGTGAAATCGCAGGAATCGAGAAGTCAGCTTGAAAATAAAGGCATCGTCATCGAAAAAATGAACGATTTGGTAACGAGGGCGTTGGTCCGAAAAAAAGCCAGGATGGCCACTAAACCTAGCAAAGCAGCCATAGAAAAAAGGATCGAAGGCAAAAAAAAGAAATCAGAGAACAAACATTTTCGAAAAAAGATCGACCATCGTAACCTCTAAGGATTCCGTTTGTATTAACAACACATTCTGTACTTTAGCAGACCAAGAATCAGGAATTCTGATATAAATTAAATCGTAGGCATTGAGTGGTATTAAGAAATTAGCAGGACAAACAATTTGGTATGGCGTAAGTTCCATAGCTGCTCGATTTATCAATTATTTATTATTACCCTACCTCACTTTCAAATTGTCTACGGCCATCTATGGTGAGTTTTCGTTGGTCTATTCTTTTATTCCATTCATGAATGTAGTGTTCACCTATGGGATGGAAACCGCTTACTTCAGATTCTCAAATACAAAAGATAAAGACACGGTTTATAATACTACCAGCATTTCGCTGATTTTTTCAAGTATTTTTTTGGGTGCTGTATTGATTTTATTTCGACAGCCTATCGCAACTTTATTATCTGTCGGCAATCATTCAGAATACATCATTGTAGCGGCAGGAATCATTGCGATTGATGCATTATGCGGCATTCCATTTGCGAGATTAAGACAGGAAGGCCGACCAATAAAATTTGCACTTACTAAAATTGGTGGCATTGTAGTAAACATTGCTGCAACTTATTTTTTCATTAGCACCCTACCACATTTTTTAAGCACACATCCAACACATTGGCTCAATAACTACTATGTTCCAGAATGGAGTGTTGGTTATTTATTACTCGCTAATCTTGTACAAAACCTTTTTGTACTGTTATTATTAAGTAGAGAGTTCTTTGGATTTAAATGGGAGTTTGATGTTAAACTTTGGAAAGAATTAATGCTATATGGCATGCCCTTGATCATTGCAGGTTTTGCAGGGATGATTAACGAAACATTCGACAGGATCATGCTTCAATGGTGGGCACCTGTTGCAACTGTGGAAGCAGCAAAAACCGAAGTGGGGATTTATTCGGCTTGTTATAAACTAGCAATGCTAATATCCCTTGCAGTACAGGCATTCAAAATGGGCGCTGAACCATTTTTCTTTAAACAGGCTGGTGATAAAGATGCACCAAAATTGTATGCACGGATCATGAAGTTTTTTGTGATCACGCTTTGTTTGATGTTTTTAATGGTAGCATTATACTTAGATGTTTGGAAGCAATTCATTCGGAACCGTGAAATGTGGGTTGGATTACAAGTAGTGCCTATCTTATTATTGGCTAATATGTTCTTGGGAATTTATTATAACCTAAGTGTTTGGTATAAACTCGGACATAAAACGATGGCTGGGGCTTGGATCACACTTGCGGGTGCAAGTATTACACTATTAATCAACTATACACTGATTCCATACTTCAGTTATATGGCTTGTGCATGGGCCACGTTTGCTTGTTATGGTAGTATGATGGTAATCAGTTTTATCTGGGGGCAAAAAGAATATCCCATCCCATATGCTTGGAAGAAATTAGTGGCTTATATCGCAATTGTCACATGCCTTTATTTAATACAAAAAGGGATCTTGTATTTCTACGATCCCTTTTGGTTGCAGCTTGCAACTGGCAGTATCTTCTTATTTATTTTTATCTGGTTTATCCTATTGGTTGAAAAAAAGGAATTCCAAAAACTCCCTGTTGTTGGGAAATATATAAAGGAATTCCAAAAACTCCCTGTTGTTGGGAAATATATCCACTAATTATTTTTCGTTCAATAATACCTCTTTAGCTTTTAAAAATTCCGCTTTGGTTTCTTTCGAAACTTGCGGATAAGCAATGTTCAGTTTTTGAAACTGCTGATAAATTGCTGCACCAACTAAGCTGCGCATATACCATTTATCATCTGCAGGAATTACATACCAAGGGGCATATTCTGTAGAAGTATGATTGAACAAATCTTCATACGCTTGCTGATATTGGTCCCAATAAACACGTTCCTTCATATCGGCCACAGAAAACTTCCAATTCTTTTTGGGGTCTTCAATCCGATCAAGAAATCTTCTTTTCTGTTCGGCTTTTGAAACGTTTAAAAAGAATTTTAAAATGATGGTGCCATTCTCACTTAAATTTTTCTCAAATCGATTAATCTGTTCATATCTTTTTTTCCAGAACTTTTGATCGATATCTTTTACTGTACTAATGCCCGGTAAATTTTCTTTGAGAATGAATTCAGGATGCACTTTTGTGACCAAAACATTCTCATAATGCGATCTATTGAAAATTCCGATTTCACCTCTAGCTGGTAATTTTAAATTGTGTCGCCAAAAATAGTCGTGTTCTAATTCGTTTGAAGTTGGTGATTTAAAACTACTCACATTTACACCAGTTGGGTTCAAACCACTCATTAGGTGTTTTATGGTTCCATCTTTTCCTGCTGCATCCATCGCCTGTAAAACAATGAGGATACTATATTCTTTATTGGCGTATAGTTTATCTTGTAAGATTGATAAATTAGTTATACCCTTTTGCAATAATTCTTCTCCCTTAACTTTGTCCAAGGGCTTTTTCTTGATGTTGGTACTGAACGATTTTAATTTTATTTTTTTGCCCGGTTTTATTTTATAGGGCAACACATTTATTAACGGCTTTTTAGGCATGACCCTTTTTTTAGTGGATATAAAAGTTACCACAAATTTTCTAATTCAATTTATCTTTGAACCATGGCAGAAGACTTAGCACTATCGAAGGGTAACAAAATAGAACAATACCAAAACCTGATCCCACAGATCAAGGGATTATTAACAGGCGAGCCAGACCTGATTGCTAACCTTGCTAATGTTACTGCAGCTTTGAAAGAACAATTCGGCTGGTTTTGGATAGGATTTTATCTTGTTAAAAATGATGAATTGGTGCTCGGGCCATTTCAAGGTCCAGTTGCCTGTACCCGAATCAAAAAAGGAAGGGGGGTTTGTGGTACCAGTTGGGCAAAAGCCGAAACTTTGATCGTACCAAATGTGGAACAATTCCCTGGGCATATTGCCTGCAGCAGCTTATCAAAATCTGAAATTGTTGTACCCATGCTGAAAGAAGGAAGCGTTTGGGGAGTCTTGGATGTGGATAGCGATAGGTTAGATCAATTTGACGCTACCGACAAATTATACCTTGAAGCGATTCTTGCGCTGATAGAATATTAAACCACTGATAATCAGTGCAAAAGGCCATCTTAACAGGGCATTAATTTTTTTTACCATAGCTTTGTAGCATTCATATAGGCTCTCTACCGACTGATTATCTACTTCCGTGACAAAGTTTCATCAAGTCAAACCCGGAAAGGTTATATACCACCTGAGCAATTTCAGGTGTTCATTTTAAATTTTTACTATTTTGTTATTTGAACAATTAAGCCTCATTGAGCCCATACTAAATGCGCTCAAGAACGAAGGTTACACTACACCCACACCCATTCAGGAACAAGCCATCCCTAGTATTTTAGAGGGCAGAGACTTGCTTGGTTGTGCACAAACAGGAACTGGTAAAACAGCAGCTTTTGCCATCCCTGTATTACAATTACTTTGTAAAGAAAAGTATACAGGTCAGCCTAAAAAAGGCGGTATCAAAGCGTTGATCTTAACACCAACCAGAGAACTTGCCATTCAAATTGAAGAAAGCTTTGCAGCTTATGGAAAGAACCTTGGATTAAAGCAGTTGGTTATTTTCGGAGGTGTTTCTCAAGGGGCACAAACCAATGCACTTCGTAATGGAGTTGATATTTTAATTGCCACTCCAGGAAGGTTATTAGATCTGATTCAACAACGTTTTATCAGATTGAATGATATTGAATTCTTTGTATTGGATGAAGCAGACCGTATGTTGGATATGGGTTTTATCCATGACGTAAAAAAAGTAATTACACTTTTACCTACTAAAAGACAGACCTTATTCTTCTCTGCTACCATGCCTGCAGAAATTAGCAGCTTGGCAAGTAGTATTTTAAATAATCCTGTTAAAGTAGAAGTGACTCCAATTTCTTCAACAGCCGAAACCATTGAGCAGGCGATTTATTTTGTAGAGAAGGAAAACAAAAAATTATTATTAGCGCATCTTTTAATGGATAGCAATATTAAATCTGCCTTGGTATTTGCAAGAACCAAACATGGTGCAGATAAAATTGTGAAAGACTTACACCGTGGGCATATCGTAGCAGAAGCTATTCATGGAAATAAGTCGCAGAACGCTCGTCAGCGAGCTCTATCCAATTTTAAAACGGGGCATACCAGGGTATTGGTTGCTACTGATATTGCCGCAAGGGGAATTGATGTTGACAATCTATCGCACGTAATTAATTTTGAATTACCGAATGTTCCAGAAACCTATGTGCACCGAATTGGTCGTACAGGAAGAGCTGGCGCAAGTGGGATCGCATTTTCGTTTTGTGATCAGGAAGAAAAGGAATTTTTGAGAGATATTCAGAAATTAATAAGCGTACAAATTCCAATTGTGTCTGAACATCCGTATGCGATGGAAAACACTTCATTGAATAATATTTCTGCAACAGCTAAACAAAAGCCAGTGCAACGACATTATCAAGCTAAGGAACGCAGATCATTTAGAGGTGGAGATCCAAGAAGATATGCTGGAAATCAAGCCACAAAAAGAAGTTAAGTAAATAAAAAAAGCTAACTTTATTTGTAGGAAATTAACAACACCATGATAAAGGAAAGAATTAAAAAAATGATGCTCAGCGGCCTAGTTGCTGGCATCATTTTATCTATACTTTCTTATGGCGGATTATTTTTAGCTGTTAGCATTAAGTTTTTCAACCCATTTTTCGTTGAATACCTCAGTGGGGTCTTTATCTCAGATCAGTCTCGAGATTTTTTCTTCTATACCCATGCAATGGTCATCAGTTTTGCGCTGGCCTTCTTTTGGGACCGTTTTAAATCTGTTTTTAAAGGGCATTCTATTATACGCGGACTAGAATTTGGCATTGTATATTCATTAACTGGCTTGCTTCCAATTTTATGGATGACCTATAGCCAGATCGACGTTTCTAGTACGATGGTATTGTCTTGGTTTGGGTTTGGATTTTTTCAATCCAGTGTTGCGGGCATTGTATTTGCCAAAATGAATCCATAAAACTATCCTATCGGCTTCAGGTGCAATTTGAATTCAACCAATAATTCATCATTGGCTTTTATTACCCCACCGAGTTTACTTGGTGGTACTAAATTAAAGTCCGAGAAATGGATCTTTTGATTTCCTTTTAGATGTACATCCTGCTTTTCGTCTCCCGTAAAAACATAATTGATCTCAAATCGCTTATTCACCCCAGAAAGGCTAATGTCTACAAGACCTGAGATTTTGGTGGGATTTTTAAAATCAGGAAAACTATTGATCGAAATGAACTTAACGATCAGCATCGGATAGGTCTTTGCTTTCAATGTTTTACGAAGGTCGGCAGTCATCATTCTGTTATGGCAATCAAAAGCTTCAATTTCTAAACTCAATTTCCCATTCATAGGGAGTAATTGGCCCTTGGGAACAGACTTAATCAATGTAAGTGTATCTGGTAAGCTATAGTTATTAATATCACACTGAAAGGTATTGATATTGGTAGTTCCGTTTACAGATAAACTACTTCCCTGCAAAACAACCCATACTGCTTTATTATCAGGAGGATTAAATCCTGATAAAAGAAGTAAGAGTAAAATTGCCAAGAATTGTTTCTTCATAAGAACATCAATCCTACAATGATAAAAAGAATAGCCGAATGAAAAAACTTCATCCGGCTATTTACACCATAAAAAACCATTTTCTTAGAATCCTACGATGGCTTCGATAACATAGCCACTGAATTTACCTGTAGAGCGGTAATCTGTAGTTGGGAAGTCTAAATATTTTTGATTAACTATTTCACCTTTCAACAATACATTTTTGGTCATGAACCAACCTGCTGCGAAAGAAGTTCTGCTTACTGATACATCATTAGTCATGCCAGCCAAAGTTGCTTTAACTGAATTGTAACGAGCTCCTACAAATAAGTTTTCAGCTTTACCGAATCTGTATACACCTTCAACTGCAAACTGAGTAGCTTTTCTGTCAACAGTTTCAGTTTTAGTTCTTCCTTTTGCTGATTCATAAGTGGCAAATACTTCAAAACCATACACTTTCACAAAACCATTCAACATTGCAGTATTGATTTTTTTGCTGAAGCCTGGGTTGAAACGACCAGAGAAAGCAACTGCAGTAGATGCAGGCAATGCACCTGGAGCACCTTTTTCCATTACGTTTTGATAGTTAGAACCTGTACGGTCGCCACTAAAGATGGTAAGACCACTTCCTGCCTGACTACTATTTGCATAATAGCTACCAGTTACACGTACGCGTACATTCTCATTTAATTTTTTGTCGAATCCTCCTTTGAAATAGATAGATGGATTTCTGTTGACATTAACGTCAGCAACTGTTGGATAAGTTGAATCGATATTACCTTTAATCATACCAGTTGTCATACCAATCATTCCAAATAAACCATTTTTTTGAAGATATACTTCACCACCAATCTCAGTTGCGAAATCATCTATAATATAGTTGTCCATGAACGGATTGTATAAAGCTTGTCCACCATCAGTTCTACGGAAGTGTTGATCACCATAGTTCACTTCAAAGTGACCGATTTTTACTGTAGCGATTTTCATTAAATCATCCCAGAATTGTCCTTTAAATGGAACTTTGTCGAATTGGATATATCCACCTTTTACCCAAGTTTCATTGTGGTGACGTGCAGATAAATAGCTAGTAACATTTAACTTAACACCATCAGCTAATTGTACATCCATGAATAAGTTAGCTTGAGCTGTCATGAAACCATTTTGTAAAGGATACAAACGGTTTGCACCAACACCAGTATTATTAATAGCACCTGGATTCTCGTGTTTTAAATTTTGGAACTGTTGTGTAAAACCAGCACCCCATCTAACTTTTAATCCTGTAAAAGGAACTGTATCAGATTTAGATGTTTCGAACTGATTAATACCAGTTTGGTCGTATGGACGGAAGTTAGAAATTTTAGGTTGTTGTGCTAAAAGTGTTAAAGGAATTGCAGCTAAGGCAATTAGGGCTAATTTTTTAAATTGAATTTTCATAAAATAAATTTTGGTTAAGAATAGTGCTGTTGTTAAAGAATAATTGGATTATTTATTGAGTTTTAAGTCGAATTTTAAAGTAACATCGTTACCTGTTTTAATAGTTCCCATCATAAATGTGGGAGGAGCCATACTAAATTCTTTCATACTGATTTTTTTAGAACCCATAATGGTGATTGACTTATCAGCATTTACTTTACAAGTTGCCATGATCTCAACATCTAATGTTGCACCAGCGATAGTTAATTTACCAGTTGATTTAACAGTAAAATCAGTAGCGTCAAGGTTTGTAATGGTTGCAGTATTTGATACAAAAGTGATATTTGGGTTTTTGTCACTTTTTAGAGCTTTATAAGCGTTTTTGTCCATTGCTTCATGACCGCTTTTTAAGCTTTCAGATTTTGTAGAAAAGTTTAGTCCGGTTACAGCTGTAATAGCTCCTGCAGCATTCAAAGTAAAGTTTGCTTCAAAAGTTCCAGAGCTAGATTTCATATCCCAATCGTGCAGTGTAGAAGTTCCACTAACAGTTAGTGACAAAGCTTTTGTGGTGTATTTTGTTTGTGCAAATGCACCAACAAATAAAATGAGGCTCAACCCTAAAAGGCTAAGTCTTTTTAAATTGGTTTTTGTAAGGTTTTTCATGATATAGGTTTTTGTGATGTTTTATATTATGATGATTAATGATCAATTTTCTTACACAAAATTCCATTCATTGTGCAAACTTTAACATGATGTGTGTCACCAAGTTTTATGATTCTAATCAGGAGAAAACCTGATAAATGTCAGTTTTACATTTAATTCAATGCATTAACCTCCACCATCCATTTTTATTAAGATGTTTAAACAATAATAGCCTAGTGGATTGTTCCACTAGGCTATTACTTGTCATTAAAACACTTTATTTACAACAGTTTGCGCTGGCAGGACAAATTATATTGGCAACGCAAATGCAATTTTAATTGTAAGTTAAAATTTGGTAAGTTTCATATCAAATTTCAATACTACATCATTTCCGGTTTGAACGGTTCCCATCATAAAAGTAGGAGCCGACATTCCAAAATCTTTCATACTGATTTTTTTTGAACCCATAACGGTAATCGATCTGTCTGAATTTACTTTACAAGTTGCGTCAATTTCTTCATCCAAAGTGGTACCAGCAATTGTTAACTTACCAGTTGTTTTAACTGCAAAAGTAGTTTCATCCAATCTAGTGATCGTTGATTTGTTGGAGGTGTAAGTTAATGTGGGTGATTTATCACTTTTCAGAGCAACGTATGCGTTCTTATCCATGGCATCGTGCCCACTTTTCAGACTCTCGGCTAAAGTAGAAAAACTTAGTCCGTTTACTACTGTGATTGCTTTTGAGCTATTGATGGTAAAATTTGCTTCAAAGGTTGCAAGGCTAGATTTCATGTCCCATTCATGTAGCGTAGAAGTACCACTTAGGGTTAAAGAAATTGATTTTTTTGCACTGTATTTTACCTGAGAAAAAGCGCAAATAAATAAAAATAAACTACTGCATAAAAGGAGCAATTTGTGGATTTGGTTTTTGTGGAGCGTATTCATAAAATTGGTTTTTGGGATGTTGCTAATTGATCATTATGACTAATTTTTTCATAATGTTTGTCAATTTTTTATTTGATTCAAACTACTTACAAAACTCACAATCGTTAGTTTTGTAAAGGTATTCTATAAATATCGTCTTAAAAAAAATATCACTGCAGCATTCAGCTTATAAACTCTTGGCAACCAACTATTTTAGAAGAATTTAGGAATTGTAGGGAATACAGATTGTATTTTATTATCAAATCCCCTACTTTTGCGCTCTGCTGGAAAGAATCCTAAGTAACTTTCTGGTTTTAATTGGGAAGCGGATGTGGCGAAATTGGCAGACGCACTAGACTTAGGATCTAGCGCCGCGAGGCGTGTGGGTTCGACCCCCTCCATCCGCACAAATAGCATTTAAATAAAAAAGACTCACCAAAGTGAGTCTTTTTTATTTTGCGCTTGTTAGTATTCAACCTTATTGCTTATTGATGATCACTTTTTTAGGCTCATATTTGGTACTTGCCCCTTCAAGGGTTAATACACAGACATTAACCATTGAATTATCTGTAATGTCTACCTGAACCTTGTTCTCTCCTTTTATAGCATTAACCGTTTTTGTAAACATCAACTTGCCGGTACTTGCATTGGTGATTTTCAGTGTAAGCTCACTTGCCTTTTCTGATTTGAAAATGGCATTGAACCTTCCTGTACTAGGGTTCGGGAATACTGCAATCTCTTTTGACAAAAGACTATTGTTGTATACCATATCTTCTTTAGTAAATGCAGCTGCAGAAATGGTTCCATTGAAACTGGTATTTCTTGCAGAAGCTACTTCAAAACTAAATAGTGCCATGGTTAAATCAGATGCATCTATTTTTTCTTTTGAGGCGGCAGAAATAAAGTCGCTCAACGAAATCTTATAATCCTTACTGTCTTTTGTTAAAGGCAATGTATAACTGTATTGATCTGCCCAATTACTAATACCATTCTTAACTAAAGTGATATGTAAATTGGTAGCCTCACCACTTGCACTGAATTGGAAGGTTTTGAAATCGCTCAAATTCTGCGCTGCACCTGCACCACGCAATACTTTGTATACAGAAACATAATCCGGACTAGTAGCTGCTATTTGCATATTTCTAAATAGTAAGAAATTATCTGGATTGGCACTATTGATACTTGCATCATTAGTGATCTTGAAATCTTTTACTGTAGAAGTTGCTTTGTTATAATCATAACCCCAGGTTCCGTCTGCCATAAATACCACGTCCTGTAATTGGTTATTCAAATACAATCCAATACTCGCTTCATAATTATCGCTTACTGGTAAATTAATGGTTGACTTACCATTCGAACTAACTGTAAATGGAACTTTGCGTGTGTTACTAACGCCTTGCTCATGTGCAGTTTCTGTAATTTCAAAATAGCCTGAATTAACAGATTGTGTATTCGTAATGGCGAGGTTAAGATTCGTGCCCTCACGCTTACCAATTGTTACGTAAGTTTTAGGTAGTGCTGTATTATTTGCTATAACATTGATTGGCAAGGATGCTTTAAGTCTAGTTAATACATCAGTAGCCATATCCATCAATAAGCCTGTATTCACTGCCCATAGTTGGATATTATACATTACCTCATCAGATGCATAGTCTTTATTTAACCAAGTACTTTGAACGGTATAGTTATTTCTTCCTGTTTTTGCACCAATTACAAAACTGATCGCGTATTCATTTACACCTGCAGTGTTCTTTAAATCGTAACGCACTAAACTAATTCCATTCACCATTACATTTTGGATGCCAATTAATTCAGAACCTTTCAATCGATCACAGATCGACTTAGTGTGGTCATACACTTCACCCAATGTTTTGGTTGCAAATGCAACAGCTTTTGCTTTGTTGTTTAAATTAAAGTCAACAGACAATACTTCTTTTGCATTTGTAATAGATGGAATATCTGTTGGTGTACTTACTGAAGCCTGATAAGCATTACTTGATAATTGCTGTGGCAAAATATCTCTCAATTGCATTTGAGTACCAACTCCAGTAATTTGATTTCTTGTACCGTTCGAATTGATCAACGGCAGTATTGAATAATCAACAGGCCCTTGTAAACTATTGATAGCATTGTTGAAAATACGTTTAGCAACTGCGTCGCCCAAGCTCTTACTTTCTAATCCACCAGCACCGCCGCCGCCAACGCCACCGCCTGGTCCGCATAGCTGTACATTCGGATAATAGTAAGCAGTACCGCATAAGCTTTCATTGATCTTATACGTTACAATAGCAGTTCCTGGCCCTACGCCTGTTAACAAACCTGTACTACTATTAATGGTAGCAATAGCTGTATTATTAATTGCCCATACTCCACCTGGAGTTACATGATGCAGTGTTGTTGTGGAATCCACACAAATAATATTTACACCAGTTATCGCTGGTAAAACAATTGGTTCAACAATTGTTTGTGAAACACTCTTTGTACAACCAACTGAATCTATCACTTGAACAGAATAGTTACCTGCGTGTAAGAATGCTCTGTCTTTAATTGTTTGTCCATCGCTCCAAGTATATGTTGCTCC
The DNA here is from genome assembly GCA_026391125.1 of Bacteroidota bacterium. Lineage (GTDB taxonomy): Bacteria > Bacteroidota > Bacteroidia > Chitinophagales > Chitinophagaceae > Sediminibacterium. Next base: position 12,875 of record JAPLEO010000099.1, read on the forward strand.
ACCTCTGCTTCCAGTAACGGTAAGATCTATTTTACCATCTACCCATGCGTTACATGAAATATCGGTTTTTTGTGCAACAACATTTAAGGTACATACAATATATCCTGCATCAATTGTTGGGTTGTCTTTATCTAATCCGCCTAATGCAACATCGATATGTACCAATTCACTATAGCCGGTACTTCTATCTGCATTAGAGTTATTATCTGTTTTAATGGTCTGATCTAGTTTTGTAAATACTTTTCCTGCTATTGTTGGAAACTTCACATAATAATCTCCAGTTGCCAAATTGGTGAAAGTATAATAACCTGGTCTACCAGTAAAGTCGTTAGCAGTAAATGTAGAGTCTAATAAAACTTGATCATTTCCGCCTACTGTATTTGATGGACCGGGTTTATACAAATAAACCTTCAAACCATTGATACCTGCTAAAACACTTTCATCCTGCAAACCATTTGCATTAGAATCTACCCAAGCATAATTACCCAATGAACCCAATGCACTTACACAATCTGTGATCATGCCCACTTTATTAGGTGTTGCTGGTAATAATTGTGCAGAATTATCTGTTCTGTTTAATTGATAGGTATAAGAATTATACATGGTAATATTTGCCGGTACACCTACTGGCAATATCATTGGCCATGTATAAACCAAACTATCTAATGGTGCGATGGTTGCTGAACGTCTTATTTTAATAGCAGTTACAGATGTGATATCCACTGGTGGTGTAACTGACCAGTTTGCTGTATTACAACCTGCAGGATTGATAGCCGGATTAAACTCTGGCATACAAGGATTTGAAACAGTATTATAATAAATCGTTGTTGAAGGATCTGTAAATGTGATCGGCGCAGAAAGATTCGCAAAATATTGCGATCCTCTTACATCTCCGATAAATGGAAACACATCAATCATAGTAATATTATTCGCACCCACGTTTCCGGTATTGCGCAATAGAGCACGATACTTAATTTTTCCTTGTGGAGTTGCGTGTGCATTTTCTGGATAGTACACATAATGGGAAGTATCACAACCATTTTGTCCGAGTTGTGAAGTATATGCAGCCGCACTAATTACCGTAATATTTTTTGTATTGGTATTTGGATTACCTGCGTTGATATAGGAATTAGAACTTGCTAATGTTGCAAGGTTTCCAATTGTTGCAGGTGCTGTACCATCCTTAACTTTTGCATCAAACTTTACAAAGATTTGATCTCCACTTGCTACGTCGGCAATTGGGAAAGTTAGGGTTTGTCCGCTTACACCAACACTACCTAATGGCGCATAAGTTCCACCACTATTTAATTTAAACTGCGCTGTTCCTGCCTGATATTCCAATTTTGCATTCAGCACATCTGTAAAGCTTACATTTTGTGCAATACCAATACCCAATTGTTTTGCAGATATTTCATAAGTAACAATATTTGTTGGTCCGAATGAAGTACCATTGGTGGTTGTTTTATTTAAACTAGAGAACACTGGAGCCTGACCAATGATATGCACATTACCACATGCATTTGATACAGGTAATGCGGCAGAATTTGCAGAAGCATTTAACTGATAACAGTTGTTCACCTGAGTACCAGAAAGTGTAACAGTACAATTTCCTGGATTATTGCTTCCCTGAATGATGGTTCCTGCTGGATTACCATTCGGTGTTGCGGTACGGATGCTACCTGTGTAGGTAAGATCTTGCGTAAAGTAAGGCCCAATCGCATCTACATCTGGCTCCACTCTAATTTTTACTTTAGAAATGAAATCAGTTGGCCCGAGTGTTACTGCATAAGAATTAGACATGGTTGTATTATCAAACGGACTACCACTCACTGCTATCCAGATTCCTGAATTATTTAATTCATAATATTCATAAACTTTTACTTGGGGCGTTGTACTACCAGGTACTGGATTTGACACCTTTTTTGCAAATACCGAAGTAACATCAATGTTTGGATCGATATTGGTAATAATCTCAACAAAATCAAGATTTGTGTTTCCGCTGTTGGTCCATCCGGTTTTAAAATCAGCTGCAGAGCCTGCCATTACCACTCCTGGACAAAGTCCGGGGATATGACTAGTAGTTCCAGATCCGTTATTATTTACCCCACTTGAACTGGCCACTAAATGCCCATTTGCACAAGCCCTAATTTCAGGAGCGGCTGTAAGTGTTGCAGTACCAGACACAAATGGCATTACTGGAATGTCTCCAGTTAAACTTGCACAATTCTCAAAAGTTGAATTAACAGCATAGGTTGGTGCCGTATATTTTACGGTAAGGCTGGCAGAACCAGTTCCTGTTAAAGTAGCTGCACCCCAGTCCCAACTCACCACTGTTTCGCCCGTACCCAATACTGTAGTTGTTGGAACGATTGAACCAAATTTGGTTGCTGAAACAAATACCACACCAACTGGTAGGGTATCTAAAATTTTTGCATGATATAAATTCAGGTTTCCTTCAGCACCTCCTGAATTGGTATAACTGAGATCATAGGTAAACGGACCATCCAGTGTTGGATTGGTAGAATAATTATGAGCCGTTTTACTCAATACTATATTATTATTGGCCAATGCTTTAGTAGAAGTAGTATCATATATAGGAGATACATTGGCATTATTTGCTGTGATAGCAGTAATGATCAATGGCGTATATCCATTCGGGGTTGTTCCGTTTGTATAAACCAAAGAAATTTGCATTTGCCCGGTACTACCCGCTGGAATGGGGTTTATAAAATTTGCAGTAATCAAACCGGCAACATTGGTAACCGAACTGATCTGACTATGGTCGTAAGCGATACTGGTTCCTCCTGGCGCAACCGTTAAATTGGCCGGTAATGGAACTTGTATCTTCACGTTAGTACCATTGGTAGTAAGCGATGAAATACTGTAATCGATCACAAAAATGAAATTTTTGCCGGTTTTGATCGAGTCTAACTTAAGGTTTCCGTCGGAAGTAGCCTCGGTACTCACTAACAGATCAACCTGAGCTGAAGCGGTATTTAAGATCAAAAGGCTTACTAATAAGATTGCGAAACACTTTACAGTAAAGGATTTCACCAGATTTTTGATATTCATAATCAGCGTTTTAGGGGTTACCAAAATTTTATTCTTTTCAGAAAAAAACTGATAAGTATTAAAACGCAATGTATTATGAGGGGCTTCCCTGGGAAATACCAAGTAGTTTGTAATTTTTTAAGCAAGAAATAAAACAAAAAGATCTATGAGATGCATTTCAGCCAATCCCTTACCTTTGCAGCCCAATTTTTAAGAAACAAAAAAAATACAATGGCAACTATTACTCGTGAAAATATTGGCCTACTTAACGATAAACTTACCGTTAAGCTGAGCAAAGAAGACTACTATGGCAATTTTGAGAAGAATTTGAAGCAATATGCCAAAACAGCCAATATCCCGGGTTTCCGCAAAGGGATGGTACCAGTGGGTATGGTGAAGAAGATGTACGGACAAGGCGTTTTTCAAGACGAGGTTTTGAAAACTGTTGAAGCTGAAATGAATAAGTACCTGAACACTGAGAAACTTGACATATTTGCCCAGCCGATTCCTTTAGAGAACGAGGGTAGCAAATTAGACATGAATAATCCTGGTGATGTTGACTTCGCTTTTGAAGTGGGACTAAAACCTGAATTCTCTGTAGATGCTACTCAGATCAAGGTTACAAAATACAATGTGATCGTTACTGATGCGATGGTGAACGAAGAAGTAGAAAGAATGCAAACACGCAATGGTAATATGACCGAGCCTGAAACTGCTTCAAGCGAAGACCATGTATTAAATGTGACTTTCACAGAATTAGACGCTGAAGGCAATATGGTAGAAGGTGGCATCAATAAAGCAAATAGCTTATTGGTTAAATACTTCGCACCTACATTCAGAGCACAATTGATCGGCAAGAAAGTAGACGATGTGGTGGATGTGCATTTGGCTAGCGCTTTCGAAGACAAAGAAAGAGAAGTGGTTTTGGCTGATCTGGGTTTGAATAAAGATGAAGCTGGTTCTGCTGATAAGACTTTCAAAATGACCATCACTAAGATCGGTTTTGTTGAGAAGTCTGCACTTGATGCAACTTTCTTCGCAACTGTTTACCCTAATAACGAAATCACTACTGAAGAAGATTTCCGAGCTGCTGTGAAAGCTGAAATTGAAACCCATTTCGCTCAACAAACCCGCAATCAAATTCACGACCAAATTTATCATCACCTGATCGACCATACCAAAATGGAATTCCCTGAGAACTTCCTGAAGCGTTGGTTGCAAGTGGGTGGCGAAAAACCAAAAACTGCCGAAGAGGCAGAAGCAGACTATCCAACATTTTTGGATCAGTTAAAATGGACCCTTATTAGCAGCAAACTCATCATCGATAACAAAATAGAAGTGTTACCAGATGATATCCGCGACTTTGCTAAAATGCAATTGTTTAGCTATATGGGCGGCCAGCTTGGCGCTTTAGGCGATAACCAACAGTGGGTTGATGACTATGCCAACCGTATGATGCAGGATAAGAAATTCGTAGAAGATAGCTACCACCGCATTAGCGCAGATAAATTGTTTACCAATTTAGAAGGTCAGGTTGCGGCAACAGACGAAGCCATCACCATGGAGGCTTTTGCTGAAAAACTGCACCATCACCACCATTAAAAGTGAAGAGATAAAAGATAAGAGTGAAGAGAGATGGAAGAAAAATGTATAACCTAATTAGGGCGGTCATTAGTAGACTGCCCTTTTTTATGGCTAAATCAGGGGATAATTCAACTGACTGATTGTCGGCAAAAAAATCTTTGCACAGTATTTGAATAATCTACCTAGCCAGAAATGGCAAAACACTTATCTTCAAAGCGAAAATCATAGCATATGACACTTGGAAAAGAATTTGAACAATACGCGGTAAAACACAGAGGAATTAGCAGTGCTACCCTTCACAATTACCAGCAACACGGTATTACCAATTTAACGCCCTATATCATTGAAGAGCGTCCAATGAATGTAGCGAGCATGGATGTGTTTAGTAGGTTGATGATGGACCGCATTATTTTTCTTGGTGAAGGCATCAACGATTATGTAGCCAATATTGTAACAGCACAGTTATTGTTTTTAGAAAGCGTTGATCGTACACGCGATATCCAAATGTATATCAACAGCCCAGGCGGAAGTGTCTATGCAGGCTTGGGTATTTATGATACGATGCAATTTATTAGTCCAGATGTTGCAACCATTTGTACAGGCATCGCTGCAAGTATGGGTGCTGTATTATTATGTGCAGGCGTTGAAGGAAAGAGAACTGCTCTAAAACATAGTCGCATTATGCTACACCAACCAAGTGGAGCAATCGGCGGACAAGCAACAGATATCGAAATCACTGCTCGCGAAATCAAGAAATTGAAAATCGAATTGTACGAAGTAATTGCAGAACATACACACAAGTCTGTGGAAGTAGTTGCTGCAGATTGTGATCGCGACTTTTGGATGAAAGCCATTGAGGCAAAGGAATACGGACTAGTTGATGAAGTGTTATTAACTAATCCAAGAAAAGTAAAAAAAGACTAATTAAGAACTAGCATAAAATAATTTATATGATCGATCAGAAATATATTATCAATCCATACTTAATGGAAGAAGAGGAAGAAGAACCAAAGGAAGAGAAGCAAGAACCAATGGGTGGATTTATGATGAAGAAAATGGAAAAACTGTTCTTCGAAAAAAGAGCCGTGTATCTATGGGGTGTGGTGGATGATAAATCTGCACGCGATATCGTGAGCAAATTGTTATTACTCGATGCAGATAAACCTGGTGAAGAAATTAAATTTTATATCAATAGTCCGGGTGGTGTAGTAACCAGCGGCATGGTGATGTACGATACGATGAAAATGATTTCTAGTCCGGTTAGCACCATTTGTATGGGACTTGCTGCGAGCATGGGATCTATTTTATTGAGTGCCGGAACCAAGGGCAAGCGCTTTATTTATCCGCATGGCGAAGTGATGATTCATCAGCCAAGTCTTGGAGGATATATGCAAGCTACTTCAGCTGATATTGAGATTCAAGCAACACAGATTCGCAAGACCAAGGAATTGGGCGCTAAAATTTTAGCCGACAATTGTGGCAAGACAGTAGAACAGATCATGGCCGATTTTGACCGCGACTACTGGATGGATGCCAACGAAGCAGTAGCTTATGGCATTGTGGATCAGGTTCTTAGCAAGATCTAAACGTATTTTATAGAAGTATTGGCAGCACAAATTCCCCTAAAAGCGGGAACTGTACTACCTTTGCACTTTCTTAAGCAATTTTGGCAATGCGCTCATTCACTGTTTATGGAAAGGCTTAAACAATTATTATGGCGAAACAAGCTCAATTACACTGCTCCTTTTGTGGACGTAGCCGAGACGAAGTAAAGATTCTGATTGCAGGGCAGGAAGGGCATATCTGTGAGAATTGCGTAGAGCATGCACAAGAGATCATTGTTCAAGAACTGAATTTAAAAAACGATGCAAATAGCGGCAATTCTAATTTTAAATTAAGCGTTCGCAGACCAGCAGAAATTAAAAAGTTTTTGGATGAATATGTGATTGGCCAAGACGATGCAAAAAAGGTTTTGTCTGTTGCCGTTTATAATCACTTCAAAAGAATTGTTCAGAAAAAACAAGCAGACGATATTGAAATTGAAAAGAGCAATATCATCATGGTGGGTGAAACTGGTACTGGTAAAACATTATTGGCTAAATCAATCGCACGATTATTAAACGTTCCTTTTGCTATTGTAGATGCAACAGTATTTACTGAAGCGGGATATGTAGGTGAAGATGTGGAAAGTATGCTTACCCGTTTGTTACAGAACTGTAATTACGATGTGGTGCAAGCTGAAAGAGGCATCGTATATGTTGATGAAATAGATAAGATCGCTCGTAAGGGAGACAATCCTTCTATTACACGCGATGTAAGTGGAGAAGGTGTTCAACAAGGTCTATTGAAAATGTTGGAGGGAACAGAAGTTTTGGTTCCACCACAGGGAGGACGTAAACACCCCGAACAAAAAATGATCAAGGTTGATACTAAAAATATCCTCTTCATTTGCGGTGGCGCATTTGATGGTATCGATAAAGTAATTGCTAGAAGGATCAACACCAACGCCATTGGCTTTAGTGTAAACAAAGACGAGCAAGAACATCAGCGTAAAAATTTATTGCAGTTCATCAACGCTACCGACTTAAAAAGTTTTGGATTAATTCCAGAATTGCTTGGTCGTTTACCAGTGGTGACACATTTGAACCCGCTTGATAAAGAAGTATTGCGCAGCATTCTTACAGAACCTAAAAACGCTCTCATCAAACAGTTTACCAAACTATTTGAATTAGAAGAGATCAAATTGGTGATCGAAGAACCGGTTCTTGATTTCATGGTTGATAAGGCACTGGAATATAAATTGGGTGCTCGTGGTTTAAGAAGTATCTGTGAAAGTATCTTAACCGACGCCATGTTTGAATTACCTGGCACTGATACGAAAGAACTAATCGTAACATTGGATTATGCACAAAGCATGTTTGGTAAGAGCAAATTGAGTACGCTGAAAGTAGCTTAATAAAAATAACTATATGGAAAACAGTGGGTATAAGTTCTCACTGTTTTTTTATGCCCCTATAGTAACTTGCGATGAATAATAACCGTCAAAATCAACTATATGAACGAATTAATTGAACGTCTAACTAAAGAAGCAGGATTGGATGCAGCCCAAGCACAGAAAGCTGTTGCAACTATTGCGGCATTTGTAAAAGAGAAATTTCCGATGTTGGGTGGCGCAGTAGATCAGATCTTTTCTGCTGGTACTAAAGAAGACTAATCAACCTTGGCTTTGGGCAGCTGTACAGTAAATACACTGCCCTCTCCTTTTGCACTTTCGATCAATAAATTACCGCCTTGCTTTTGTAGCAAATCTCTACAAAGGATCAGTCCGAATCCACTTCCTTTTTCTTGTAGGGTACCTGTTCTTGTAAAATATTTCTGGGCATTTACTTTTGCCAATACTTCTTCACTCATTCCAATGCCAGTATCTGTGATTAGTACATAATCGAACTGTTGATCATCTTGAAAAGTAATTTCAATTCTACCATCTAAAGGTGTGAACTTGATAGCATTGGTGATCAGGTTTCTGAAAATGATTTTGATCATTTCTTTTTCAGCTCTAATCGTTGAATCGTTTTGTGTATTGTTGATGAACTTGATCCGCTTACGCATCAATGGAATCTTCTGTTCTAGATGCATACCATTCATCAGATCATAAATGTTGATATCAGATTTCTCTAACTCTTTACCTGTGATCTGACTCTTTAACCAACCCAACAAATTATCCAATAATCCAGTTGTATTAATATACTGTGTTTCTAGTTGCTCCAATAAAACCTTTGATTCGTCTTGCGACAATGCGCCTTTATTGATCAGCGAAAGAATGGTTTGTGTATTAGTAATTGGGTTACGTAGATCGTGAGAAATAATGGATAACAATTTGTCTTTGGTACGATTGTCTTCTTCTAACAAAAGATTTTTTGAATTGATCTCTTTGTTCAATATATCGAGTGATGCCGCATTCTCTTCAATGATGGCATTTTGCTTTTTCAATTTCCGAGTCAGCAACATTTGCTTACGATAACTAATGAAAGCCATGATTACCATGATCGCGAGGATCAGTAATAGGAAGGTACCAATGAATATGATGATCAGTTGACCACTGGCACGTCTGTTCGCCTTTTCAATTTCTGTTTTGGCATTTAACTTTTGCAGCTCTTTATCCTTCACCAACTCAATGAAATTATTGGCATAATCAATCTCGTTTTCACTTTTGAGTTTCAAAGTATTGATCAAACTATCCTGCCAATTGTTGGTGTTTTGTAAGTCGTTCTTAGTTTTATAAACGTCTTTAATGATCGAGACCGAAGTGATCATTAAATTATAAGCATTGGTCTTTCTTGCATTGTCGTAGGCAACTTTTGCCATCACAATTGCCTCGTCGGTTTTCTGTTGTTCCAAGAACAATTGCACCAATTGGATTTGATTCAACGCCATTCCATAATTGTCTTTCAATAAATTATCGAGCGACAATGAATTCTCAAAATAAGACCTTGCTGTTGCTGTGTCTTTTTTGGCTCTGGCTAAAAGTCCAAGGTTGTAAAACGACTTTTTCTGGCCGTAGACAAACTTTTGGGTGAGGCTTAGTTGTAGTGCTTCTTTAAAAAGGGATTCTGCTTTTGTGTAATTGCTTTTTTTGATTTCGATCAAACCTAGACTATTCTTGGTATTCGCAACATCTTTGATCATTCCAAGCTTCACAAATGCATCTAAAGATTGATTATATAATTTAATGGCCTCATCGATCTTGCCCTCAGAAACATAGAAAGCTGCGATCTGCAGGTTGATCATGGGGATATTAATACTATCGTTATACTTAACGCTATTATCCAATGCCATCTCATACAATAAATGGGCTCTTTTGTTAAATCCATTTTGCTGAAAAATTCCAGCTTCTGTATAATAAGCGCTTGATAACCCTTTATGATAATTAACCTTTTTGGCCAGGTCCTTGATCTGAGTAAGCATGGCCAATGCCTCAGCAACACTGGTATTTTTTTTTGCAAAAGCGGCTTTGTTCAATGAATCGATCAGGATGGAAGTTTGTGCAGAATCCAGCTCTTCTGCCCCCCTATCTTGGGCAAGTAGTAGGCACGGGAACCCTATCAAAATGCATACAATTATTACCCATTGGTTTCTCATCAATAAAAAATAGCTAGGAAGCTAAGATAAATAACTTTATTGAATGAATCTCAGCAGCTTATCTGCCCCAAGCGGATCATTTGAGTATTTCTCTTGCAATCACCAATTTCTGAATTTCTGAAGTTCCTTCACCGATGGTACATAATTTGGCATCCCGATAATATTTTTCAACCGGAAAATCCTTGGTATAACCATAGCCACCAAAGATTTGAACGGCGTCGGTGGCCACTTTTACAGCTACTTCACTGCTATAATATTTGGCCATGGCACTCTCTTTACTCAAGCCCTCGCCCCTATGTTTCAGATCGCAGCACTGCTGGATCAATAATTCAGCGGCCATGATTTCGGTAGCCATATCGGCCAATTTAAAGCTGATTCCCTGAAAATTAGCGATTGGTTGATCAAATTGATAACGCTCTTGCGCATATTTCAAGGAGGCTTCATAAGCACCTTTTGCGATTCCTAACGACAAAGCAGCAATGGAGATTCTACCGCCATCCAGAATTTTGAGTGATTGTCTAAACCCATCACCCACTTTTCCCAACCTATTACTATCTGGGATCCGGCAATCATTAAAGATCATCTCAGATGTTTCGCTTGCACGCATGCCCAGCTTGTTTTCTTTTTTACCACCCATAAATCCGGGAGTACCTCTTTCAACCACAAAAGCAGTTGCGTTACCACTCACCCTAGGTTCTCCTGTTCTGGCAATTACTACCGCCACATTACTTGAAGTTCCATGGGTGATCCAACACTTAGTGCCATTTAACACCCAATCATCTCCCTCTTTCACAGCCACGGTTTGCATATTTCCAGCATCGCTTCCGGTGTTTGGCTCCGTTAAGCCCCAGGCACCGATCCACTCACCTTTTGCAAGTTTGATCAACCATTTTTCCTTTTGAGCTTCTGTTCCAAAACTTAAAATATGGTTTGTACACAAAGAGTTGTGTGCTGCAAGACTTAACCCAATGGAACCACAAACCTTTGATATTTCTTGGATGATGGCATTGTAAGCTGCATAGCCTAGTCCGGCCCCACCATATTCCTCCGGCACGAGGATTCCCATTAAACCAAGATTCCCCATTTCGTGAAAAAGTTCTACAGGAAATATCTGGGCTTCATCCCATTCCATTACGTGAGGAGCAATATATTTTTTGGCGAAATCGCGTGCAGTTTGTGCAACTTGAAGGGTAAGTTCAGTACTGGCAAAATTCATGTCGTGGGATTTAAATAGATGAAGGTTGCCCAAACCAAGCAATCGTTATAGGGCAACCTTCCGAAAAATAAACTATCGTTAGTTAGTTTTCAATGCAAATGTACTTGTTTCTACATAGCGACCAAATTTTGAACAAAATACTTATCCCTATTCTTCGAATATGATCAAGGGCGAGATTAGTAGAAAAATGGAGTCGGTAATTCCATAGGTTCTTCTCACCTGATCTAGATTTTGAAAACCGCCCAGCTTATCCCGAAACTTGACCATTCGAGCAGCCAAAGAACGATTCAAACCTGGCAAAGCACTTATCTCTTCAGCCGTTGCTTGATTGATATGAATTGGTTTAGTGCTTTTAATGGGTTGTGAGGGCGCGGACTTAAAAATTGGTTTAGAAATGTTTTGAATCGAGACATAGGGCATCAACCTTTCAGCCTCAGCAGCTTGCATGCCCCAGATCTTTTTCAGATCTTCTGCTCGATGAAAACGGCCACCTTTTTGGCGATAGTGCAAGATGGTTTGGATGGTCTTGTCTCGAATGCCCAATTTTTTCCAACCCTCTTCGGATAATTCATTGGGATCGAATTCAAATAATTTTACCACCACATTTGATGGATTCGTTTCCAATTTTTTGGATGCTACATCTTCGCTCTTTTTTGAGGAATCAGGCAAGGGTGCAGGCAATAGTTTTCCTGACAGTCCAACATTGTTTTGTGGACCTTGATACCATTCTGGAAGTACCCAGAAAAAAGCCATCAAGCAACACAAAAGAATAATGGCCACCCGCTCACGGCTGTTAAAACTAAAATAGTCTCTTATTATTTTTTTCATCCCTACTCTTTTCAAAAGAGGGGGCTACAAACTGATCTCCAGGCCATCATAGGCCAGTTGGATATGTGGGGGTAATTCCTGGTTAATTTCTTCGTGCTTGCCTAACTGGTGACTGATATGCGTAAAATACACTTCGGGCACCTTCAATTCCATGCTAAGATCTACCGCCTGTTGCAGCGTAAAATGTGAAATATGGTCTTCCTTTCTGAGCGCATTCAACACCAAAATTTTAGAACCGCGAATTAAATCCATCTGTTCTGCATCAATGCGATTGGCATCCGTGATATAAGTAAAATCACCGATCCTAAAACCGTAGACGGGCATTTTATGATGATACACTAGGATGGGCTGAATAGGCAGATCACCTACTACAAACGGTGCTTCATCGATAGTAATCAAATTCAATTCAGGAACACCAGGGTACTTGGTATCAGCAAATGCATAATAAAAATCTCTGCGTACCGCTTCTTCTGTTAAAGAGTTGGCATAGATATCCATCGGCTTCTTGGTCAAAAAATTCAATGCCCTGATATCATCCAAGCCGGCCATATGATCTTTATGTGGATGGGTAAATAACACAGCGTCTAAATGTGTGGTATTGGTACGCAACATTTGATACCTGAAATCTGGGGTGGTATCAATGATCAAAGCGGTACTGGCAGATTGGATTAATACACTGCTACGAAGTCGTTTATCCTTTTTATCGGTTGATGTACATACGTCGCACTTGCACCCAATCATGGGAATCCCAGTGCTAGTACCGGAACCTAAAAACGTTACTTTGAAATTAGCAGCTTGCACACACCAAAGCTACTTTAATAATGGGAGAAGAAAATTGGGTCTAAAATAAATTTATTCGATGACGATCTCAGATTTTTTCACCACTGCTTCGTACAATTTCTGAGACTCGTGGGTGAGCTTATCGAAATCAATATTCAACTGAGGAATGATTTCCATTAAGATATTGATGCGACCTTCTACATTCAAAAATTTATTAAGCACCACAACTTTGCGGGCTTCTAATAAACACCAGCCGCTCTGAAAAGTACCTCGCTCGTAACGAACCACATAAGATGATTCCCCTAGGATGTCTTCCAATTTATTCATCGTTGCCTGTGTGTACTTCATGTGTAACCTTCCTCTTTTTTAAGCGATATAGGATTAACCAAAAATAACGCAGAGTCTGTTGCTAAGGGCTTTCATTTATCCACAAGACGGGGGAAAATTAGCCATCAAAGCACTATTTACTCTCCATTTTGATCACGGGAATGATCATTTCTTCCAGACTCACCCCGCCGTGCTGAAAAGTATTCTTATAATAGTTCACATAGTGGTTGTAATTGTTTGGATAACACAAAAACCCGTCTTCTTTGGCGAAAATAAAACTTGAGTTGATGGTGGGTATCGGCAAACCTGCTGCTTTTGGATCTTTAAATGCCAAGACATCCCTTGCTTCAAAATTCAAATTCCTACCGTGCTTATAACGCAAATTGGTAGTGGTTTGTTTATCGCCGATTACTTTATGAGGTGTTTTAACGCGCACACTTCCATGGTCGGTAGCCAACACTAGCTTTACAGATTTGTCGGCAATTTTTTTCAAAGCTTGATTCAGCGGACTATGTTCAAACCAACTTCTGGTAATGCTTCTATAACTAATTTCATCGCTAGCCAATTCTTTCAATACTTCCATTTCTGTTCTAGCATGACTAAGCATATCCACAAAATTGTACACGATCACGTTGATATCGTTTTGCAATAGGTTGTGCATATTGTTCACCAGTTGTTGCCCGTCTTGGTGATTCACAATTTTATGATAGCTGAATTTCAAATTGTCTTTTTTCAAGCGTTTTAATTGTGCTCTAAAAAAGTCTTCTTCATATAAATTTTTACCACCTTCTTCCTCATCGTTCTTCCATTTATCTGGAAAATTTTTCTCGATCTCTAAGGGCATCATACCCGCGAAGATGGCGTTCCTACAGTATTGTGTGGCAGTGGGTAAAATTGAATAGAACGATTCTTCTTCCGTGATGCGAAAGTTTTCTGCGAAGATGGGTTCGATCGCTTTCCACTGATCAAAGCGTAAATTGTCGATCAAAATAAAAAACAATGGTCGGCCCGGTTCTACATGTGGCAATACTTTGAACTGAAACAAATGATTACTCATAATAGGCGAGTCGCTACTCTTTGGATCAACCCATGTTGCATAATTTTTGCTGATGTATTTGAAGAACTCGGTATTGGCTTCTTGCTTTTGTGTATTAAAAACTTCTTGCATTTCGGGGCTATCGCTCTTCTCCATTTCCAGTTCCCAATGCACGAGTCTTTTATAAATATCCATCCACTGTTGGTGATTGGGATTGTCGTTCAGGGCCATGAATAATTCCCTGAAATTTTGTTGATAGGAAGTGGTTGTTTTTTCTGCCACCAATCGTTTATTATCGATCAGTTTTTTCAAACTCAACCAAACCTGATTGGGGTTCACTGGTTTGATGAGGTAATCGCTGATCTGACTACCAATGGCCTCATTCATCAAGTTCTCCGTTTCATTCTTGGTGATCAACACAATGGGTAATTGTCTGTTTACCGCTTTGATTCTGGCAAGGGTTTCTAATCCTGAAATACCGGGCATGGATTCGTCCATTAACACCACATCCACAAAATTCGACTTCACATATTCAATCGCATCAAAGCCATTGGTGAGTGTAGTTACTTCGTATCCCTTTTGTTCGAGAAATAATTTTTGTGATTGCAGGCTTTCGATCTCGTCATCCACCCAGAGTATTTTTGCTATAGACATATCCAAATTTATACAACCAAGAATTTATAGAAGCCTAAAGCCTTCACAAATTTTTATTCCCCCAAGCATTTAACAAATACTTCCGATTCAAACCCCGTGATAACACCTAAATTAACCTTTCCTACTTTTTCAAGCGATGGTTTAGCTCGGGTAGTTGTATTTTTGCAGACTGCTGCAGGTGACTTAAATTAGGAAATAATGACCACGAAGACGAAACGAAAAATTATCAATGATCCGGTTTATGGGTTTATTACCATCAACCATCCATTGATCTTTGCCATACTTGCCCATCCCTATTATCAACGCCTCAGAAGGATTCACCAAATGGCATTGGCCCAATTGGTATACCCGGGAGCCGTACATAGTCGTTTGTTACATTCTTTAGGCGCCTACCACTTAATGTGTAATGCGGTTACAGAACTGAGAGACAAGGGTGTAGAAATTACGGATGATGAAGCGGTAGCAGTAAAAGCAGCGATCTTATTACACGATATTGGCCACGGACCTTATTCGCATGCATTAGAGCAGGTGTTGGTGCAGGGTGTTCATCACGAACAATTGTCGATCCAGATCATGCAGAAAATGAATGCCGAAATGAATGGGGCATTGGATCTGGCCATTCAAATTTTCACCAATCAGTATCCCAAACCTTTTTTGCACCAGCTCATTAGCGGACAGTTAGATATGGACCGAATGGACTACCTCAGTAGGGATAGTTTTTTCTCTGGTGTAACGGAAGGCGTGATTGGTTATGACAGAATTCTGAAAATGTTGGTGGTGCATGGTGGCGAATTAATGGTGGAGGAGAAAGGCATTTATAGTGTAGAAAAGTTTTTAGTGGCACGCAGACAGATGTATTGGCAGGTGTACTTGCACAAAACGGTGTTGGCTGCTGAAAAAATGTTAGTGAAAATTTTAGAGCGTGTTAGAGAAATATACAAGCCCGATGATGCAGGATTAAAAACGCTGGGTGCATTGGATTTCTTTTTGGGAGAATTTAATCGGGAGATGGATGCAGATGCGCTAGAAAAATTCTGTTCACTCGATGATCATGATGTGATGCATGCCGTGAAAGTTTGGAGCAAGCATCCTGATAAGATCCTATCCTTATTATGCAATAGGTTGTTGAACCGACAGCTCTATCGATCACGCATACAATCGGATGAATTTGAAGGGCAGTTCATCAAAGAAAAAGAGCAGGAAGCGATTCATAATTTCAAAATCGATCCTGCTGATGTGCGTTATTTGTGTTTCACTGGTGATGCAAGTAACACCCTTTATCAAACCATTGATGAGCGCATTAATATTTTGTTCAAAGACGGCATGATCAAAGACATTTCAATGATTGATAATGCATTAATCCAGCAAAAGCTTTCCGCACCAGTCAAAAAATTTTACATTTGTTTATTGACCTAGTTTAAGAAACTATGGAACAGTAAGCCTCATAAAGAAAAAAACATGCAATTTACTGCCGCTCAAATCGCTTTGATGATCAATGGTAAAGTAGAAGGAAACCCTTCTGCAGCTGTAGGCGCGTTTGGAAAGATCGAAGAAGCAACTGAAGGACAGTTAGCTTTTTTATCGAATCCCAAATACGAAGAATGGCTGTATCAATCTTCTGCCAGCATTATCATTGTGAACGATGCGCAAGAGTTGAAGCAACCAGTAAATGCCACTTTGATCAGGGTGCCTGATGCTTATTCAGCCTTTGCGGTATTATTATCGAAATACCAGGAGATCGTTTCCCAACAACTCGTGGGAATTCAGGAACCAAGCTATATTTCCAAGACAGCCAAATTGGGTGAAGGAATATTTGTGGCTGCTTTTTGCCATATTGGGGAGCATGTTAGAATTGGAAAAAACGTGAAGCTTTACCCGGGAGTAGTGATTGGAGATGGAACGGTTCTAGGCGACGGCGTGGTGTTACATGCCGGCGTTAAAATATATCATGAGTGTATTTTAGGAAACAGGGTGGTGATCCATGCTGGTACTGTCATTGGTGGGGATGGTTTTGGCTTTGCACCGCAACCAGATGGTAGTTATAGTAAAATCCCACAGATCGGTAATGTGATCATCGAAGACGATGTGGAAATTGGTTCAAACACCACGATCGACCGTGCTACGATGGGATCAACCATCATACACAAAGGCTCGAAGCTCGATAACCTGATACAAATTGCCCATAACGTAGAAATTGGTAGCAACACCGTCATTGCCGCTCAGGCTGGCATTAGCGGAAGTGCTAAAGTGGGAAATGGGGTGATGATTGGCGGTCAGGTTGGTACTGCAGGCCATATTATAATTGCCGACGGAAGCAAGATCGCCGGACAGACAGGTGTTACAAAAAGCATAAAAAATCCGAACAAATCACATAACGGTACGCCGGCCACCGAGTTCACACATTCCTTACGGATCCAAGCGTTGACGCGTAGTTTGCCGGAAATGGAGAAGCGTCTGCAGGAGTTGGAAAAGTCAATTCAGCAATTATTGGACGAGAAAGCCAAGGGCTAAGGCGGTCATATAAGCAGTTTTAATCGTATTTTCGCAGCTCATTTATATTCAAAAGTTCCAGTGTGCGACGCAAGTAAAGCCGAATTTGGCACTACTGCTGGCTACATACCACATAAAAATATTATGGATAGTACTTTCAATCCCGACAAACAACACACCCTCAATAGTACCATTAGTATCAGCGGTACCGGCTTGCATACAGGCGTAATGGTTGATATGAACCTTCGCCCGGCGAATCCTGGATATGGGATCCAATTTCAGCGGATCGATATGCCCAATCAGCCCATTATTAAGGCAGATTGCGATTTGGTAACCGATACCAGCCGTGGTACCACCCTTCAAGTGGGGGATGCAAAAATTAGCACGGTGGAGCACGTCTTGGCTGCCTTGGTAGGTATGGGCGTAGATAATGTATTGATCGAGGTAAACGGACCAGAGATTCCTATCATGGATGGTAGTTCAACTCCTTTCATTGAATTGATCGAAGAAACCGGTGTTTTAGAACAGGATGCTGCCAAAGCTTGGTATAGCATTGATGAAAATATTTATCATTACGATGATGGTAAGCGTGTAGAGATGGTGGCTTTGCCATCAATGGACTACCAGATCACTACTTTGATTGATTTTAATAGTCCGGTTTTAGGTACCCAGCACGCTGGCTTAAAAACCATTCGCGACTTTAAAGCTGAGATTGCACCATGTAGAACTTTCTGCTTTTTACACGAGTTAGAAATGTTGTTGGATAACGATTTGATCAAGGGTGGAGACATTAATAATGCGATCGTAGTGGTTGACAAACCAGTTACCGACGCAGAGATGAACCGTTTGGCAAAAGTGTTCAACCGCGAAAAAATTGAAGTGAAGAGTGAGGGCTATTTGAACAATTTAGAACTGCGTTTTCCGAACGAACCAGCGCGTCATAAACTCTTGGATGTAGTGGGTGATTTGGCATTGATTGGTTATCCGATCAAAGCTAGAATTATTGCGAATCGTCCGGGGCATAGCACCAACGTAGATTTTGCAAAAAAGATCAAGCAATATATCAAGCGTAATAAGCACGTAAAGAATGTACCGGTTTACGACCCAACCATTCCGCCAGTGTATACTTTAGAAAAGATTGAGAAAACCTTACCACATCGTCATCCTTTCTTGTTTGTAGATAAGATCATTGATTTGACAGACACCTGCATTATAGGGATCAAGAATGTGACTTTTAGCGAGTCGTTCTTCCAGGGGCATTTCCCAGGAAATCCAGTAATGCCGGGAGTGATTCAGATCGAAGCTTTGGCACAAACGGGTGGTATTTTGTGTATCAATGCGATGCCCGAGGGCGATTATGATACTTATTTCTTGAAGATCGACAATTGTAAGTTCAAGATGAAAGTGGTGCCGGGTGATACGATGATCTTGAAGATGGAATTGATCTCTCCAATCAGAAGGGGGATCTGTGAAATGCGCGGAACGGTATATGTGGGGGGTAAAGTAGCTACGGAGGCCGACTTAGTAGCACAGGTAGTAAAACGAACATAATATCTTAAAGAAATGTCAAGAAACTTACATTTGTAAGGATCAGGACAAGTTTGGCATCTTTTTTATACTCATTAGTGCATGGACGCATTAATAACACCAAAACCGAAAACTAGGATGACGCATCCCTACACTTACATCGATCCAAATGCAAGGATTGCACCGAACGTGAAGATCGACCCCTTTACCGTTATACATGGCGATGTAAAGATTGGCGAAGGCACCTGGATAGGCAGTAATGTGACCATCATGGATGGTACGCGTATTGGAAAGAACTGCCGCATATTTCCCGGAGCTGTACTTGGTGCTATACCACAGGATTTAAAATTCAGTGGTGAAAAAACCACGGTTGAAGTGGGCGACAATACCACCATCCGCGAATTTGTAACCATCAATAGAGGAACGGAAGATAGAGGTAAGACTAAAGTGGGAAGCAATTGTTTGATCATGGCATATACGCATTTGGCGCACGACTGTGTAATAGGCGACCATTGTATCCTTGCCAACAGTGTGCAGGTTGCAGGACATGTAACCATGGGCGATTGGGCCGTAGTGGGTGGTGTGAGTGCGGTGCACCAGTTTGTACAGATCGGTCAGCATGCATTTGTTGCCGGAGGAAGTTTAGTAAGTAAAGACGTACCACCCTATATCAAAGCTGTTCGTAACCCATTGAGTTATGGCGGTGTGAATAGTATTGGTTTGAAGCGCCGTGGATTTCAGTTAGAGCGCATCAATCATATTTTGGATGTATATCGTACGATTTATAATAAAGGATTCAATACTTCACAAGCACTTGAATATATTGAAGAAGAATTACCAGCAACAGATGAGCGCGATGAGATTGTGACTTTTGTACGCGACAGTGGTAGAGGTATTATCAAGCGTTTTGTAAAAGGCGCGAACGACGAAGATTAATTTTAAAGAGATGTGATTTGTTTAAAAAATTAGACAGTTGAAATATTTTGAAGCCTCCCGATTTTTCGAGAGGCTTTGTTTTTTTTGGCATGCGCAGATTGTTTCCTTTCTTTGCTACACATGAGTGCTGAATCAAATACTATTATACAATTAGATAAGATTGTCTTAACCGATGCGGGTAAGCGATTCAATCGTGAATGGATCTATCGGCATTGCGATCTAGAATTATCTGTAGGGAGGGCGTATGCGATAACTGGTCCGAATGGAAGTGGCAAGAGCACTTTACTGCAAGCCATTGCAGGCAGTATGCAATTGAGTGAGGGGGCCATAGTTTGGAACGATCAGCAATCAAAACATATTGATGCAGAGCAGATCTATCAACAGTTAGCCATTGCTGCACCCTATTTAGAAGTGATTGAAGAAATGACAGCCAAAGAATTTTTAGAATTTCATGCGCAGTTCAAACCATTGATTGCAACTGTTACGATCGATGAAATCATATCGATCATTGGTTTAGAAAAAGCGGTTGACAAACAGATCCGTTATTTCAGTAGCGGCATGAAGCAAAGGGTAAAATTGGCGCAAGCCATTTTTTCAGATGTGCCACTTTTATTATTAGATGAGCCCTGCACCAACCTCGATGCAACGGGTTATGCCTTATACCATTCGCTCATTAAAAATTACTGCATGCAAAAATTAATTGTAGTGAGCAGTAATGATGAGCAGGAATTTAAATTCTGCGATCAGGTGGTGAAGATTATGGATTATAAGTAGGCCGCAAATTCTAAGAAAGGGATCTTGAAAGAAAGTCATATATATTCTATCAATAAATCCCACAATCAAGCTTAATAATTTTTAAATGAGAAAAATCCTACCCATCATTGTGATTGCTCAATTTTTTTGTACCTCACTATGGTTTGCAGGAAACGCTATCATTTCAGATATGGCGAAGGAATTAAATCTCGACCAACATTTTTTAGCACACTTAACAAGTACCATACAATTCGGATTTATCATTGGCACTTTGATCTTTGCAATCTTTACTATCTCGGACCGTTTTTCGCCTTCCATTGTATTTTTCTGTAGTGCAATTCTAGCCGGACTTTTTAATCTCGGGCTTTGCATCAATAATATTACTGAAACTCAAATACTATTATTCCGATTTTTAACTGGCTTCTTTCTAGCTGGAATATATCCAGTAGGAATGAAAATTGCATCTGATTACTTCCAATCTGGTTTGGGAAAATCACTAGGATTTTTAGTAGGTGCTTTAGTACTCGGAACCGCATTTCCCCATTTATTAAAAGACCTAAGTCTAGGTTTTTCTTGGAAATATGTTTTGTATACAACTACCTGTTTATCAGCAATCGGTGGATTAAGTATTGTATTATTTGTACCCAATGGGCCTTATCGTAAAGCGGGACAAAAAATAAAATTAAACGCATTTGTAACCGGATTTAAAAAACAAAATTTTCGATCAGTTGCTTTTGGATATTTCGGACATATGTGGGAGTTATACAGTTTTTGGGCTTTTGTGCCATTAATGCTCTTCGCTCATAATCAGCATTATCCTGCAGTAAATCTCAACGTTCCCCTATACTCATTTTTAATTATAGCTTCAGGTGCTGTGGCCTGCGTATTTAGTGGAATACTATCTCAGTTTTATGGCGTACAAAAAATTGCTACCATTTCCTTAATACTATCTTGTTGTTGTTGTATCCTATCTCCGTTTTTTCTCTTTAATAGTTCGACATTATTTTTTCTAGGTTTTCTATTTTTTTGGGCTTTGGTAGTAATTGCCGATTCTCCTTTATTCTCAACTTTAGTGGCACAAAACGCACCAGAAGAATCAAGGGGCACTTCACTTACCATTGTAAACTGTATTGGATTTTCTATCACAGTAATTAGTATCCAATTAATTAATTTAGTTTCAGATTTAATTAATGCCCAATTTATTTATATGATACTCGCCATTGGCCCACTACTAGGGCTTATTGGTTTAAGAAATAAAAGGAAGTGGCATGGATGATCATGAATTAATTTTTTGTACTTAGTTGGAAAGGGTGATTTATTATAAATAATTATTTATAAATTACTTCAACAATCAACTAATAAACCATTTTTTATGAACGAGAAAATGAGTTCCTCAACAAACGCCATCAATTGGTTTGAAATTCCTGCAACCGACATTGCAAGAGCCAAAACATTTTATGAAAGCATCTTCGAAATTACGATGCATGAAATGGAAATGCCTGGTATGAAATATGCGATGTTTCCATTTGACCCAATGGGTGCAAAAATTAGTGGAGGAATAGCGCAAAGTTCATTTCACACACCAAGTACAACTGGCTCGATCATTTATCTAAATGCAAATCCAGATTTAAAAAATGTATTAGACCGAATTGAAAAAGCTGGGGGCAAAGTTACAATGCCAAAAACATCGATCGGAGGAAATGGCTTTATGGCATTCTTCAATGACTCTGAAGGGAATGGGATGGCGTTACATTCGAATACCTAATGTTGAAGTAAAATCTTTTTAGTTACTAGCATATATTCTGAAATAGTAGCATTTTGGTGATTCAAAAGCCAGTATGCAAAGCCTTCCTATTATTCTGCTACGTCCATATTTTCATAAAGGGTTTGAGTGCATTGGTTTGGTATTTAAAAAAAATAATACCCTCTATGAAATTGCGAAAAGAATCAAAGGAATTCGGTGGAACGATCAAAAAGGAAGCTGGTATCTTTCATGTGACCGAAGCGCATACGAATTGATCAAAAGCGCATTTGAGGGATTTGCCATATTAGACACTGATGAATTAAAAAAATATTTAGAGCAGCGAAGAACGATCATACCTGTCACAACGCAAAAGCTCACTAGTGCCAGTGCAAAAATTATTTTGCAATTTCCATTAGGGGAAGAGAATTTAAAGGCATTTGCAGCATTTAAAGATCTGTTGATTTTGAAGGGGTATAGTCCCAATACCATCCGAAATTATTGCAATGAATTTCATCAGTTATTGCGACTGTTAGGCAATCGTAATGTGGCTGAATTAACGAAGCCGCAAATTTTATCTTATTTATTATGGTTGTTAGAGAAGCAGGGTTGCAGTGAAACAAAAGTGCATACTACAGTGAATGCGATCAAATTTTATTATGAAAAGTTATTGGGGCGGGGCATCGAATTTTATGATTTGCCTCGGCCTAAAAAGCCATGGAAGTTGCCCGCCGTATTAGCAGAGGAAGAAGTGTTAGAAATGATTCAACAAATGACCAACCTGAAGCACAGGAGCATTTTGATGGCAGGTTATGCAGGCGGATTGAGGGTTAGTGAGATCATTGGTTTAAGGTTGGTAGATATTGATAGCAAGCGGATGATGATACATATTCATGGGGCAAAGGGAAAGAAGGATCGGATGGTTCCATTATCAAAAGTGTTGCTAGAAACACTGCGCGAATATTATCTGGCATATCATCCCAAAGAATGGATTTTTGAGAATCCTCAGGGTGGACAGTACAGTATCAGATCAGCGCAACAAATCTTGCAAGACGCAAAATTTGCAGCGGGCATACATAAAAAGGGAAGCATACACATGTTACGTCACAGTTATGCGACTCATTTAATGGAGGGAGGAACTGATATACGAATCATACAAGAATTGTTAGGCCATAATAGTATCAAAACCACGATGCGCTACACACATGTGAGCAAGAAAGACATAGGAAGAATTGTAAGTCCGCTCGACAAATTAAAATGGTAGTCTGCGTTTTTTAAGTAGAACATCTTCGTTTTCTAAGTAGATACAACCCACCCAGTAGAACATCTTCGTTTTCTAAGTAGATACAACCCACCCTCCACCCCTGCGTATTTTGGGTAGATAGTCACACCCACCCCATAACAATGATTCCAAAAGCGTTGACTCACAGATAAAATAGATATTAACCCTAATATTTTCGAATTGAACTTATGCGTACTTTTAAGCGTTAGCGTAAATGCCATCAAAACTTTACGCTAATTTAAAATTGCTATATTTGAATTGTAAATTTATCATATGACTAGGCAAGCAATTATTGAAAAGACTCTTAAAGCAATCAGTCTGCTTCCTGAAAATAAAGCAGAAGAAATTTCTGATTTCGCGGATTTCGTAACTAAAAAATACGAGGATCAAAAGCTTACAGATGCTATTCAACAAATAGTCACTGATAGTAAAACTTTTGCCTTCCTTGAATCTGAAGAAGAATTATATACAGTTGCAGATTTAAAAGAAGTTTACAATGGCAAAAGGTGATATTGTACTCATTACTTTCCCTTTTACAGATTTAAGCGGTACTAAACTTAGGCCTGCAGTTGTATTAATAGATTCATCTGATGATCTCACAGTTTGTTTTATTACAACTCAAACTCAATGGCAAGAAAATAATGACTTATTAATTAAACCAACCGCTACAAACGGACTAAGGAAAATCTCTCTGATTCGTATCAATAAAATTGCAACACTTGATAAGACTTTAGCTAAAGGCTTAATTGGCAAACTCGACTTATTAGAAACAGCATCTCTTAATAATAGTTTAAAGTTAGCTCTACAGCTTTAGCTCAACAGGCATATTCCGCTAACACAGCATTGAAGCAATTGGTACTCCAGAATAGCTCATCAACTTATTCCATTTCCTCTCACCAGTACTCAGCTTGTCACAATAAAGCCCAGCAGCAAATCATATTCTAATCTTTTGTAACTTCATTCAGCACCCGTTCCAGCAGCAGTAAGGACATTCCCCAACTGCTTCAATGCCTGGGGCGTTGTGCGAAAGACCTAAAACATAGCCAAAAAAGTGGCTAACTTTAAAATTCTTATATTTGATTTATGAAGACCTTGACTCTTAACCTTCCTGATAGCTTAGATCTAGACAATTTAGAGTTTAGTAAAATATCAGAACTCCATTTGACAAAGGCATTTGGAAAAGATGCTTACTCTAAACTTCAACAAGCTTGTGGTGATGACCCAAATAAACTTAATCTTGAAAGAACTTCAATTGTTCAAATACTTGACCAATATGGACAACTTGTAAAATTACATCAACGTGTTCCATCATCAAGTGATTGGGTGGGAGCAGATTTTTATCCACGATTAGACGGGCTACGAAAAGTTCACAATTTGAACTGGGCTAAACTTCAAGCGAAATTCATAGAAACTTTTGCAAACAAAGTTGAATGGAAAGAGGAAATCAAAATTTTAAAAGCCTCTGTAAAACCAACACAGACAAGCAAAATTGATAAAACATTCAATGAAATTGTAGAAAAAATCATTGATTGGCGACCCGACAGAAAAAGAATAATTGAAGAAGGATATAAAATTGAACTTAGAAACTACCTTGAAAAATATTTCAATCTTGAAGAAGAGGTTGGAGAGAGTAATCCTGACTTGCTGATAAATAAAAAGTATCCAATAGAAGTTAAAAAAGACCCAACTCAATCCGAATATGACAGACTTCTTGGACAAATGCTAAGACATAATAAGCTTTTTGGCAGTGCAATTGCAGTTGTTACGGGTATTTCGAGTGAGGACAGATTTAAGAAATTTGAAAAACTCTTTACTGAAATTCATAGCAAGCTCGGTATGACAGCCGAACTTATAAGCAAGTAGTCCACCAGGCCAGCACATAACATTGCATTGGCATTATGTCGGCTGAAGGAACGCGGGTGCCCAGCAGCAACAAGAAATCAACTATCGTTCCAACTTGACGTTATAAATTTAGCAGCAGAATAAATCATCGGCTTTTGTATCTTTAATCTGCAACAGTTCTCGGCTGACGGATCACGGAATTCCGCCACAACGCCAATGCGGGACGTTGGCTGCAAACAAAAATGACATACCTTAAATTCATATCAGGACTTTTACTTTTTGCTTTATCCGCTTTTGGACAAATGCCAAGTGGAACACAAACTAAAAGTTACGAGACAAAACATTATTATCCTTCCTATATACTTTTTGGTGTGTTTTGCGGCGAATGCTCTGGACAAGGTGCGACAATGTACCGTTACAATATGATTGGCAATTCAAATACTTTATATGTTGACAGTACAGACAGCTATTTTAAAAACTATGGCAAAGTTATTTGCAAGACACAAATTAATGACATTGCTAAATTTCAAATCGTCAACAAACTTGTTCAACAAATCCCCAAAACATTTTTAAAGACTGATAAAACCGAGCAAACATTCGGTTGCCCAGACTGCACAGACGGATGTGGAATTTATTTCGAACTTGGACAAGGTACTACCACGAAGAAATTCTATATCGACTATCACACAAGTGAACTTGAAAAAGAAACAAAAGACTTTGGCGAATTTGTAAAAGAGGCTTTGATGCAATTGAACAAAAAGAAATGACAAGGCCTCTAACAAATGTCTGCAGCCAACAGTGCATTGCAGCAATTGGTACATAAGAATAGCTCATTAGCCAATTACAAATCCCAACATCAGTACTCAGCTTGTCACTATAAATCCCAGCAGTAAATTATATCCTAATCTTTTGTAACTTCATTCTGCACCCGTTCCAGCAGCAGTATGGACATTCCCCAACTGCTTCAATGCGTGGGGCGTTGGCCGCCAGTTTTTTGAACACCCTAATTGATTAATCAGACTTCTCTACTTCAAAAAGGGTTTCCACTTTCTTACCTAAGACGGTTGCTAATTTTATAGCTAATATGACGGACGGTGTATAGCGACTTGTTTCTATTGAGATTATTGTTTGCCTTGACACATTGACCATTTCAGCTAATTGTACTTGTTTAAGTTCTTTTTTAGTTCGCTCTTCTCTTACATAATTTTTCATGCCTTACTTAATCTAATAATCTTAATATGCAAAATGTAGTTGAACCGACCGATAAAGCAAAGCCAAAAAAGGAAAATGGTAGCTATAAAGAAAAGCATTAATCCACCTTCGCCAGGCTCTTTGAATAGGAGCATAAACAAAAAGCTAATAATGATAAAAATAATCTGAGCAAGTGCGGCAAACTGAAAACTATCTAGTCTTGTTCTTTGTACCATTTCGTCTTCTACTTTTTCTTTTGAAAAGGTGACAAAATAAATGCCTGCAAGGAAAGAAAAGAAAGATAAAATAGCGACACAGACATTTACAATATGATAAGGAGAATTGCTTTGAGTTGCAGAACTTTCCCCAGATAGGAAAATCAATACTTTGGTGACAAACCCGAATTGCATACAAATCCAAAGAGCAAAACCAATCGGAGCAATGATAGCTCCAATCTTTTTAAAGCGATGTGGGAGTAAATATTTCATTTCAGCAAGTTTTTATTGTAAAAACAAATGTAAAGCATACTTAACATTCATCCAAATCTATTTTAAGTAAACCGGCGGCCAACAACTAAGGCTTCGTTGGGTGCGCAGCGCCAACAATGAAGCCTAATGTTGAACGAAACCGGTAAATGTTGGAGGGTTGTTGTATTATGGAGTTATCGTTTTGCAACTTTGCATTTGGAAAAGAAAAATAGGATATGAT
>JAPLEO010000146.1 GCA_026391125.1 Bacteroidota bacterium
GCAACTACATTCAACTTACTGCTATTTGGACTTTCGACAAATTTGCATACACCGAACATGCCATTTTTGGTATTCATGAAGACAAGCTTTCGTTCTGGTCTTTTACTTCAGATGGAAAAAAATCTCAAGGTGCGATTGCAGACGGTACAGATATTCATCCCGAAGCCATTTGTTTTGAAGCACAAATGCCCGCAGGTCTTGCTCGAATGGTTTATTGGCCAAACCCAGATGGTGGATTTAATTGGGCAGTAGAATCAAAAAACAAAAAGGGTTGGAACAGATTTACAATTCATCATTATAAACCTAAATAAAAAAAGAACCCCAAGGTTGATCAATACTTAAGTAAAGTCAAACCTTGGGGGGGATACACTGATTTTATTACTATTATCCTAGGCTAATCCTTCAATAATTATTACTTTTTAATATTTAAAATCTTTGCAGATTTTTGGGCTTTTAATGCTAGTTCTGTTGCCAAGAAGCAATGCTTTTGCGACATGGCAGTTTCGGTTCTATTAATAATATCATCAACTAGTAATGGCCCAAATGGTAATGTTTCATTATTACAATCGATATGTACCATCTCTTTTTTATTAGACATATACAAATGATTGCCCCCCTTTAAGCCAGATGCGATATCCGTATTTTTTCTAACTTCAATGAAACCATCTGTTCCTAAAATGGTTAAACGTCCATCACCCCAAGTATCTAATCCATCGGGTGTAAACCAATCTACTCTAATATAACCTGTACCACCATTACCACTTAACATCACATCTCCAAAGTCTTCAAACAATGGTTTATCAGGATGATGCACATTGCCTACTTGCGACATTAAAACATCTGCTTCAGTAGAACCAGTAAAATGTAAATACTGATCAAACTGATGAGAGCCAATATCAGTAAGGATTCCACCATATCTTTTTTTATCCCAGAACCAATCAGGCCTTACTGATGATCCAGTTTTTCCAACACCATTAAAAATTCTATGTGGTGCTAGGTTTACGGTTTGTATAACTTGACCAATCGCACCCGCTTTAACTAGCTGACTTGCTTTTTCAGTACCCTTATTTTCAAACCGCTCACTGTACATGATGGAATAAATGCGCTTGGTTTGCTTTTGAACTTTTTTTACTTCAGCTAATTGTTCTAAAGTAATAATACCTGGCTTATCTGTTAAATAATCCTTTCCGTGTTGCATTACCCTGATACCCAATGGCGCACGCTCATCCGGGATACCTGAACTTAATACCAAATGGATACTAGAGTCTTCTAAAATTTCCTTTTCACTCTTTACCAATTTAGCTTCCGGAAATGATTTTAAAAAAGCAGCAGACAAATCAGGTTGTTTGGCATATAAAGCAACCAATTCACCACCACCTCTTTTAATGGCATCAGTCATTCCATAGATATGAGGATGATCGATATTGATGACTGCAAATTTTATTCTATTTGCAAATATTGGTGGTACTTTATTGGGAGCAATCGTTTCTGATTTTATTTTATTCTGCAAACCAGATAATAAAAACATTCCTGATAAAACAGAAGTATTTTTTAAAAACTTTCGGCGATCTGAATTAGACTGACTCAATTTGATATTTTTATTGTTTAATTAATATTTGTTTAATCCAACCCTTTCACTTCATAAGGGAAACGATGAGGACGATTTAAAAGATTATTAGCAGCATCATCATTTAAAAAACGCTCATTCATTGGATCCCAATAAACTTTACGTTCTAATTTCATAGCAACGTGATGTATTAAACATGTGGAGCAAGAACGATGGCCCACTTCAACTGGAGATATAGGCTGTAATCTACTCTGGATACAGTCTAACCAGTTGCCATGTTGTTCATCACTTTTATATAATTGAATCTCGTTTTCACCAATAACTGATGTGATGATTTTATTATCACTTGCAGTTAGTGCCTTATCATTTGCTGAACTCGTAACTGGGTCGCTCGACGAAGCTCTGTAGTTGCCTCTTGTAACAAAGATCCATCCTTTTGTTCCTTCAAATTTTATTCCATTAGGGATTTCATTACTAATGATCATTTTAACACCGTTAGCATAAATACCTTCTGTTTGAAATAGCCCATGTACATTCCACAAACCACTTTTTGGAAAATTAGCATGACCTGAAACTTCAATAGGACCAGTATATTCAGTATCCATTGCCCAATGCGCACAGTCAACATGGTGTGCACCCCAACCAGTGATCATACCTGCACCAAATTGTTCCATCCGCAACCAACCTGGCCTGCTATAATCATTTTGCGGGTGCACCCTCTTTTCTGTATAATATACATAAGGAGTAGATCCCAGCCATGCTTCATAATTTAAATTTTTCGGAATTGGCATTTCTGGTTCTTCATCACCACCAGGATCACCTGGCAATCCTACATAAACATTTTTTAAGTCGCCGATACGACCATTGCGTACCAATTCTGCAGCATATCGAAACTGTGTTGAAGACCTTTGCTGACTTCCTATTTGAAGAATTCTTCCGGATTTGTGTACCGCATTACTAAGCGCTCTTCCCTCTGCAATTGTTAATGATGCAGGTTTCTGCAAATACACATCTTTACCAGCCTCTACTGCGTGTATTCCTAAATATGCGTGTGAGTGATCTGGGGTGCTAATTAAAACCGCATCGATGTCTTTATTCAATAATAATTCTCGATGATCATTATACATCGTAACACCATCATATGGCTTGCCCGTTTTTTTGGAATAATAGTCGTTCACATATTTTTTACCATCTGCTAAACGTTTGCTATCTAAATCACAAACAGCCATGATCCTGGCTTTGTCATATTTAATAGTTTCGTTCATATCATGATCTCTGGATATACGGCCTACACCAATTGCACCGATATTTATTCGATTACTTGGCGCATTCTTCCCGATCACAGATGCTGGAACAATGGTTGGAAATCCCACAATACCCAATGAGGTAGCAGCACTTGCTTTTATACTATTTTTTACAAAATTTCGTCGATTCATAAAATGGGTTTAAATAAAAATGATTTGTTTTTAAATGGCATTAATCTTTGGTCTGTCAGTATTAATAGTTGAATAATTTCAATTTTGTATCGTGAATATTTACCAATACCTAATTTACGTAAATAAAGCATTTTTCGCAAAAAATTATATCGGATTTTATTGCAATCATTCTTTCAACCATATCAATGGATTTCTTACAGGCATGTTTCTGATTATTTCTTCTGTTTTGGGAAAATGTTCTAACCGTTTCCAAGTATTCAACCATGACTGATTCAGATACTTTGAATAAGCAAATACCAAAAATGGTTGTGCTACAGGCCAGTCATTCCAATACATAACATCATGTGGATACGACCATCGGTTTTTGTCTTCCACAAAAGGCACCATAAAGTCAACCGCGTTTCTTAAAGTTCGTCCATCATCTAATTTAAAATTCCAAAGATCATCTTCACTAGTTGAAAGCGTATAGCAGATGGTAACCATCGCATCAAGATTGAAAAGAGAATATCCATATGGCTTGGTACGTTTCAACTCTAAAGGGAAACTTCCGTCTTTTTCCATTTGACTAGGGAGTAAAATATTCTTGAATCGAGTTCTGCATTCATTTAGTAATCCTTGATTGTTTACTAATTTAGCAAATACCGCAACCTGCATAACCCAACAAGTACCATGATTGTTTTTTGCATCTCGCTCCTCTATCCCATAAGGATGCGTTGTAACCCATTTTAAATAATTTGAAAACCATTCTTTAATGGCTGATAGTTGTTTGTGATTAATATTTTTGGCTTTCTCTATTACCATGATACTTTGAGCAACTTCCATCATCTGAATCATATCAATCACTCCAATGCTTCTTCCAGTTGCTTTTCCTTTAATTGCCTGAGAATATAATAGAGAGGGATTCATTAAAGTAGCAGTATCAACAAACCAAGCGTTCAAATGCAAAAAAGCATGCTTCACATATTTTTCATCCCCAGTTATTAAATACGCAGAAGATAAAGTGCCCATGATCTGACTGAAACGAATCAATGATTGTCTATGCTTCACAAAATTATCTGGATTGGATAATCCATCCCTTTGTATATATACACCGTTGAGGTCATTAGGATTGGGCCACCAATAGTCTCCCTCTGAAAAGTAGTCATGCACACCACCTGCAGACCTAGCCGAATGGTTGGCAGTAACGGTTATTGGTAATTCTTTCAAATCTAAATCTGCCTTATTAATGACCTCCTTTTGTAACAGTTTTTTTATATCATTAAAAACTGAATTCTGAGAAAATACAGCAGCACTGATCAAAAAAAGGGTAACTAATAAGGTGATTTTTTTCATGTGACAGTTTTTAAATCAATTACATTTTAGCTTGTGTCATTGCATTTTGTACCGATTTATAAAACTCAGGGATGATAAGCTTTTGATCTCCTTTACTTAAGGTTTCAATTGGCAGGTACCCTTTATAGGTAGAATTGAATATAATTTTAAAAAGTCTGTTCAGATCCATTGCTTCAATCTTTCCATTAATTGTAATCAATTCTTTTATCTGCCAATTAACAGCATAGGGAGCTGCTTTTTCAATTTCAGAGTATGCATTATTTTTAACAAAACTGCCTGTATCAACGATCAAACCAAACCAATCTTTATCAAGGTTTTCTGCAAAGTAAATTGCCTGATCTGCTGTAAGTATAAAATCGTTGTGGTTTTGCAAACCAATGATCACTCCATGTTTTTTGGCATGATCCACACAAACTTTAATATCCTGTATCATCCAATCTGCAACCTGTTTCCATTGATAATTGTCAGGTAACTTTTTTCCAGTGAAAATTCTAAGTACGGGTGCCCCTAATTTGGCAGCTACCTCGATCCATTGTTTTATAAATAGTATTTCCTTTGCTCTTTTTGATTCATCAGGATCAGCAAATTCATTTCTGATACCAGTACCACTAATACTTAAGCCATTTTTATGAACCAGATTCTTGATATGAAAAATATATTCATCGGTAGGCACTTCAGGATAGTTTGGGAAATAATATCCAGTTAAATCAACTGCATCAAAATTATTTTCCGAACAAAAAATAATTAATTCTTCTAATGTTAAACTATGCTTAGTTAAATAATCATTGAATGAGTACGCGTTTAAACTTATTTTAAATCTGTTAGTTGAAATATTTGGAACACTAATTGTTTTTGCTCCATTAAAATTTAATAATGGAAGTAAACCTGCAGACTGAACAAAATCTCTTCTTTTCATTTTTTTTGAATAATGACAGATTGTACCAATATTAAATACGGATTTTTTTTTCTAAGGTTTGGAATTATAAATTAAAATATTCCTTAGCATTATTATAGCAGATATCTTTGATGATATTGCCTACCCACAGTTCATCTGAGGGCAACTTTCCATTTTCCATTTCATTCCCAAATAAATTGCAAAGTACCCTTCGGAAATACTCATGTCTAGGATAGGAGAGAAAACTTCTACTATCAGTAAGCATCCCTACAAAAGTGCTTACAATCCCAATGTTAGATAATGCATTTAGCTGTTTTTCCATCCCATCAATTTGGTCTAAGTACCACCATCCAGAGCCAAACTGTACTTTACCCTTGATGGTTCCATCATTAAAATTTCCAATCATGGAAGCAAATACTTCATTATCTGCTGGGTTGTTATTGTAAATGATTGTTTTACCCAGTTCGTTTAATTGATCAAGTGCATCCAAAAACGTGGATAGATTTTTAGCATGTTGAATATCATTGATTGAATCAAATCCAGTATCTGGTCCTAAGTGTTTTAGTAATCTATTATTATTATTTCGAATTGCACCAATATGAAACTGTTGCACCCAACCTTTCTTGTGATACATTCTGCATAAATTCAATAGAATATAGCCAGCAAAATTTTCAGGATGAGAAAAAGCGGGAGCATTGATATCTGATAAAAATGATACAAATTCTTTTTCTAATGTTTCAGAAAATTGAACGGTAGATGGTAAAGTTGCTAATCCGTAATCGGCAATTCTTCCGCCTACTAGATGAAAGTAATCAACTCTTTTTTGAAGGGCTTCGAGTAGTGTATCTATTGAAGTAATAGATAGGCCGCTTGCTTTTTCGAGCTGTTGCAAATAATTCAAAAAAGTGGCCCGATTGGTTATATCCAATACCTTGTCAGGTCTAAAAGAAGGTAAAACTTTTGTTTTGAAATTGCTTTGCTGAATGGCTTTATGATATTGCAGATCATCACAAGGGTCATCGGTAGTACCTACCATTTCAACATTAAAATGTTGCAACAAACTTTGGGTTGAAAACTCATCTGTTTGTAACAACTCATTACAATGCTTATAAATCGTAGATGCCGATTGTTCATTTAGGTATTGCTGAACACCAAATGGATCTTTCATTTCCATATGTGTCCAATGAAACAAAGGGTTACGAATAGTTTTAGGAACAGCACTGGCCCATGCATTAAATTTTTCTGCTTCACTAGCATCACCTGTAATGAATTTCTCATTCACTCCCAAGGTTCGCATAGCTCGCCATTTATAATGGTCGCCCTTCAACCAAATCTCTGTTAATGATGAAAATTTCTTATTTGCTGCAATTTCATTTGGTGGAAGATGGTTGTGATAATCAATGATCGGCATCTTAGATGCATAATCATGATACAATTTTTTTGCAGTGCTTGAAAACAATAAAAAGTCTTCTGATAAAAAATAATTAGAACTATTCATGTAATACAATTAAATAAATATTTATTCAGCCATATTTCTTGCAATTCCAAACTCAACGCCACGTATTTCTGCTAATCCCCTTAAGCGACCAATCGCAGAATATCCAGGATTCGTTTTCTTCTTCAGATCATCCAACATTTGATGACCATGATCAGGACGAATAGGTATAGAAACTTTTCTTTCCTGCATTACTTTTACGATTTCCTTAATTACAGCATAGACATCCACATCACCTTCTAAATGATTGGCTTCATAAAAATCACCTGCTGCATTTCGGGTTGTACTACGCAGATGAATGAAATTGATCCTATCTCCAAATTTTTTAACCATTTCAGGTAACTCATTATCTGGCCTTACACCAAACGAACCTGTGCAATAGCAAAGTCCATTGTTGAGGGAAGGAACTGCTTGAACCAATGCCTCTATATCTGAGGCAGTACTTACAACTCTTGGTAATCCTAATATTGGATAAGGCGGATCGTCTGGATGTATCACCATCTTTACAGCACATTCATCAGCAACGGGGATTATTTCTTGTAAAAAGTAAATAAGGTTTGCTCTTAATTTATTTGCATCAACAAATTGGTAAGTATCTAATGCTGATTGAAATTGTTCTAGTGTAAAACTTTCTTCAGATCCGGGTAGGCCAGCAATAATATTTCTTATCAATTGATTTTTCTCAGCATCGGTCATAGAATCCAACCGATTTTTTGCTATTGCCAATTCTTCATTTGAATATTCCTTTTCGGCACCTGGTCTTTTTAACAAATAGACATCAAAAGCAATAAATGCCGCTCTTTCAAAACGCAAAGCTTTTGAGCCATCTTCCACCTCAAAAGCAAGATCAGTTCTAGTCCAATCTAGTACTGGCATAAAATTGTAAGTAACGATCTTCACATTACATTCACTCAAGTTTCTAATACTAGCTTTATAATTTTCTATACAAGTTTTGTAATTGCCTGTTTGTGTTTTAATGTTTTCATGAACTGGCACACTTTCTACAACGGTCCAGTCCATTCCCGCCTCATCTATTTGATGTTTCCGTTTATTAATTTCTTCAACCGTCCAAACCTGACCATTTGGAATATGATGTAACGCTGTAACAACTCCGGTACATCCTGCTTGCTTAATATCCCATAATGAAACGGGGTCATTCGGACCGTACCATCTCATTGTTTTTTCAGTCAAATACATATTCATTATTTATGATCATTTCCCCTTTCAATACCGTTTCTATCATTTATTTCATTTCGAACATTTTTCTCACTCTAATATCTTCTGATGAGCTTCCAATTGACACTTCAAATGTGTCTAAAAGTACTCTACCTTAATAAATAAAAGGAACCAACTTACGAAAAGCTTTTCGCAAGAAATAAAAGCCCATTGGAAGGATTATTTCACTGAAGGCTTAAGAAAAACTATCTTATTTCAAAATTTTCAATAATGCCGGCTGAACAACTGATGTCCACTTTTCGTAACCCAATACATTAAAATGCAAAGTGTCATCCCTGTACAATGAAGGATCTGGCTCAGTATTATTATTTTTAAAAAATACTTCAGGAGATTCGATCACGTATAAGTTTTTATTTGCTGCACTATACTCTTTTACTAATTGATTGGCTTTTTGAATTTCATTCCATACTGCCCATCGCTTTACACTTGGACAAATTGCAGCCCAAATAATAGGTATATCTGGGTGTTTTAACCTTACTTGTTCCACTATATATTTATACAATTCCAATACTTGCAATGGTGTTTTATCTTTTTTAGAAACAACAATATCATTCCCTACATAAATCATCACTGCTTTTAATTGATAATTGTCTAAAATGTCGTTGATGTAATAGGCCATATCAGTTAAATTACATCCGCCATATCCGCGATGAATGATCTCATAAGGCGCAAGATCTTTTTTAATGGTCGACCAATAACGAATGAATGAACTTCCTGTAACTAAAATGGCATTCTTGGTGTAAGTCTTTTTTAAAGGATCTTTCGCAAAAGCATTGATGTCATTTTGCCATTTTGCTACACCAGATCTAGTAGCATTTGAAGTATCCTGTGGATATAGAATTCTTGCATAGATCCATGCATTGATTTCCTTTAGGGCACTATCTTGTTTCACCAAACTATTATCAAGGGTATGACCTGTTGCTACGAATGATCTGATACCTGTTGGCAAACCAAGTTTTACAGCCTGATG
Organism: Bacteroidota bacterium; assembly: GCA_026391125.1. GTDB lineage: Bacteria > Bacteroidota > Bacteroidia > Chitinophagales > Chitinophagaceae > Sediminibacterium. Next base: position 8,932 of record JAPLEO010000146.1, read on the forward strand.
ATATAATATTAAACTTCCATCATTAAAACCATGGTGACTAAAAGAAGAATCGTATGGTACAGTCTTATCCGCCATTCCATGTACAAAGAAAATGGGCGATGAGGTAGATTGAATCCATTTATACGTGGGTGTAGCACCCCAACAACTAATAACGCCACGAATGTTTGGAAGAATGGATAACTGGCTAGATGAAAAAGAAGTATTTCCCCAAACTTGTTGTTTCATGCTATCGGTAATAAAATCCGGCGGCATTAATACAGTAGCTAAAATAGATTCAGAACCTGCAGAAGAGCCCATTAAAAAGATATTATTAGTATCGATCTTGTATTCTTGTGCATGGTTCTTAAAATAGATAATGGCAGTTTCAACATCGCTAGAAGCACGAAACAAAGCTTCGTAGTACTGCTGATTTGTTTTGGGTTCTTCAATCCCAACACGATAATTAATACTGGCAAATGCAAAACCTTTCTTTACAAAATAGTTTCTCGAAAGATTGATATATCCTCCTGATTTATCTCCGTTCTGAAACCCTCCACCGTGTACGAATAGGACTAATGGTTTATTAGTAACTGTATCGTTTGCGGGAGAAAATAGATTGGCCAATAGCGTCTCCTCATTCTTTTTAATATTAATAGCAGCGCCATATTTAATATTGATGATAGAGTCGGACTGATTAAAGATGTCGTTTTTGTATCTAATGCTTTTTTGCGCAAAAGAAACTACAGGAAAAAAAATACAAAGGAGAATTAATAAATACTTGTTCATAATAAAAGTATTGGTTTTCGCTTATCTATGACAGAACTTTTGGTTTTATAATTCGTAACAAAAACACCGATCATGATAATTGTTGCAGAAAGTATTTTAGAAAATGTCAACTGTTCGTGAAGTAATATCATAGAGGCAACTGTTGCAAAAAATGGTTGCAGATAGATAAATGAAGCAGTTATTCCCGCGCCTAGCTTACTCACACTATAGTTCATTAATAAATAGGCTAAAAATGTGGCACCGAGAACTACATATACTAGGCAAAACCAACTGAGTCCATCAAATTCAGACCACTGTACTAAACGAAAAGAATTCCAACCTAAAGGAACACTGATCATTCCCCCAAATAAGAACACCCATTGTAAAATATGCATCGCTGAATATTTCAGTATCAGAGGTTTAATGGTAACCAAATAGGAAGCATAACTAAATGCCCCAAGGATGATAAATAAATCTCCAATGGTTTCTTGTTTAGCTAGTGTATTTGAACTATCGCGAGATAAAATCAACAATGCACCACCTGTAATGCCCAACGACAATCCAAGTATTTTTAAATTCGTTAACCTTTCCTTTAAAAAAATGGCAGCTAATATGCTAACTACAATTGGGGTAGTCAAAACCAACAGACTTGCATGTATGGGGCTTGTTAGAGACATACCTCGAATCGAAAATGTTTGGTTACAGGTTATTCCCATTATTGCGCAAAATAATAAACGCAAATAATCCTTTCCGGAAATGCTTGTTTTTACTGGCCTGAAGAAATAAATAACCCAAAATAGTAAGGCACAAACTGCAATTCGAATAGAAGTAAGTGCAAGTGGGGCAATGAATATTGGAGTTATATGTTTAACAGCAATGACACTTGTACCAAAGAAAAAATTTCCAAGTAAGACGGCAATAATTGATTTGTGTTTTTCAGTCATCATACAATTCATCCCCTAGTTAAATAGAAAAGGAATCAATTTTGGTATTTGATTCCTTTTCTAATAAAAACAGATTAATCATTAATATTTGAAAACTTTTCCATTTGCCATCACTTCCTGTGTTTTTTCATCAAAAGTAACTTTGGCTCCTGTTCTGCAAGCAGCATTGGCCATGATCGTAGCAATTGAATGATTATAGCCAGCTTCAACAGGTGCATTAGGTTGTTTCCTACTTCTGATACACTCCATCCAATTTTTTACGTGTGCAGTTGTTAAAACGTCTCCACCTGTATTGGCACCAGCTTCTACTTTAATGGCAATATCAGATAAGTTTAATTCAGGTAATAAATTTGGTTGCATTTTCATTTGTGCAGCCATGTTTGCTCTTAATCCGCCTTTTGGTGAAACCTTATTTGTAATCAAATTTAATTCACCGCCATTGCTATAGTAAATTTCGCTTGGGTTCTCATCTCCATTATGCATTCTTGACATAAATACAACTTGAAAACCGGTAGTAGGATCATTAGTTGGTCCATATTCAAATACAGCAGCAGTAGTATCCCAATTTTTCCGTCCATCTTTCCATTGATATACACCACCATTGGCAGTTACTGAACGTGGATGCCCCAAACCAGAGAACCAATTTACAGTATCAATTTGATGGCTCATCCATTGTCCTGGCATACCAGAAGAATAAGGCCAAAACAAACGATATTCCAAATACTTTCTTGGATCAAAATTTTCGTAAGGTCTATTCAGTAAGAATCTTTTCCAATCAAGATCTTCTTCTTTACACTGTGCAACTAAATCTGGCCTTCTCCAACGGCCTGGTTGGTTAACATTCCATGTTAATTCAACCATCGTAATTGGACCAAATTTTCCAGACTGAATAAAATCAGCTGCAGCTGCATAATTGCTACCACTTCTGCGCTGAGAGCCAATTTGAACGATACTTTTGGAAGCCTTCACAGTTTTGAGTGCTAGTCTGTTGTCTTCCATTGTTTCTGCAAAAGGTTTTTCGCAATAAACGTCCAGTCCGGCTTTTACAGCTGCTGTACAATGCAATGCATGCTGAAAATCGGGGGTGCTGATAAATACCGCATCCACTGATTTAGAATCGAACAATTCATCATTGTTTCGATAGGCAACTACATCGTGTCCCATTTTATTTTTTAAATAAGCAGCACCTTCTTCTCTACGCTTTTTCCAAATATCTGATACGCCAACAATATCAAAATTCATTTCCTTGTAAAATTGCATGAAAGGTGGTAGGTGTGAACTGCGATGACGGTCAGAGAATCCAACCACACCAACTCGCACTCGATCATTTGCACCTAAAATATTAGCATAACTTTTAGCGCTAAAACCTATTGAAGTGATATAGGTTCCTGCAATAGCTTTTGCAGATTTTTTTAGAAAACTTCTTCTATTGCTTGACATATTTTAAAGGTTATAGTGAAGAGATTATTTTAATTCGCGAATTTTGATACTGCGGAATGATACATTTGTTCCATGTTCTTGCAATAAGATATGCCCTTTTTCAGCCATTCCGAAATTAGGAATCGACGCATATTTACTTCTTGCTATAAGTGCTTTAAAATACATGGCAGTACGATCGTATTCAACTACTTTCCAGCCATTCAGCCAATGCTCTATATTACCATTAGGAAAAACAATAATTCGACCTCTATTCCATTCTCCAACTGGCAATTTTTCTCTCCCATTTTTCTTTGCAGGTATCAAATCGTATAAGGAAGACATTGTTCTATTTCCTATAGAGCCAAGTTTTGCATCAGGATGTTTGCCATCGTCGAGTATTTGATATTCCAAACCAATTGCAGAGCCATTCGTTTTTTCCTTTTCAGTAACAAAGTATTTAACTCCAGAGTTGGCAGTATCCGTTATTTTGAATTCAAACTGTAAGTCAAATGCATGAAACTCTTCACTGGTAACAATATCACCACCATTTTGAGACTCAGCATTTGCTCCTTTTAGAACATTCATTGTACCATCACTAACATACCATGTTTTAGAGGGAAAAGTATCTTTATTAGCACCTCTCCAACCATTCGTTGTTTTTCCATCAAACAAAAGTCTAACACCCAATCTTTTTTCATCGGCAGATACATTGTTCACCAATGTATTCACCACATATACATCATCATCAGGTGAAGGTTGAAGATTTTTTGTTTGGATTCGAACATTTTTCCATCTTATTTCTTCTCCAACATTTTTTATATCATTGATTGCATGCACCTGTAACGCAATAAAACCTTTGGCAGTTTGATCATCAATCAAATGAGCACAGGCAATGCCATTTACCCAAGTACGAATACTGTTACCAAAGCATTCTATTCTGTAATGATTCCAATCATTGTTTTTGAAGGCTTTTTTTGCAGCAGGATTATTTTCCATAGAATATAACCACCCTTTTCTAGCTTCATCATAAATTCCACCACTCCATCCTCGGTCAGATGGGTCTATCTCCATTTGATAACCGTGCACACGATTGGGAGTTTTTTTATCAGTGACATTGCATTTGTCATTTGCATCCTTCATTTCACTACGAAACTGGACACCAGAATTCATGTTCGGATTCACTTTAAAATCAACTTCGAAAATAAAGTCTCCATAATCTTTTTCTGTAGCCAAAAAACTATTGGGCTCATTCATTACTGTTGTTCCAACAATTTCTCCATGTTCTACAACATATTTTGCTTTGCCATTTAATTGTTTAAAACCTTTTAGGTCTTTGCCATTAAATAAAATTTCCCACTGTTCAGTTTTACGCTGGGCTTGCACTTCTGTAATGCAACCAAAAAGTACAACCATCCCAAGAATAAATTTAATCCTACTCATTGCTCAATAATTTAAACCGTTTTTAAAATTTTATCAAATATTTTTTAGTTACACGCCACTAAACACAGTAAATCCACCATCAACACTTAATTGTGTTCCAGTTACAAAACGGCTTGCATCGCTTAATAAATAAATCAAAGCTCCAATTAACTCTTCCGGTTTTCCCATTCTTTTAAATGGCGTATTTTTAATTACCAATGCGCCCCTTTCTGTGTAAGTACCATCAGGGTTTGTTAATAAGGTTCTATTTTGTTCTGTTAAAAAAAATCCGGGCATAATTGCATTCATTCTAATAGAATCACCAAAACGATTCGCCATTTCAACAGCAAACCATTGGTTGTATGCATCAACAGCAGCTTTACCCATACTATAACCCAAAACTTTAGTAATTACTTTTTTAGGACTAACTGAGGAAATGTTTACGATACTTCCTGAACCTTTCTTAGCCATAACAGCCCCAAAAATTTGAGTTGGAATAATGGTTCCCCAAATATTTAATACCATGGCTTTTTTCATTCCTTCGATGTTCATAGAAAACACATCATCACTATTTTGTAATACACCTTCAGGCATATTGCCACCTGCGCCATTTACCAAACCATCAATTGTGCCGAATTTTTCGAGTATTTTATCACGTGCAGAGATTAGTGCTTCTTCATCCAGCACATCACATGCAATAAAGATTGCTTCTCCGCCATTAGCATTTATTTCTTGAGCGCGCTGGTTGCCTATCTCTGTGTTTCTACCAATAATAACAAGTTTCCCACCCGCTTCTGAAATTCCTTTCACAAAAGCGCCTCCTAAAATGCCTGTACCTCCTGTTACTACTATTACCTTGTTTTTTAAAGAAAATGAATCAGTAGTATCTATATCCATTATTGTTTTTTGAAATTGAAATCGAATCTTTTATTTTATCAATACAGTTTTTCGACTACTATTAATTTACGAAAACGTTGTAAAGAATTTTTTAGCAAGTGAAAGCTTATTACTTAATATCCAAGTTAATTGAATTTCACCTCATCATCTTTAGATGTAGTATGAACCTTTGTATAATCAAGTCCTTTGAATTTAGAGGCAATAAATCGGATACCTTGTAATAGATGGTTTTTGAAAATAGGATCTTGATAAGATTCTTTACTATGCCCAAGTGCAGTTACCCATATATTGCCGCCATCAAATTCTTGAAACCAAACTGCGGGATAATAATTTGCAAATGAACCAGCATTTTTTGTGATCAGATCTGTTTGATCTTTTTGCAAACTTTCTAAGTCATGAACCATCAAAACTTGAATTCCAGGATAGAGCTCCTTTCCAAAATAGCACTCATCTTCTCTTTCCCAGCTATCTGGCACTCCCTTCATAGAAGGATGATTTGAATTGATCTTTAAAACCTTGAATTTCTGGTATTTAGCGTGCCAAGAAAAAGTTTCACCTAGCATCATTTTAAACCATTTCCAATTTCTTTCAGTACCCGTAACAGAGTGAATTCCTACAAAGCCCCCACCCGCCTCGATATACTGTCTGAAATTCAAACGTTGTTCATCCGTATCAAAAACATCGTTATTGGTACTAGTAAATATGATCAATTTGTATTTCTGTAAATTAGATTTATTGAAAACTGATGGATCATCAGAAACATCTATTTCAAAATTATTGGCATCAGCCAATTCCTTGATACTTGTGACAGCAAAAGGGATATTATCATGCACATATCCCTTTCCATTTTTAGTGTATACCAAAATTTTGCCTTTATTGAGGGAAGGACTTGAGGAATATGTAATATTAGCAAACAAAATAATGCAAAAAAATAGGGCACACTTTATGCCTATATTTTTAAAATAAAATATCTTTTTCATCTGGCAATTGAATGGTTATCTATGTTAAGTAAATTAGCACCTATGTCCTAATTTATAGGCTCTATTTACGAAACCCTTTTCGTAAATAGATGCAAAATTCTTATCATGGATTTAATGATAACAGCAAATCTTAATTATTTTACTTCAAATTAAGATCTTATGTTTTCCCCTAAAGATTGGGAATTCTAAGTTTTGAACTAACAAACGACTGCTATATGAAAAAACAAATGAAAAATTTGCATTTTCCATTTTGGAAAGTGCCCACTATTGCATGCCTAATAGCCTTTATTTGCTCGCTATCTTTAGATGCAGTTGCAAAAAACAGGGATGATGGCTTTCCTTCAATCAAAAATTTTGCTGGCATTACGGTTTCGGGTAAAGTAACCGATACCAAAAATTCTCCCCTAGATGGAGTGAGTGTGCTTATTAAAGGGACTAAAAAGGGAGTAAACACTAATGCCCAAGGTGCTTTTACATTAACCAATGTTCCAGAAAATGCCATTCTAGTATTCAGCTTTACTGGTTATGGTGCACAGGAATATCAAATAAAGGGCAGTGCTCCTATCAACATTAGTCTGGTAGAGCAAACTTCAGGATTAAATGAAGTGGTGGTAGTAGGTTACGGAACAAGAACTAAAAAAGACCTTACTGGTGCTGTGTCTCAAGTAAAAGCCACACAACTAGAAAATGAAAACCCAAAATCTGTACAAGACATGTTGCGTGGTAACGCACCAGGTTTAGATGTGGGTTTTGACGCTACTACTAAAGGGTCTAACTCTAGTTTACAAATCCGCGGAAAGGGTACGCTTACAGCTAGTTCTAGTCCACTGATTGTATTAGATGGAGTAATTTATCCAGGAGGTTTAGAAGACATTAATCCAAATGATATCAGCACAATTGATATCTTAAAAGATGCGAGTTCTGCAGCTGTATATGGTGCAAGATCTGCAAATGGTGTAATCCTAATTACTACTAAGAGAGGCAAAATGGGTAAACCCATCATTACAGTTAATAGCAATGTTGGTAGAAACAAAGTAGAAAATAAGCCGCATTTATTGAATGCAACAGAATTCCTACCATGGCGCCAAGATGTAAAATGGGCGATGGCTGGCTTTGACTCAACTTCAAAACCAGGTGTTCAATACAAATACTGGAATCCTACTTCACTTCCTTCTTCTCTAACTGTTGCTGACTGGTTAGCATTAGATGGCTCTGCAGGAGATCCTAATGTTGCTTGGTTAAATCGTTTAGGATTGAAACCAGTTGAAATTACCAATTATCAAAATGGTAGTATTATAGATTGGGATAAACTAATCTATAACCAAAACGCCATGCAACAAGATCATACCATCAGCGTGGCACAGAGAAAAGAAGATCTTAACTATTATTTTTCGCTAGGCTATCTTGAGAACCAGGGTCTAACAGTAGGAGACAAATACAAGACCATCCGTACTCGTTTTAGTCTTGAATCAAATATTGCAAAATATCTGACAGTAGGTACCAATATCCAATTCTCTGAAAGGGATGAAAGCTCTGTATTAGTGAGTCTTTCAGATATGATTCATACTACTCCTTATGGATCTTATTTTGCTGCAGATGGGGTTACTTTAAGGGCTAGTCCGAATGATGATCCAGGTAATAACTCTCATCCTTTTTTAGGACAAACATATTCTGATAGAATGTATAAATATGATAACTTATTTGGTCAGATTTATGCAAAAGGAAAACTTCCTTATGGATTTTCCTATTCTGTTACTTTCTCACCAAGATTCGACGTACTTCGCGAATACAACCACCAATCAGCAAACAATCCAACGCTTGCCACTAGAAAAGGTATTGTAGATAGAAGAAATCAATCTGTTTACTCTTGGAACTTAGATAACCAAATTAACTGGGCTCAGAAATTTGGAAAACATAGTGTTGAAGCAACTTTCTTAGTGAACGCTGAAAAATTCCAGTCATGGAATACCAACATACATGCTGAAAATTTTGCGCCAAACGATAATTTAAGTTTCAATTCAATTCAATCAGCAACACTGCCATTTATTGCTTCCAGCGATGACCAATATGAAACTGGAGATGCCTTAATGGGTCGTGTCAATTACAATTATAATCAACGTTATTACTTAACTGTTACAGCTCGCCGTGATGGGTATTCTGCATTTGGTCAGCAAAACCCTAGGGCAACCTTTCCGTCAGCAGCCGTTTCTTGGATCTTAACCGATGAGTCTTTTATGAAGAGCACATCTAAATGGCTAGACTATGCCAAAGTGAGGCTTTCATATGGTGAAAATGGTAACAGATCAATTGGCCGATATGCCGCATTATCAAATCTTTCCTCCGGTACTTATACCTATGTAACTGGTGGTGGTGCTGCTTATAATGTGGGATATGTTTCTGCAAGTAATCTTTCTAATCCCGCTTTAAAATGGGAAAGAAACTCTTCCGTTAACCTCGGTGTAGATTATGCCATTTTGAAAGGGATAGTTTCTGGATCAATTGACTACTATACCAGAACAACAAAGGACTTGTTAGTAAACAGAACATTGCCATCTGTAACTGGTTTCAACAACATCCTTGCTAATCTAGGAGAGGTTCAGAATAATGGTATGGAATTTAGTATCAACACTCAAAACATGAAACATAAGAATTTTGAGTGGAGAACTACCATCGCTTTCTGGTGGAATAAAAATAAAATTGTTCACTTATATGGTAAGACTCCAGATTATGATGCTCAAGGCGCACAAACTGGAACTTCAGAAAAAGATGATATTGGCAATGGATGGTTTATTGGAAAAAATATCAACTCAGTATATGATTATACTATTACTGGTGTATGGCAATCTGCTGACGCGGCACTTGCCAAAACATATGGATATAAACCAGGTGATTTCCGTTTACAGGATACCAATGGAGATGGTAAATATACCATTGCAGACAAAGAGTTTCAAGGCACAACCACTCCAGATTTTTCTTGGAATCTAAGAAACGAATTCAAGCTTTATAAAAACTTTGACTTCTCATTTACCTTATATGCTAAAATGGGACAATTATCACAATATAATGAATCTAAAAACGTAGATAATTTCTATGATCGTTCACAATATTATCAACGTCCTTACTGGACTCCAACTAATCCGATCAATGACTTTGCTGCATTGATGTCAAATGCAGGTGGACCAGTTTCTTGGAACGTTTATAGAAAATCAACTTTTATAAGGTTAAGCAATATCAGTTTAGCTTATAATGTACCTACAGAATTAGCCCATAAGTGGAAGCTAGAAGGATTGAAGGCCTATGTTAATATTGTAAATTCAGCAGTATTTTCTCCATGGAAATTCTTTGATCCCGAATACCATGGTGCAGGATCAAGTACATTACCTAACAACCAAACTCCTGTTCCTATTACTTTCAATTTTGGCATTAACCTTACATTATAAGATAACCTCAATAAAACAGAAGACATGAATAAATTATTTAAAATTACTTTTCTGCTATCGGTTGTAGTTATCATTACAACATTTAATAGCTGTAAAAGAGATTGGCTAACGCCCAAGCCTCTTTCTATATATTCACCAGAAAATACATTAGTAGATGTCCCGGGTTTTAAAGCAGCCTTAGCAGCATGTAACCGTAACCTTCGTACTGAGTGGTATGGAGATGGGGCACCGATCATTACTGAACTTCTTTTCTCAGAAGTTACGGTTGATGGCACTGACGATAAAGCAGGTCCGGCTCAAAATCTGGATCTACAAATTACACCAGATGCAAACTTAAATAGCCCAGATTTTAACAGGATCGGCTGGTTCTGGAACCAAGAATATGTTGGTATCCGAATGGCCAATACTATTATATCTCGATTACCAGGTATCGCAGCCATTACAGATGCTGATAAAGCAGTGCTAATGGGTCAGGCTTATTTCTATAGAGCGTATGACTATTATCGCTTAACGCATCAATTTGGAGATGTACCCTGTCCAACAAAAGAGGTAACCACTGCAAAAGTAGATTTCACTACCGTTAAACGTGAAGTGATATTGGCTCAAATGAAAGCAGATCTAGAAACTGCTGTAAAAACAGTACCATGGGTTACTGATAAAGGTGATGTAAACCGCGCAGCTTGTTATCATTTACTTACCAAAATCAATCTAGCACTTGGCTTGTTTGATGATGCAATTGCCTCTGCTTCTGCTGTTATTAGTGCAGGTCCTTATAAATTAATGACAAGTCGTTTTGGTGTGGATGCAGGCCTCGTAAATAAAAATGTTACTTGGGATTTACACCGCCCAGATAATAAAGCAGCATCTGCCAATACAGAAACCATTTTCCTTGTAACCGACCGTTTAGGTACTGCAAGTGCATTTATCAGTTCTATGCTAGATGGTGGAACTGGAGGAACTAGTGGTAGCCGGATTATGCGTCAGTGTTTGCCAGGCGTATCAATTAGCACTACCATCTTTACTCCTGCTGGAAAAACTGGAATGACTGCTTCTGGTGGAGTAGAAATCGATATCATGAATATTTACGGTAGAGGAATTGGTCGTGCACGTAATACACCTTATCACTATTTAGAAATTTGGGATGATCCAAATGACCTTCGCCACGATTCAACATCTGGTAACTGGTTATATCCTGAAAACCTTCGTTATAATAACCCAGCACTAAAAGGTGTTGATACAGCATACGGTTTACGTCTACGTTTAAAAGGGCCTACTGGCAAAATGCTTTGTGATGATACCTTACGTAGATGGTACCCTTGGCCTCACTACAAAGTGTTTATTCCGGATACAGAGAATGTACCGATGCAAGGTGGTCACTCAGATTGGTATGTTTTTCGTTTAGCTGAAACATTCCTATTAAGAGCTGAAGCTTATCTATGGAAAGGAGATGCAGCAAGTGCCGCAGCTGATATCAATGCAGTAAGAACAAGAGCAAAATGTGCCCCTTATACTGCAGGACAAGTAGATATGAATACTTTATTGAATGAAAGAGCTCGTGAATTATATTGGGAAGAACCACGTAAAACAGAGTTGACAAGAATGGCTTTTATCTTTGCAAAAACTGGTAAATCATTCAATGGCAAGACTTATAGTTTGGCCAACTTCTCTACTTCAAACTTTATGGTTGATCGAGTTCTTGATAAGAATATTTTTTATAAAACAAATTTCATCACAGTACACGGAGATCAGTTCAGAATGAGTCAATACCATGTATTATGGCCCATTCCACAAAATGCAATTCTGGCAAATGCAGATGGACATATCAACCAAAATATCGGATATAGTGGTGCTGCCACGAATGTCCCTGCTAGTGATAAGATTATTGATTAAAATTTTGGTCGTTCATTAATAGCAAGAAGAAAAAAAGCCACACCTTGAGTGTGGCTTTTTAAATATTAACTTTGATTTTGTAGGATATTCAAATATAAAAATGACATCATGAAAAATAAAACGGCAATACTATTGATCTTTATATGTCTTTCGATTAGTAAAGTTATACCAGCTCAAAAACAAGATAGCTTTAAGCCAGATCCTTCATTAATCGGGGTTATTAATAATGCCTTAGATAAGGCCGTAACTCAATACAAAGTCCTTGGAAAAAATCTTCCTGCTGGTGTTTTACCCAAAACTTTTATAGGAAACAAAAAACTGGAAACCAGTAGTTCAACTTGGTGGACAAGTGGTTTTTATCCAGGATCCATATTTTATCTCTATGAGTACTCAAAGGATACCGCTCTGTTACATGAAGCATTAAATAGAGAAAAACTATTGGAGGTTGAAAAAAACAATAAAGGTACCCATGACCTTGGATTCATGATGTTTTGCAGTTTTGGGAATGCCAATAGATTATTCCCATCAAAAGAATATGAATCTATTTTGCTTACTAGTGCGAAATCTCTATCAACTAGGTTCAACCCTACCATTGGTTGTATCAAAAGTTGGGATCATGGAACTTGGAAATTCCCAGTTATCATTGATAATATGATGAATTTGGAATTGCTATTTTGGGCAACAAAAGTTTCGGGCGATTCATCCTATTATAAAATTGCAGTTACACATGCAAATACTACTATGAAGAATCATTACAGAAAAGATCATAGTTCTTTTCATGTAGTTGATTACGATCCAAATACAGGAAATGTAATTGGTCAAAAAACTGCACAGGGGTATGCAGATGCTTCTGCATGGGCAAGAGGACAATCTTGGGGCCTATATGGTTATACATTGATGTATCGTTTTACAAAAGAAAAAAAATATTTAACTCTTGCAAATCAAATTGCACACTATATTATCGACAACCCCAATCTTCCCGCTGATAAAATTCCTTATTGGGATTTTAACACTGTTGATATACCAGCAACGTATAGAGACGCATCGGCTGGATCCATAGCCGCATCTGCATTGATTGAATTAAGTTCATATACAGATTCACAAAACAAACTATTATATCTTAAGACTTCCGAAAAAATTATTAAAGCATTAGCTTCCCCTGTTTACACAGCTAAACCAGGAGAAAATGGGGGGTTTCTTTTAAAACATAGTGTTGGAAATTGGCCAGGTTTTTCAGAGATTGATGTACCTCTTACCTATGCAGATTATTATTTTATTGAAGCAATGACTCGTTACAAAAAGCTAGTAAAATGATGCTGCGCTATTTAAACGAATCCCTTTTTTAGAGCAAAAAATCATTATTAAAAATTAAAATAATTTGAAGGATGCCCCTATATTCTAACCAGTAGAAATCAAAAGTCAGCCCGTTTTCTTGAATTATTAGCCAATTTGGAAGTAACAATTTCGTATTATTATGTCCGAGATTGCTTAATAATCCCTGAAATATGCCGAATATAAATCTGAAAAATCTAGCAAAAGAACTGGGGGTATCTATTTCAACTGTGTCAAAATCCTTAAAAGACAGTCACGAAATCAGCACAGAAACAAAAGAGCGGGTTGTAGCATATGCTAAAAAAATAGGGTATAGCCCAAATCCTTATGCTGGGTTTCTGCGCCATCATAAAAGCAAGACCATTGCGCTAATTGCCCCTGAACTCAATAACAACTATTTTATCCAAGCCATCAGTGGGGCAGAAACTGTTGCCCAGGAAAAAGATTACCACTTGTTGATCTATTGCACTAATGACGACTTTCAAAAGGAAGCCTCCATATTAAAAGATCTTACAAATGGTAGAGTTGATGGTGTTCTCATTTCCCTTACAAGTAATACCATATCGTATGACCATATAAACAATTTGATTAATGCAGGGATTCCGGTTGTGTTTTTTGACAGAGTATGTCACGAAATCGAGACCGCAAAAGTTACAACAGATGATTTCACAAGCGGATTCAACGCTACAGAGCATTTGATTAAAAAGGGATGTAAAAATATTGCTTTTATATCTGCTTCAGAAAATTTGTCAATCTGCAACAAAAGAAAACAAGGATACCTTGAAGCACTTGCGAAAAATAATATACTTGAGAACCCCAATAGAATTATAGTTTGTGATTCTGATGAAACTAATAATGCTCAGAAAATAAAAGATCTTTTTCAATCAGATATAAAAACAGATGCCGTATTTGCATCTATTGAAAGACTAGCACTTACGACATACAATGTTTGTAACGAATTAAATATTAATATCCCAAAAGATAAAAAAATAATTTGCTTTTCCAATTTGCGAACAGCAGCATTACTAAATCCATCACTTACAACTATTACTCAGCCTGCCTTTGAAATGGGTAAGCAGGCTGCAATAATTCTCTTTAAAAGTTTAGAAAAGAAAAAGATAAAGATTTTCAATGAAAACATTATCTTAAAATCTGAGTTAATTGAACGGAACTCTACCAAGTAAGGTTCGATTAGATCTTCCTACTCGAAATTTAAAAAATAAATGTTTTGATAGCCACAAAACCTATGTTATAAAATGACTCATGAAATTGACAAGTTTTTTAATAACTCCAAAACCTGGCGGGAAGAAATGGAGCAATTGAGAATGATACTGCTCGATTGTAGATTTACTAATTTAAAGTCATATTTATTTGAAGCAATTGAAGTTGAAAAGGCTGGTTTAAAAGTGACACTTAAAAAAACTTCCGAATATCCCATTCCAGAAGAATTTCAACAAAAGTTAAATGCAATGCCGGCATTGAAAAAGGCATTTGCCGCTTTAACACCTGGCCGCCAAAGGGCCTACTTAATGCATTTTTCTGCACCAAAACAAACTAAAACTCGGGAAACAAGAATTGAAAGCTATTTACAAAAAATTCTCAATGGCAAAGGCATTGCGGATTGCACTTGTGGACTTTCAAAAAGATACCCCACCTGCGATGGATCCCACAAGTTGATCAAATAAGGAGCCTGCATTTTCAAAAGTTAGGGTATCTTTTCTAGTAGATCTGTTTAGCAAATATTAAATTCAAGATAAATTCACCACATGAAAAATAAAATTCAATTTGTTCTCTGCTTATTGTACGGACTAATGTTTATAAATGCAGGCGCCAATAAACTCTTCAATTATATTCCTATCCCATACAACCTTCCTGCAAAAATGATAAAGATAAACCTTGCAATTCAAGAGATAGGTTGGTTAATCCCTTTATTGGCTGTTGTAGAAATGGTGGGAGGGCTACTTTTTATTTTTAAAAGAACTCGGGCATTTGCAGCAATCATGTTATTCCCAATAATGGTTGGCATTATACTCACACATATATTATATGAGCCTGCTACTTTGCCATTAGTTTTTGTTCTACTAGCTATCCAAATATGGGTAGTCTATGACAACCGCGAGAAATACTTTCAAATATTTCAATAAATATCAAATACTATTATGCAAACCAGAAAGGATTTTATCAGAACAGCTATGACGGTTGCTGCAGCAAGTCCGTTTTTTTCGATGAATTCCTTTGCTGATTATATTGGATCAAACACAGAGCCAGTTTATTTCGACTTACATAGTCACCCTGGATGGAACTTTGCAAAGAAAAATTTTGGCGACAATGCTGATGCTGGAATCAGCAAACTCTTAACTAGTATGAAAGAAGGCCATCTTACTGGAGCTTTCTTTGCCATTGTAGCAGATGCTGGTTTATTAAAACCAACGGCAACAGGAATTACAGTTACTGGCAAATATGCCACTGGTGAAGGCTGGAAGTCTTATAAAGATCAAATAACACAATTGAAATCGGTGCTGCATGCAGTTGGGTTACCTATTTCTACAAATCCCAAAGAACTTCGACCCAATAATAAAGAACCACTTTGTTTCATTGCTGTTGAAGGCGGCGATTTTTTAGAAGGCAGTTTAGAAAAATTAGCCGAAACTTATCAAGATGGTGTTCGCTCCATTCAATTGGTACACTATGCTCCTAACGAAGTTGGTGATTTGCAAACTGCTGATGCTAATTTTAATGGACTCTCTCCTTTTGGAAGAGAACTGATCAAAAAAATGAATGAACTAGGTATGGTGATCGACTTAGCTCATGCATCTTATCAAACAACCAAAGATGTTGCAGCTATTACTAAAGCTCCCATCATTTTATCTCATAGTATGCTTGAAATGGAAGCAGACCGTCCCATTGCTAAACGTGCTATTTCTAAAGAACATGCAAAACTCATTGCAGATACGGGTGGTGTAATTGGCGCATGGCCTTCCGGTTTCAATAAAAGTTTCGAGGAATATATCGATAATATTAAACGACTTGTTGATGTAGTAGGTATAGATCATGTTGGGATAGGCACAGATATGGATGCCAATTTTAAACCAGTATTAAGCAAATACAGTGAATTCCCGAAACTCAATGAGGCCCTGCAATCAAAAGGTTTCACGAAATCAGAAGCTGGGAAAATAATGGGCGAAAACGCAAAGAGGGTTCTATCAAAAATTATTAAAAAATAATAAGCTACTGTATTGAGATGTAAGCAGTTAATACAAGACATCCTATCCATTTAATCCATTCGACGAAGCAATTTATTTGAAGCATGAGCTTACTTCGTTTTAAGGAAAATTTATTATGTGTTCTGATTAAAAAATAGCAACTTAGGATATCGATTATCAAACTATTTCTGATGCGCCCACTTTGCATTTTGGTAATGGCAATCTTGGTATTGTCTTGCAACCAAAAAACTAATACCGAAACAAATTCTCAAAAGTCATATTTCAGCTATGGCGATTCGATAGAGTCGGGTGGTGTAAGAATGATTCCTATTCAAACCCCAGTTGGGAATTTTAAAGTGTGGACCAAGCGTTTTGGTACTAATCCAAAAATCAAGATCCTATTATTGCATGGTGGCCCTGCCATGACGCACGAATACATGGAGTGCTTTGAAACATTTTTTCAAAAAGAAGGTTTTGAATTTTATGAATACGATCAATTGGGATCTTATTATAGCGACCAACCAAAAGATAGCAGCTTATGGACTACTGAACGATTTGTAGAAGAAGTAGAACAAGTACGCAAAGCTATTCATGCTGATAGTAGTAATTTTTATGTTCTTGGTAATTCATGGGGTGGAATCCTAGCAATGGAATATGCACTCAAATACCAGAAAAATATGAAAGCAGTTTTGGTTGCTAATATGGTAGCCAGTGCTTCTGAATATGCTAAATATGCCGAAGAGGTTTTGGCCAAACAGATGAACCCCGCAGTGCTTGCAGAGATCAAGGCTTTAGAAGCAAAGAAAGATTTTAACAATCCAAGGTATATGGAATTGCTGATTCCAAATTTTTATCACGAACATCTATGCCGACTAAAGGAATGGCCCGATGGGTTTAACCGTACAATGAAACATGTTAACCCAGAAATTTATACCCTGATGCAGGGGCCTAGTGAATTTGGTATCAGTGGAAGATTAG
This sequence comes from Bacteroidota bacterium, assembly GCA_026391125.1. GTDB lineage: Bacteria > Bacteroidota > Bacteroidia > Chitinophagales > Chitinophagaceae > Sediminibacterium. The sequence continues at coordinate 26,178 of JAPLEO010000146.1, forward strand.
CTAATTGGGATATTAAAAATCGTTTGAAAGAAATTGCTATACCCACACTAATGATTGGAGCGAAACACGACACCATGGATCCCAAAGCAATGGAAGAACAAAGCAAATTAGTTCAGAAAGGAAAATACCTCTATTGCCCCAATGGAAGTCACTTGTCTATGTGGGATGATCAGGAAGTGTTTATGAAAGGTGTGATTGAATTTGTGCACGAAGTAGATCAAACCAAATAACAAATTAATATTTATCATTTAATACTTGTTTTATGAATCCCACTCTTAAAAACGTTTTAGCTGTTATTGTTGGTTTAGTAGTTGGTGGAATAGTAAATATGGCAATTGTAATTATGAGCAGTTCCATCATTCCCCCACCTACTGGCGTTAATGTTACCAGTATGGAGAGTATTAACGCCAACTTACATTTGTATCAACCCAAACATTTCTTACTTCCGTTTTTGGCGCACGCCATCGGCACTTTAGTTGGTGCAATGATCACTGCGAAAATGGCTGCATCTAAGAACCTATTTTTAGCCATTTTGATTGGAATTTTTTATTTAGTTGGAGGAATTGAAAATTTCAGAGAACTACCCAATTCGCCAACTTGGTTTATTGCAGTTGATCTTATCCTTGCCTATATACCAATGGGATATTTAGGGGGAAAATTGATGGCAAATAAAAATTAAATTTTATGGCAAAAAATAAAACTACAGAAACTATTGCCAGCGTTTCAGATTTCGTTAATGCAGTAAAAGACCCAGTTAAAAAATCAGATAGCATTCAAGTAATTGAACTCATGCAATCTGTATCTGGTTTTGAAGCCAAAATGTGGGGACCATCCATTGTTGGATTTGGTTCTTACCATTACGTGTATGAAAGTGGCCGTGAAGGGGATATGCCCATCATTGCTTTTTCGCCCCGTACAACCGGATTGGTTTTTTACCTTTCTATCAATCCAGAAAACAGAGATAAATATTTATCTGAATTGGGTAAACACAAAACAGATAAGGGATGTATCACTGTAAAAAAATTAGAAGACATCAAGATGCCTGTCTTAAAAAAAATGATTCAAGACAGCTTGAAACATAGAAAATCACTACATTCGAAATAATTATATTCAACATGAAAAGTTTATTCGATAACACAACCAACGAAGAGTTATTACAAAGAATTGATCAATTAAATCCAGATTCTAAAGCACTCTGGGGCAAAATGAGTGTAACCCAAATGTTGGCACATTGTGCTGCTGGTATGATGATGGGATCTGGCAAATTGAATATTGATCGAGTTTTAATCGGAAAATTGATTGGCGGCTTTTTAAAATCAATCTATACAAACGAAAAGCCTTTTGGGAAAAATGCTCCAACTGCAAAAGAGTTGGTTGTAGTAAATGCCACTGACTTTGAAAAAGAGAAAGCCAATTTAAAAACTTTGATGCAAAATTTTTCTGAAGGTGGAACTGCAAAATGTACTACCCACCCCCATCCGTTTTTTGGCAAATTAAAACCTGAAGACTGGGGCATTGGTATTTATAAACACACAGATCATCATCTTCGTCAATTTGGCGTATAAATGAACCTATTCGAAACAAAGACTGATGGCTCTCTAAATTTATTGCCATTTGACGGTATTGTAAATTATTATGGCCGAATCATGAACAATGAGTCGGCCAATGATTTTTATAAAACATTGCTTGACTCTATTGAATGGAGAAATGATGAAGCCATCATTTTTGGAAAGAGGTTTATCACGAAACGCAAAGTGGCTTGGTATGGAGATCAAGCTTTTGAATATGCTTATTCAAATATTACTAAAAAAGCATTGCCTTGGACAAAAGAACTGTTTGCACTAAAAGCTTTAGTTGAAAAAGAATCTGGAGAAACTTTCAATTCCTGCTTACTTAATTTGTACCACAGCGGCGAAGAAGGAATGGCTTGGCATAGTGATGCAGAAAAGGACCTAAAAAAGAATGGTGCCATTGGCTCACTTAGTTTTGGAGCAGAAAGAAAATTTTCTTTTAAACACAAAGAATCAAAAGAAGTAGTATCTCTTCTTTTGGAACATGGAAGCCTGCTTATTATGACTGGTTATACTCAAACAAATTGGCTGCACAGATTACCCCCTACCAAGAAAGTATTTCAACCTAGAATTAATCTTACTTTCAGAACGATTGTTAAATAAGGTATTTGCCATTGAATCAACTTCTATTACTCAAAAATTTCAATTAACTTAGAGTAGCAACAATGCATCCGTATGCGCATTTCTCGAAGAAAATTCTTAACAAGAACAGCACTAGCAATTGGGGCAATTTTTTTAACCGATTCTTATTGGTTTGAAAAATATGTGATTGAAACCAAAGAGTTTTTTTTGGGCACCGCTTCCAAAGATTCGAATAATATCAAAATTATACAGATCTCTGACCTACACTTAAAAAGTATTGGGTACCAGCATCTCAACCTTGCTAAAAACATCAACCATCTACAACCAGACCTCATCATCATTACAGGTGATAGTATCGAGAAAGCTAGAAAACTAAACTTATTACATGAGTTTCTATTATTGATTGATAACCATATTCCAAAAGTTGCAATCATGGGTAACTGGGAATATTTTGGTTTTGTCGACAAAAAAGAACTCAGTAAAGTATATGCAGAAAATAATGGCACTCTTTTGTTGAACGAAAACAAACGTTACACAATAAAAAATAAAACCATTTCGATCACAGGCGTTGATGACTATGTTACAGGAAATTCAGATGTGTCTAATGCCATGAAAAATCATCAGAAAAGCGATTATCACTTAGTGCTTAACCATTGCCCTGCATATACCAAGGAGATCATTAACCATCAAAAAGAAAATAAACACGAAGTTGATTATATCTTTTCGGGGCATACCCATGGTGGACAAATTAACCTACTTGGATTTGCCCCTTTCCTACCTTTCGGAAGTGGTAAATATGTGAAAGGTTGGTACCAAGAAAATAAGGATGATCCTAAAATGTATGTATCAAAAGGAATTGGAACCACATTTCTTCCCCTCAGATTTGGTTCAAGAGCAGAAATTGCCTTATTTCATTTACCCGCTTAATCATTTAAACAAAAAAGTATGTCTTCAGAATTGAATATCGTAAATACGATCAAAATTAATACACCAGCAGCAACCATCTGGGATGCCTTAACTAATCCTGAAATCACACCTGCATATATGTTTGGTTGCGAAACTGTTTCAGATTGGGAAATAGGATCTGAACTTTTGTGGAAAGGTCAGTACCAAGGCATGGATATGATTTTCGTGAAAGGAAAAATCATAGAACTCATCCCCAATCAAGTATTGGTGTATACCGTATTCGATCCTAATTCAACCATACCAGACATCCCTGAAAACTATCTTACCGTTACCTATCAGTTAGATCAGAAGGATGGCTTTACTCAATTTACCGTTACGCAGGGCGACTATCATAAAGTTGCAGAGGGCGAAAAAAGGTATCAAGAATCTTGGAACGACGGAAAAGGATGGAATCCTATCTTGGAAGAAATTAAAAGGATCTGTGAGGCCGATTAATTCCTAGCTTTAAAAAAATCAAATTCTACATCTGATAATGTTGCCCGCCATGAAATCTTTTAGCATCGAACAGATCAATGCAGTTCTTCAAGGAACGCTGATTGGAAATACTACTGCGCTTATAACCGGACCAGAACAATTAGAACTGGCTTCTAATAGCCAAATCAGTTTTATCGGCCATAAAAAATATTTAAAATTTTGGGGAAGTTCAAAAGCATGTGCTGCAATCATTAACCAAGAATTCGAAATAGAACCTGGCGAAAATAAGGCGCTTATCAAAGTAAAAAATGCCGATCTAGCAATGGCGCAATTATTGGAAATGTTTATTCCAGATGCCCCCATTTTTGATGAAGCCATACATCCAACTGCAGTTGTACATACAACAGCAACTATCGGTTCAAATACGCGCATAGGTGCAGGATGCTATGTTGGTGCTGGTGCTATAATTGGAAATGAAGTTACCCTCTATCCTAATGTCACAGTTCTTGATCAAACTAAAATTGGTGATCATACCATCATCTGGTCTGGAGCAGTTGTTCGCGAAAGATGTGTGGTTGGACATCATTGTATTATTCACCCAAACGCTACAATCGGTGCCGATGGATTTGGGTTTAGACCAAGTGCGGATGGACGTGGGCTTGTAAAGATTCCACATATTGGAAACGTTGTACTCGGCAATTATGTGGAAGTTGGTTCAAGTACCTGTATCGATCGCGCAAAATTCAGTTCTACTATTATCGGTGACGGTACCAAACTTGATAACCTAGTGCAGATTGGTCATAATAGCAAAACAGGCAGATCATGTTTAATGGCAGGCAGTAGTGGATTAGCGGGTTCTGTAACCATTGGCGATGGCGTGATCATTGGAGGCGGCGTTTGTGTATCAGATCACGTTACTGTTGGCAATGGTGTATTAATTGGAGGCATGTCTGGTGTGATCAGTGATGTGGAAGATGGAAAAAAAGTATTGGGTTATCCAGCAGTTGATGCTAGAGACTGTTTGAAACAATGGTCTTTCTTAAGAAAAGCAATTAAATAAAAAAAAGGAGTCCTGAGAAATTAGGACTCCTTTTTTTATCAGAATGAATCTGCTTCTCGATACGCTTTGATCAGTGCGATTTCACCATCCTTTCCCTGACCATGAATTCCGTGTTCCATTCCCAACACTCCTTTGTATCCCTTATTGTGTATGTGTTTGAAGACATTCTTGTAATTGATTTCTCCAGTACCTGGTTCATTTCTTCCGGGATTGTCGCCAATTTGAAAATAGCTAATTTCATCCCATGCCCTATTTATATTCGGGATCATATCACCTTGGTTTCTTTGCATATGATACATGTCGAATAAAATTTTACAAGAAGGACTATTAATAGATCTGCACAATGCAAAGCTCTGATCAGATCTTCTTAAAAACAATTCCGGTGTATCGCTTAATGGCTCTAAAACCATCACTAAATTTTCTTTTTCCAAAATTTCAGTGCCCCTTCTTAATGTATCGATCACATTAGCTAACTGAAAGTCGAGCGATTTAGTGTGATCATAATTACCAGGCACTACTGTCATATATTTTGTATTGGTTCGCTTTGCAACTTCTACAGCCATCTTACATCTTGTTACAAATTTTTCTCTCCAAGTTTTATCACCACTAGTCATAGAAACACTCAAGGGCCAGTTATCATAATTGATCACAAACACGCCCATCGTCATGCCAAGTTTCGCCATCGCATCTCCAATTTTTTGTTGCTCAGCTGGTGTTCGATCCATCATTCCATTATCTTCCATAGCCCTGAAACCTACGCTATACGCGAATTTCAACTGCTCTATAAAATCTCTACCCGCCAAATTATTAAACATACCATCATGTATGGCATAATTACACTTAAATGCTGTGCTATCATCCCAATGATCCTGCTTTTTTTCAGATGCGATCACATTAGAGGCTGCAAGAAGTGATCCCCCTGCTAATAAACTTTGCTGCATGAATTTTCTGCGTTCCATATATTAATGATTAGTCATTAAATTTAACCAATAGATTCTAAATTAAAAGCCCTTGCGCAATTATATTTTCATATTCCTTTTTTTGCTTGCTTCAATGAACGCAAGCAGTCAATCAAAGAAATTCCACTTTGTTCAAAACAAAATGGGCTCTCCTTTTAATCTCATCATTGTTAGTTCCGATAGTCTAAATGCGCAAACACTTTCCAATCATTGTTTTTCATTGATCGACTCTTTCAGTCATATCTACAGTGATTACGACAGTACTAGCGAACTAAGCAAATTGTCAATCAATGCCGATAAGGGTTATCAATCATGCTCGCCTGCCTTATGGGAACTCTTAGTGCTATCTAGAGAAGCCTATGAAAAAAGCCTGCACGCATTTGATATCAGCATTGGTCCATTGAGTGCTTTATGGCGTATAAAAAGGAAAAGGCGTTTATTCCCAGATTCTACAACCGTTTCGGCAACAAAAGAACTGGTGGGATTAGACAATATTCTATGGAACGATGCGGAGCATCAAGTTTTGATCCCGAATAAAAACATGCGACTAGACCTTGGTGGAATTGCCAAAGGATATATTGCTCAGAAAGTGATCAATTACTTACATCAAAATGGAATCGATGCAGCTCTTGCAGATGCGGGCGGCGATATTTGTATGGGAAATGCTGCACCCGGACTCCTCGGCTGGTTAGTAGGGGTGAATGTTCCTGAAACCACCGACGACTTAATGAATCGAAAACTGTTACTATCCAATTGCTCAGTTGCTACTTCAGGCGATGCCTATCAATACATAGAACACAATGGATTTAAATATTCGCACATCATTGATCCCCGAACTGGTTATGGGGTAAGCTATCAACGCAATGTTACTGTGATAGCAAAGGATGGTGCAACGGCCGACTGGCTGGCCACAGCTTGCAGCATTTTATCAATCAATGAATCTAAGTGGATTTGTAATAAACTGCACGCAGAGCTTTTTATAAGTAGTCTCGAAAACGAAAAATTAGTAATTTATCAGACCAGCGGCTTTAAACAGTATTGGGAAAAGCTATAGTTGTTTTACCTAATAAAAGAAATTGTCGACAGTCGATTTTATACTTAACTTGATTGATAAATTTTTTTCGTGAAAACTGCGTTGATTGCTACTACGATAATTCTTTCTACTGGATTGATTGCACAAACAAATTCAATTGAATTTAAAGCCTACGAACAGCTCCTTACAGGCAGCACTCAAAAGTTTAAAATGGTTCCCATTCCAGCAGGGTCTTTCGTCATGGGAAGTTCTAGTGCTGAAGTTAAAAGGGAAGCCGATGAAGGCCCTCAGAAAAAAATTCAGGTCGATGCTTTTTGGATGAGTGCTTATGAAGTTACTCGTGATCAGTTTGATATTTTTTTGAAGGACGACCAAACTAGTATGAACTCAGATGTTGACGCAATAACACGGCCTAGTCCGCAATACGTTGATCTTAGTTGGGGTATGGGTAAAGAGGGTGGCTATCCAGCAAATAGTATGAGTCAGCGTGCAGCCATTATGTATTGCAGGTGGTTGTATCAAAAAACAGGGATCTTTTATCGATTACCAACCGAAGCAGAATGGGAATTTGCTTGTAGGGCAGGTACCACTACTGCGTATTTTTTTGGTAACGATAAATCCAAATTAAGTGAATATGCATGGGATCTAGAATCGGGTGATGATAAGTATGAAAAAGTGGGACAAAAAAAACCAAACCCCTGGGGACTCTACGACATTTTGGGTAACCTGATGGAGTGGACTCTTGACCATTATGATCCTGAACGATATTCGAAATTAGAAGAGAATGCAAAGAATCCTATAACTGAAGTGAATAGTTCGAAATATCCGAAAGTATTGCGTGGTGGCAGTTTTATGGAATCTGGAACAGCATTTCGTTCAGCAAAACGTTTTCATTCTGAGCCAGCTTGGAATAGAAGGGATCCGCAGATCCCAAAAAGTAAATGGTGGTTAACAGAGGCAAAAAATGTGGGTATCAGATTGGTACGACCACAATTGCAGCCCTCCGCAGAATCCATCAATGAATTTTTTAAAAACTATCTGGGTCTATAAACATTTAAAAATAATAGTTATGTCTAACGATGCTTTTAACCATGCTTCTCGCAGAAAATTTATGAAGAACAGTTCTATTCTTGCAGGCGGACTAATCGCTGCTCCATTTATTTCAAGAGCCAATTATTTTTCTGGCGCTGGTGATGAAATAAAAATTGTGTTAGTAGGTTGCGGTGGCCGCGGGACTGGCGCTGCTATACAAGCTTTGATGAGCAAACAGAATGTAAAACTGGTTGCAATGGCTGATGCTTTTAGAGATAATTTAGATAATTGTTTGAAGTCTTTATTAGAAGAAGCAAAAAATGATGGTAAAGGTTTAGAGAAAAAAATTGATGTGCCAGAAGATAGAAAATTTACTGGCTTTGACGCTTATAAAAAAGCCATCGCATTAGCTGATGTTGTGATTCTTACAACTCCTCCTGGTTTCCGCCCAATACATTTTGAAGAAGCTATTGCTCAAAACAAACATGTATTCATGGAAAAACCTGTAGCTACAGATCCAGCAGGTATTCAAAGAGTGTTGGCCGCAGCACAAATTGCAAAACAGAAAAAACTAAATGTAGTAGTAGGCTTACAAAGACATTACCAAAATTCTTACCGCGAATTATTCAAACGCAAAGACATGATTGGCGATATCACATCTGCTCAAGCATGGTGGAATAATGATGGCGTTTGGGTTCGTCCACGTAAAGCTGGTCAGACCGAAATGGAATACCAAATGCGTAACTGGTATTATTTTAATTGGCTTTGTGGCGACCATATCAATGAACAGCATATTCACAATATTGATGTGATCAACTGGTTTAAAGGTAGCTACCCGGTAAAAGCTCAAGGTATGGGTGGAAGGCAAGTGCGTAAAGGAAAAGAGAATGGAGAAATATTTGATCACCACTATGTAGAGTACCAATATGCCGATGGTTCTATTTTGAATAGCCAATGTCGCCATATACCCGGCACCTCTAGTAAAGTAGATGAATTGTTGATTGGCACAAAAGGAAAAATATTCTGTGGTGCAGGTAAAATAGTTGATTCAAAAGGCAACCCGATTTATCAATACGATATGAAAGGTGAAAACAATCCTTACCAAACAGAACACGATGAATTATTTGCTGCAATTGTAAAAGGCGAATACAAATTTGCGGATGCAGACAATGGTGCATTTAGTACCATGACTTCGATACTTGGTAGAATGGCAACTTATAGCGGACAAGTGATCGCTTGGGATAAAGCCATCAATTCAGGCATTGACATCCATCCAAAAGTATATGCTTGGGATGCCCCAACACCAATTGTTCCAGGCCCAGACGGATATTACCCTATTGCAGTTCCAGGGGTTACAAAATTTGTTTAGATAATAGATAAAAAATAAAAGTGAAGAGAGGCGAATTAGAGGATAAGTTAAGAGATTATTAACTTCCCAGCTTACTCACCTCTCTTCACTTTTATCTCTTCACTCTTCACTTTCTTATACATTGTCCACTCGCTTCAATAAATTATCTTCCAATTCTTTTACTTTCTCTCCAGAATAATATTCGTAGGTGAAATTACCCCCCTCTTTTTCTTCGGTTGATGGCTCACTTTCTTTTTTCTTCCAACCCATTAAAATATATAGCGCCCTTGTTTTTTCTGTTTGTTCTTTTGAATGTATACCCAGATAATCAGATTCCCATTTCCCAAATATCCAAACTTTATGCTCGGCTTTATGTACTACAACACCCTCTTTATTTCTGTGCGATTTAATACGAAAATGAATTTTACTTTTCCGATAAAAAAAATAACCAAATGATACTACCAATACTAACGCACCCAATAATGTTTGGTTATTCAAAAAACTATTTACACCAGAATATACATCACTCATAATAATAGTTTCTTTGATTATCGTCTACTAGCTATAAGCAAATTCAGATCTGTAAATTTCAGATCGAATTTCTGACTAATATAAATATCAGTCAATGCACCCTTAAATAAATAAATTCCTTCCCGAAGATTAAAATTGTGCCATACCATTTCTTCTAACCCGCCCTCATCACTGATTTCTAAGATCAATGGCATCAATACATTGCTAATAGCCTGACTAGCAGTTCTAGCAAAACCACTTGGAATATTTGGCACACAATAATGAATCACACCATGTTTTACAAACGTGGGATTTTCGTGGCTCGTAAGTTCACTCGTTTCAAAACATCCGCCCCTATCAATTGCTACATCAATGATAATGCTACCCGAACGCATAGCTGCAACCATCTCTTCTGACACTACTACAGGTGCTCTTCCAAATTCATTGCTCAACGCTCCGACTGCAACTTCACAAGTCTTTAATTGCTTAGAAAGAATTTTTGGTTCTAGAACTGAAGTCCAGATACGTTGACCTAAATTATTTTGTAATTGTTTTAATCGCGAAACATTATTATCAAACACTTTGACAGAAGCACCAAGAGCCAATGCATTTCTAGTTGCGAATTCACCAACAATGCCCGCACCAACAATTACTACTTTAGTTGGCGGAATACCACTGATACCTCCAAGTAATACGCCCTTGCCTTTATTAAAACTACTTAAATATTGACCGGCAATCAGCATCACAGCACTACCTGCTATTTCGCTCATGCTTCGAACAATAGGATAAGTACCACTATCATCTTTAAAATTTTCGAAACGTAACGCCGTGATCCTTTTGGCCATCATTGTTTCGATATGATGTTTTTTGAGCGCTGATAAATGTATCGGTGAAATGATGGTTTGATTCATTTGCAGAAAAGGTAAATCCTCTTCTACTGGTGGCGCACTTTTTACAAGGATGGGGGCTTTATAGATCTCTGCTTTATCGTAGACGATCTTTGCACCTGCTTCTGCATAATCTTGATCAGAATAATTGCTACCCTCGCCGGCTTTATGTTCAACTTGAACGTGATTCCCATTTGCAACCAAAACTCCAACTGCATCGGGTGTTAAGGCAATCCTATTTTCTTGAAATGCAATTTCTCTTGGGATGCCAATAAATAATTTTTCACCTTGAGGTTTGATATCCAAAGTTTCTTCCATGGTTTCGAATTGGAATGAGGCACTGATGGATGGTTTGGTTGTAGCCATTTTTTATTGGTTAAACAGAGGTGATGATTTCTTTCTTATAAAATTAATTGATTTGAAGCAGACTTAACTAGCTTTCACTTTGATCAAATTCATTAATCCTCAGGACGTTCCGTATAAATCCTACGCATCTTCTCGTTAAGTATTTCCATAAAAACCTCAAACGGGTTTTCAGGCAATAACCCTGCAGCTTTCTCAGGCCATTCAACTAAACACAAATTTCCAGATAGAAGGGCATCTTCAATTCCAGCTTGGATGGCTTCTTCCTCGTCTTTCAAACGGTACCAGTCCATATGATAAACAGTACCTGCTTGGGCACTCTCATATTCATTAATAATCGAGAAGGTAGGGCTGCTCACAGTATCTTTCACCTCTAGTATTTCGCAGAGGGCGTGTATAAAACTCGTCTTTCCTGTACCCATACCAGCATGAAAAATCCATACTTTATGCCCCTTTCCCTCCTTCCAGAGGGCTTTTGCAACAGCTTTGATTTGTGGCAGCTCATAAATTGCATCCATGTAGCAAAGATATAGAACCAATTGAAATGCAAGCCCTGTCTATATTTCTTTGATTTATGACACAATGATGTAAAAATAATATCCCTTATTCGAAAGCAGCCCCCTCTTGCATTTAGTAACTTTGCCTCAAATAAAGGCAACCAGTGTTGCAAAAAAAAGCTCCCATGGAAAAAGTGAATTGGAAAGTTGAAGGAATGAGTTGTACAAATTGTGCACTTACTGTAAATAAATTCCTCACAGAAAAAGGCATGAAAGAGGTGAAAGTGAATTTCATAGGTGGAGATGTGAGTTTTGAAATGATCGAAGAAACTTCAAAGGCAGATCTAGCAAAGGGTATTGAAGGACTGGGTTATCATGTAGAAACAGGTGAAGCCTCTGATTCTAAAAAATCGAAAAAACTTTTTAAAAACCACTTGCAGCGTTTTATGTTCTGTATCATTTTTACAGCTCCTTTGATGCTTCATATGATTCCAGGTGTACATATTCATTTTTTGATGGATCCTTATGTACAACTCGGACTAACAATTCCAGTTTTTCTGGTAGGTATGGATTTTTTTGGTCGTAGTGCGATCCATAGTTTGTGGAAAGGAATCCCTAACATGAATGTACTGATCGCTTTGGGTTCTGTTGCAGCTTTTGGATATAGCTTATATGGAACTATTATTGGAGATGCACAACACTATCTTTTTTATGAGACCGCTGCAACCATTATTACATTGGTTTTCTTGGGAAATTGGCTAGAAGACAAATCAGTAGAAACTACACAACAAGCCCTTAAAAAATTAGCGATTTCTCAAAAGTCAATGGCGAATATGATCGCCTACGATGATCAACACCAAGAACATATTTTTCCTGTAGAAAGCAAAACATTAAAAGTGGGTGATCTTGTATTGATCAATTCAGGTGAACCAGTTCCGATGGATTGCAAAATTTTATGGGGAGAAGCGAGCATTAATGAATCTATTATCACAGGCGAAAGCGTGCCCGTTGAAAAGAAAATGAACGATTCATTAATTGGAGGAAGTACAAATGAAAAAGGTACTCTAAAAGCCATCATTACTGCTGTAGGAGAAAATACTGTGCTTTCAAATATTTTAAAACTAGTTCGAGAAGCCCAATCAGAAAAACCACCTGTGCAACAATTGGCCGACAAGATCAGTGCCATCTTTGTACCTGTTGTAATTAGCATTGCATTTGTAACATTATTAGTCAATTATTTTTTTGGCCACCAAAGTTTCAGTGAGAGTTTGTTGAGAGGTATTGCCGTATTAGTAATCTCTTGTCCATGTGCCATGGGCCTTGCAACGCCTGCAGCTATTGCAGTTGGACTAGGCAGAGCAGCCAAAAACGGTATCTTATTCAAAAATGCGAAGAGCCTTGAGATCTTTAAAGATATTAAGCAGGTGGTTTTTGATAAAACCGGAACACTAACTACGGGAAATTTTACCATTCAACAATATCGTTCGATCGATCAAAGCGAAGAAGCTTCCATCGAATTTAAAAGAATTGCTTATTCACTTGAACGTTATTCAACACATCCCATTGCTAAATGTATCGCCAAAGAATGGAAAATAAAAGATGATGTTCGTTGGGCAAAAATTGAAGAGCAAAAGGGACTTGGTATGATAGCTACTGACAAAGCTGGAAATTCTTATTCTGCTGTTTCATACAGAGCCGTAAAAGATATTAGCAAAGACCGTTCACACAACGTTTACATCACGCGCAATACTGAATTGATTGGCTGGATTGATGTAGCAGATGAAATTAGACCTGAAGCTGTTCAAGTGGTTGAAATGCTTCGTTCAAAAGGGATTCGAACCATCTTATTAAGTGGTGATAAAAAAGAAAAATGTGAACAGGTTGCAAACTATTTACATTTAGATGAATGGCTGGCGGAACAAACACCTGAACAGAAATTGCTAGCTATTGAAAAATTTAATCAGCATGAACCTACAGCAATGATTGGTGATGGTATCAACGACGCACCTGCACTTGCTAAAGCCACTGTAGGTATTTCATTAAGCGATGCTTCTCATATTGCCATGCAAAGTGCGCAAGTTGTTTTAATGAACCACGGATTAAAAAATCTTCCACTTGCATTAGGATTAGGGAAGCACACCTATATCACCATTAAAGAAAATCTTTTCTGGGCTTTCATTTATAATATAGTGGCCATCCCTGTTGCAGCTTTTGGTTTTTTGAGTCCAACTTTTGGCGCCCTCACAATGGCATTAAGTGATGTGGTTCTTGCAATTAATTCAGTTCGACTAAACTTTAAAAAAGTTATTTAAATCCTTTCTGCAGCATGTTGTTAAGCCCTCATGAAATATTAAAAGAATACTGGGAATATGAATCCTTCCGCCCTATGCAGGAAGAAATCATTGAGGCTGTATTAAAGGGGAACGACACACTTGCATTATTACCCACAGGTGGCGGCAAATCGATATGTTTTCAAGTTCCTGGATTATTAATGGAGGGATTGTGTTTAGTGATCAGTCCATTGATTGCTCTGATGAAAGATCAGGTAGAAAACCTGAAAGACAAAGGCATTACCGTTGCCAGCATTCATAGTGGATTGAGCTATTTCGAAGTTAAATGCATTCTTCAAGACGCCATTGAAGGCGATTATCAGTTTCTTTATTTATCGCCAGAACGTTTAGAAACCAAACTCTTCAAAGAGCTCCTGCCCTATCTAAAAATTAGTTTGCTCGTTGTTGATGAAGCGCATTGCGTGTCGCAATGGGGATACGATTTTAGGCCCTCTTACTTACGCATTGCACAGATCAGAGAATCTTTGCCTGAGATCCCAATGATCGCACTTACTGCATCAGCCACTGTTGAGGTGCAAAAAGACATTTTGCAAAAACTCGAAATGCAACGTGCAACGACTTTTAAACAATCATTTGAAAAACCCAATCTTTCGTATAGTGTTTTTAAAGTTGATAGCAAGATCAACAAACTATTAGAGATCTTAGAAGCTGTTCCGGGTTCTAGTATTGTGTATTGTAATAATCGTAGACAAACCAAAGAGTTGGCAGAACTTCTGCAATTAAATAAAGTAAGTGCAGACTATTACCACGCCGGAATTACATCGGAAGAAAGAACAGAGAAACAGGATGCGTGGATACAAAATGAGATTCGTGTAATGATTTGTACCAATGCTTTTGGATTGGGTATCGACAAATCCGATGTAAGAACGGTGATTCATTATGATGCACCAGAATGTTTAGAGAGTTATTATCAAGAAGCAGGAAGAGCTGGGAGAGATGGTAAAAAAGCTTACGCAGTTTTAATCTATCATTCATCCGATTTAGAAGCTTTAGAATCGATGCCAGACAAGCGTTATCCGCCAATAACAAGTATTAAAAAAATATACCAAGATCTTGCTAACTATTTACAGTTACCAATTGGCACGGGAGAACTGCAATATTTTGATTTTGACCTGCAAGAATTTGTAAAGAATTTTCAGCTCGATTCCTATCTGGTTAACAATACCCTCAAAATTTTAGAACAAGAAGGTCATTGCAATTTATCAGAAAATATTTTCTTGCCAGCAAGAGTCCAATTCATGGTGGATAAAGACAGCCTCTACACATTTGAATTGAGTTACTCTGAATTGGATCCCCTTGTAAAAACTTTACTTCGTACATATCAGGGTATTTACGATAACCGCACAGCAATTTTTGAAAAGCAACTATCCCGGATTTTAAGAACACCGATTGAAGAAATTAAAATTCAATTGATCAAGTTGCATCAATTTGGCATCATCGAATACTTTCCTCAAAAAGAAAAGCCACAAATATATTTTTCGCTGAATCGAGCACCAGCAGAATTCTTGCACATCGACCAAGACTTGTATCATAAAAGAAAAAAGCAGTATCAAAAAAGATTAGATGCAATGCTTCAATACATTCAAACTACTGATACCTGTAGAAGTAATATCATTACTTCCTATTTTGGAGAATCAAGTGCAAAAAATTGTGGTACTTGCGATAATTGTTTAAACAGAAAAAAAACGGCTTTAACTCCAAAAAGCTTTGAGTTGATCTCTGAAAAAATCAAATCACTTGCAATCAAAGGAAGTACCATTGGAGAAGTTATGTTAGAATGTAGTCCAACTTCTGCAGAAGATATTTGGACATCTTTACGATTCTTAGAATCAGAACAAATCATTCAAATTGAAGAGAACGGCAAACTAACCATTCTCTAATTAAGAATTTATCTTCTACTCCTACCTCCCAATCCCAAAGCACCTAACAAACTTCTGGTTAAAATGGTAGCAGCAGTACGTTCCATCGACTTAACGATCGGATTATCGAAAAAGCTTTCTTCTTTAGCAGCAGCTTTTGTAGCTTTTACTTCTTGCTGTTTCTCGGCCGCTTCGGCCAATTTTGCATTAAGAATTTCGTAAGCACTCTCTTCATCAAGAACCTCCTTGTATTTAGTAACCAATTTGCTTTTGGCAACCAATGAATCAATTTCGTTTTCGGCTAGAATATCCATCCTGCTTGAAGGAGAACATAGCATAGTATGTATCAACGGCGTAGGAATTCCTTTTTCATTTAATAGTGTAACAAAAGCTTCGCCAATACCCATTTGGGTAAGCAACTCGTCTGTTTGATAAAACTCTGTTTCAGGGAAATTCTCTGCTGCTTGTTTAATCGTTTTCCTATCAGCTGCGGTAAATGCACGCAATGCATGTTGAACTTTCATTCCTAACTGACTCAATATAGATGCTGGTATATTCTGAGGATTCTGAGTACAAAAAAAGATGCCAATTCCTTTAGATCTTATGAGTTTGATAACTGTTTCTAATTGCTGTAATAAAGCATCAGAAGCTTCTTGGAATATTAAGTGTGCTTCGTCTATAAATAAAACCAATTTGGGTTTATCCAAATCGCCTTCTTCCGGACAAGATGCATATAATTCGGCCAAGAGTTGCAACATGAAAGTTGAAAACAATTTAGGACGGTCTTGCATATCAGTTACGCGAAGTATATTTATCATTCCTCTTCCATCATCGCTTATTCGCATAAGATCATCAACTTCAAAACTTTTCTCTCCAAAAAAAACATCAGCTCCTTGTTGTTGCAATTCCACTACTTTCCTAAGAACAGTTCCTGTAGAAGTTGTAGATATTTTACCGTAATCTTTTTCTAACTCTGCCTTCCCTTCGTTTCCAACATATTGCAATATTTTGATAAAATCTTTAAGGTCTAGCAAAGGCATTTTGTTGTCGTCACAATATTTGAAGATCATAGCTACAACTCCACCTTGTGTATCATTCAATCCAAGGATCTTACTCAATAAAACGGGACCAAACTCTGAGACCGTTGCACGTAAGCGTACTCCTTTCCCATCGTTCAGCGTCATCAGCTCTGTTGGGTAGGAGGCAGGTTTAAAAACCACATTCAACTTCTTAGCCCTCTCACTGATTTTATCATTCAAAACCCCCTCAGCTGCAATCCCACTTAAATCGCCTTTAATGTCCATCAATAAAACAGGCACACTATTATCGCTCAGCTGTTCGCTAATCATTTGTAAAGTCTTTGTTTTCCCAGTACCAGTAGCACCTGCAATCAAACCATGACGGTTCATTGTTTTCAATGGCAGAAAAACATCAGCTTCTCCAACTACTTCACCATTCAACATGCCGCAGCCAATCTTAACATGATCGCCTTTAAATTGATACCCTGTTTGTACTGCTGTAATAAATTTGGATTGGTCTGCCATAATCAAGAATTTTTAGGCTTACAAATTAAGTATTGATAGGCATTACCAAAAATAAATGTGAAAAATAGTTGGGATCACACAATACAAATGCACTTGCAATCCCAGAAAATTAGCGGAACTTAGGGTGGTGAATCAGCGAGCCCGATTTACCGTTCCTGCTTTTTAACAAAAGATTGAGCTGATTAGGCGGTGAAATGGGTTTGTTTTAACTTTATTTGAAGAATAAATAACCCTTTATGGAAGATAAGAAAAGTAAAATTTTGTTGTGCGAAGACGATACCAATTTAGGTATGGTTTTGAAGAATTACTTAGAATTAAACGATTACGAAGTAACGTTGGAAAGAGATGGCAGACTAGGTTTGGCCGCATTTCAGCGTGAAAAATTTGATATCTGTTTGTTGGACGTGATGATGCCAAATATGGATGGATTTAAATTGGCAGAAGAAATTCGTGATGTGGATTTGGATATGCCTTTGTTTTTCTTGAGTGCAAAAACCATGAAAGACGATATCATCCAGGGCTATAAATTAGGTGCTGATGATTATATCACCAAACCGTTCGACAGTGAAGTATTACTTTTAAAGATCAAAGCGATCTTGAAGCGCAACGAAGAAGATAACCGTATCAGCGATAATATCGAATTCGATTTAGGCCGTTATCACTTCAATCCAAAACTGCGTGAACTAAAACACGATGATAGTACACAAACCCTTTCTCCAAAAGAGAACGAGTTATTAAAAATGTTAGCAGAACATAAGAATGACCTACTTCCACGTGAAAGAGCTTTGAAAAAAATCTGGGGTAGCGATACTTATTTCAACGGAAGAAGTATGGACGTGTACATTGCCAAATTACGTAAGTATTTAAAAGATGATACCAATATCGAAATCGTAAATATCCATGGAAATGGATTTAGATTGGTAGCACCTTAGTGAAGGAATACATCAAACAAAAAAGACCTTTCGGATAAACCTGAAAGGTCTTTTTTGTTTAAGTGAAAAGCGTTGGAGATCCACCTCGCTGAACAACTTCCCTACCTAAATGATTATATGCTTTTAAAGTTGCTTCCCTACCCCTTGGTGTTCTTTGCAGGAAGCCCTCTTGAATTAAAAATGGTTCATACACTTCTTCAATAGTGCCAGACTCTTCACCCACCGCTGTTGCAATGGTGGTAAGGCCTACAGGTCCGCCTTTGAATTTATCAATAATGGCAGCAAGGATTCGATTATCCATTTCATCTAACCCATGTTCATCTACATTCAGTGCCTTTAATGCATGCTGTGTAATACCCAGATCAATGATGCCATCATTCAATACTTGTGCAAAATCTCGAACTCTGCGTAGCAAACCATTTGCAATACGTGGTGTTCCTCTACTTCTTCTAGAAATTTCTCCAGCTGCATCAGAACTGATCTCTGTATTTAAGATCGAAGAACTTCTTTCAATGATGGTTTTTAACGTGCTTGCATTATAATATTCTAACCTATTTTTTATTCCAAAACGAGAAAGAAGTGGTGCAGTTAATAAACCACTTCTGGTAGTAGCACCAACCAATGTAAAAGGATTCAAATTAATTTGTACGCTTCTTGCATTCGGACCAGAATCGATCATAATATCAATTCTAAAATCTTCCATCGCCGCATAGAG
The DNA here is from genome assembly GCA_026391125.1 of Bacteroidota bacterium. Taxonomy (GTDB): domain Bacteria; phylum Bacteroidota; class Bacteroidia; order Chitinophagales; family Chitinophagaceae; genus Sediminibacterium. The sequence goes on from JAPLEO010000146.1 coordinate 44,801, forward strand.
GTATTCTTCTACCACAGAACTTAAACGATGGATCTCGTCGATGAATAATACATCATTTGGTTGCAGATTGGTTAACAAACCGGCTAAATCGCCTGGCTTCTCTATAACCGGTCCAGATGTTTCTTTGATATTGACACCTAATTCGTTGGCAACAATTCTACTTAAAGTGGTTTTACCTAATCCTGGGGGGCCGTGAAACAAGACATGATCCAATGCTTCCCCACGCAGTTTTGCCGCTTTGATAAAAATGGTGAGGTTTTCTATCAATTGAGGTTGACCCGAAAAGTCATCAATCTCTTTTGGCCTGATCGTATTCTCGAATTCCTTATCGGCAGGACTTAAATTTTCAGGTGAATTGTTAAGATTATCGTTGGCCATACTATTCAAAACTACAAAATACATTTAATCCATAGCTTTGATAAAAAAAGAAGATGCCACAAAAATCTGCGCTTTTACTCGGAGCCACGGGCTTAACTGGGGGGCATTTATTGAATCTTCTCTTAGAATCAGAAGATTACCATACGGTTTATGTATATAGTAGAAAACCTTTAGGAATACAAAACGCCAAATTAAAAGAGGTTATAATAGATTTTGATACCTATGTGGGAACCGTAGAAGCAGATAATGTTTTCTGTTGTTTGGGTACTACCATTAAAGTAGCAAAGACTAAGGAAGCGTTTAAAAAAGTTGACTTAGAATATCCCATCAAGTTTGCACAATTGCAGTTCGCTGCGGGAAGTAAAAGGTTCTTGGTGATCAGCGCGATGGGTGCTGCGGAGGATTCTTTCATTTTTTATAGCAGGGTTAAAGCAGAAATGGAAAAGCTATTGAGCAATATTGGTTATCCTAAACTGCTCATCTTTAGACCTGCATTAATAACAGGAGAAAGAAAAGAGCATCGTGCTGGAGAAAAAATAGCCGCTGGAATCAATGAAGTACTTAATTATGTGTTAGTCGGCCCCTTAAAAAAATATCAATCAGTTTCGGCGAAAGCCATTGCATCTTGTATAATTTCCTATGCAAACAATCCCCAGGTTTTTGGCAAAGTTGTTATTAGTTCTGATCGTATCAAAGACTTTGAATAAAACAAAGAGCTCCTATAAATAAATAGGAGCCCTTTTAGTTTGGAATAAACTTGCCATTACTCCATTTCCGTTATTCGCGGCTGTTTTCATCGAGATCATCATAATCGTTACCACCAAGACTATAATAATTATTTTCTTCGTCCTCATTTCCAATAGCTTCATCAGCATCATCTAGTTCTGAGCCAGGAACATCTAGGCCAAAATCTCCGATTTTATGATCGCTAATAATTTTCACTACTGGGTCTTCCGGCTCAATATTAACTTTTCTGGTACTCTTTCTAAAAATGTCTTCTTTGGGTGGATAGCTTAATAGATATTTAGGCTCTGGAACTGGAACAATATTCTTATCCATGATTTTTTTTCTAAAGTTCCAATATAGTAATGGGAGTATTGATACAGAATGAAGCTTAAATCTTACATCATTCACATATCAAAAAGAAAGACAATTGACCCAGTTAAATAACAGCTCATCTTAATTTTTTTGCAGTCTCTAATCGTTCTGCGACATTATCCCAATTGATGATATTGAATAATGCATCCACAAAATCACTGCGTTTATTTTTATACTTTAGATAGTAAGCGTGTTCCCAAACGTCTATCACCAAAATTGGCACAACGCCCCACTGGGTAAGCCTCTCATGATTTTCACACTGAAGTATGGTAAGCCGATCAGCATAGGGTTGGTAGCCTAAGATTCCCCAGCCACCACCATCTACATTTTTAGAAGTTTGGGCGATATACGCTTTTAATTTATCGAATGAGCCAAAGCTCTTTTCTATATCTTTTAATAATGATCCTGTTGGAATGGATTTTTTATTTGTAAGATTCGTCCAAAAAATACTATGCAATACATGGCTCGAAAAATGGTAGGCCAGTTTTTTTGTATAATAATCTACCGTCTCAAAGTTATTCGTATCCATCGCTTTGCGGATCATTTCCATATCCTTATTTGCTGCTTTCATGGCGCCACCATGATGAAATGTATAGTGCAAGTGCATGGTTTCCTCATCCATATAAGGCTCTAGAAAATTATTCGCATAAGGTAGAGGTTGTTGTATAAAAATCCCGTTTGCATCCGATAATTTATCGATTCCATTATCTGCTATATTCTGAGCAAACAAACTATTAGCAGGCAAAATGCTTGCACCACCAAGAATGGCAGCATTCTGAAAAAATGATTTACGGTTCATGGTTGTGATTTTAAAGTGGGAGTCTAATTAAAGAAAGAATTCTGTAGAAAAATTGAATTCACTACAAACTAAATGTAACTGTAAAGTTGGAGAGAGTAGATTAAAATAAACTAAAGACAGTAGATTTTACTAGTTCCTGAAAGGTGGATTGAATTTATTTATTGGCAAGTTCTGTATTCTTGGAAATCCATTTTGAACCCAAGTCTCAAACTGTAGACTGTCTTTGGTTTGTATAAGTACAATTCTCTTTGGAATTTCGGCCATCCAATAAAATAGCTTGCGCAAACTGTCTGGCAAATCGCTATCCATTAATAGTATATGCTTTCTTTTAGCTGAATGATAAAGAACCATTTCTCCAGGCCAAGTATCGAAACTTTCTTTATAACTGCTATCCCATTTGATGAAATTTTCCTTCTCGAATTTTGCATTAATCGAATCCCATAAATCTCTTGTGATTGAACCTGTATAATACCCCAGCTTTATAGCATGCCTACCTCCAAAATATTTATAACTAAGTGAACTATCTATTTCAAAAGCCTGCATAGCACAAGTTCCTTTACATTCTCCCGTAGCAAATACAATTTTATCAATTTGGTTATTTCTAGGCGGTTTTTCGTTTCTATACAAGCAGGAAAACAAACCAATGCATAAGCAAAACATTACCCACCATTTCATTTTCATACAGATGTTTTTAGTAAGATGCATGCATTTCCCTCTTCCATAAATTTACTAGGTATAAATGAAAAAAAGGTCCCGCAAAAGCAGGACCCATAAATTTCTTTTTCACTTCTCACTCCTCACTCCTCACCCCTCACTCCTCACTTCTCACTCCTCACTCCTCACTTCTCACCCCTCACTCCTTCCTCCTCTTTTCACTTTTATCTTTTATCTTTTATCTTAACGCTCCCTTCGGAACTGGTTTCTCTAACAAGTATTTGTAGATGAACTTGGTTTTTAAATTAGCGAAGTGCATGCCCTGTGCACCTCCCCATCCATGTCGGCCACCTGGATACAACATAAATTCAAAATCTTTACCCTTGTTCTGTAAAGCTTGCACCAATTGAATACTGTTTTGCATGTGTACGTTATCATCCATTGTGCCATGCACTAATTGCAGTGTGCCTTTGAATTTATCGACATAGGTCAATGCACTACTTGTTTTATAACCCTGCGGATTCTCTTCTGGTGTGTCCATGAAGCGCTCGGTATAATGACTATCATACAAACGCCAGTCAACCACACTTCCTCCTGCCATTGCATGGGTAAATACATCAGCACCATAGGTTAAAGCATAACAACTCATATAACCACCATAACTAAATCCAGTGATACATACTTTGGTTGGGTCTGCTTGTCCGTTTGCGATAAACCATTTGGCCATGGTCTTATAATCTTCCATTTCCCAATAGCCAAGGTTGCGGTGCATATAATTCACACCGGCTTTTCCAAAATGACCACTAGCCCGATGATCAAAGGCAACTTGAATCATCCCTTCTTCTGCATAAAACTGTCGGTTTGCAGACCAGTTCCAACCATCCATGACGGTTCCTGCATTTGGACCACCATAGATGCTGATGAGCATTGGATACTTTTTATTTGGATCCATATTCATGGGCCAGGTTACCATGGCTGGTAAATCAAATAATCCGTCTGCGCTTTTAATGCGGATCAATTCGGTTTTTGCTACATTATATTTTTCGAGCTCTTCAGATTTTGCATCGCCCAACTCTTTAATAATTTTTCCTTTAGTATCTACCAAAGTCATTTTTGCAGGAGTAGTTACATTACTATAAGTAGTGATAAAATATTTACCTGTTGGAGAAAGACTCACGTTATGGTTGTACTCACCAAAAGTTAGTCTTTTTAAATCTGCACCTGTGAACTTAACACTGTAGAAGTCAGACCTAGCAGTGTTCTCGCGGCTTCTTGCAGTGAAATATACAGTCGCATTTTTCTCGTCAATATATTTAATTCCAGTAACAGTATAGTTTCCAGAAGTGATCGCATTTTTTAATGTGCCATCGCTAGTATATAGATACAAATGATTCCATCCAGTTTTATCACTTTGCATGATAAACTGTGTATTGTTGTTGATGAAATTTACTCTACCACTTACGCGATCTTCTAGATCGATCCATGTTTTTTGTTTTTCATCATAGATCTCTTTTTTCTTTCCAGTCACTGGATCTACATCATACATTTTCATATTGTCTTGTCCGCGGTTCATCCAATACACCAACAAGTTGCTAGTGCCTGGTTTCCAAACTGGCCATCCAAAATACTGATCATCTTTTTCATTAAAGTCGGCCCAAACTGTTGCGCCGCCTTCAGGAGCAATGAATCCAATTTTTACTTCTGGATTTTTATCGCCTGCTTTTGGATAGCGTGTTTCTTCTACAAAACCATGTGACCCTTCACTATTGTAAATAGGGAACATGGGAATCATGCTTTCGTCGAAATGCATAAATGCTAATTGTTTGCTATCGGGTCTCCACCAGAAAGCACGATAGCGTGTTGGTCGGCCAAAAATTTCTTCGAAATATACCCAGCTAGCCCAACCATTTAAAGTAGTGCTAGTGCCATCTGTGGTTAATTGATTTTCTTTCCCTGTGCTGATATTTACAGTATAGAGGTTATTGTTTTTTGTGTAAGCCACAAAATTGCTATCAGGAGAAAAAGTTGGATTCTTCTCTTCCACTTTATCGTTGGTTAATCTTTTCTCAACTCCGTTTGCTTTATAAAACAAGTCGTTTTCTTTAACAACGATCTGCTTTGCGGAAGCGGATACAACTGTGCTCGTGCCTTCATTCCATTCACTAAACTTTCCAGCTTTAACGTCTAATAGTTGTTTTTTAAAAGAAGAATCTGGATGGACCTTCAGATTTAAGATCACGTGCTCATCGTCGACCCATTTCACCACCTGAGGCAGGCTATTTAAAAAATTCTTAGGTGTTTTATTAGCAAGCAAATCGGCCTGCGTAAAATTGATTTTCTGAGCTCCTGCAAAAAGGGATGAAGAACCCACCAGTGCAGTAAGCAATACATGTTTCCAATTCATAGCATAAATTTTGGTGCAGCAATGTAATAAATGCAGCGGTAATTCGAGGGAATTTTACACAAACGAAAACTGCCCCTTCCGGAGCAGTTTTATTATATCTAAAAAATTCGTGATTAAATCACCACATTGATCATTTTACCCTTCACAAAAATGAATTTCTTGAGCGGTTTGCCCTCCATCCATTTTTGTACCAATTCATTCTCCAATGCTATTTTTTCTACTTCATCAGCCGTAGCATCTAAAGCTATATTGATATTGGTTCTAACCCTTCCATTAATGCTCACAGGGTATTCTTTCGATGACTCTGTCACATATTTTGCTTCAAATGCTGGGTATGCCGCATCCAGTATAGATCCTGTATTTCCCAACTCAGACCAAAGTGCTTCACAAACATGCGGCGCATATGGCGTTAATAAGATCAATAATGGTTCTAATACTGAACGCTTATTACATTTCAGATCTGCTAGTTCATTCACACAGATCATGAATCCACTCACAGCAGTATTAAAACTAAAACGTTTTGTGTCGTCCTCTGTTTTGCGGATGGTTTTGTGCAACACTTTTAATTCTTCTGCAGTTGCAACACCTTCATTCCAAACCTTGCCCTTCATTTCATCATAGAATAAGCGCCACAGTTTTTTGATAAAACGATGCACTCCTTCTATTCCCTTAGTATCCCATGGTTTGCTCTGTTCAACCGGACCCAAGAACATTTCATACATCCGAAAAGTATCAGCACCATATTTCTGAACTAGTTCATCAGGGTTCACGGTATTGAACTTCGACTTACTCATTTTCTCAACCTCAGTACCACAAATATATTTTCCGTCTTCTAATTGAAATTCAGCAGTAGCAAAATCTGGTTTCCATGTTTTAAATGCTGCAGTATTTAATTCAATCCCATCTACAATATTTACATCTACGTGTAACTTATCGACCGTCTCAAAATCGTTGATTAATCCCAATGAAACATAAGTAGATGTGCCTTTTAAACGATATACAAATCTAGATGAACCTTGGATCATTCCTTGATTCAATAACTTTTTGAATGGCTCATCAAAACCAATATGACCTAAGTCGTACAAGGCTTTCGTCCATAAACGGCTATACAACAAATGTCCAACTGCATGTTCTGTACCACCAATATAAAGATCCACTTGATTCCAATAATCACTCACTTTCCGATCGCAAAATGATTCGGTATTGTGTGGGTCCATATAGCGTAAGAAATACCAACTACTTCCCGCATAACCAGGCATGGTATTGGTTTCTAATTCTTGTGCCACCCATTCTGGAATATTTGCTAACGGACCTTCGCCTTCCGGACCAGGAGAATAAGAATCAACCTCTGGCAAAAGCAATGGCAGTTCAGTTTCGTTTAAAGGATAGGCAGTTCCATTTTTCCATTTAACTGGAAATGGTTCGCCCCAATAGCGCTGTCTGCTAAATGCAGCGTCGCGCATGCGATAGTTTACTTTGGCTTTACCGATGCCCATTTCTTCTAAGCGATTATTGACGATTGCAATTGCATCACGCATTATAATGCCATCTAAGAAATCGCTATTATGCAATGTTGCATCTTTTGTAGCATTTGCTTCTTCGCCATTGAATGCATCACCCAAAATATTGGTGATGGGAATATTGAAGTGCTTCGCAAATTTATAATCACGATCATCCCCACATGGTACGGCCATGATGGCACCAGTACCATATCCTGCTAAAACGTATTCAGAGATCCAAATAGGAATTTGTATTCCGTTAAAAGGGTTGATGGCGTATGCACCCGTAAAACATCCGCTGATTTTTTTCTCGGCCTGACGTTCTCTTTCACTTCTACTTTTCACATACGCACAATATTCATCCACTGCTGTTTGTTGTTCTGCAGTTTTAATTTGATCGATCAATTCGTGTTCTGGAGCGATCACCATAAAGTCAACACCGAAAATGGTATCTGGACGAGTAGTATAAACTTTAAGATTTAATGCTTCTGCTGTTGCAGTGCTGCTGATGGCAAAATCAATTTCAGCACCATAACTTTTTCCGATCCAGTTGGTTTGCATTTCTTTCATAGAATCGCTGAAAGCCACGCTGTCTAAGCCTTCTAGCAAACGATCTGCATATTCTGTAATTCTTAAATACCACTGACGTAATTTCTTTTTCACCACTGGATGGCCTCCTCTTTCACTCACCCCATTCACCACTTCATCGTTCGCCAAAACAGTTCCAAGTGCTTCACACCAATTCACTTCACCAAAGCCACAAAATGCTAAGCGATAGTTCATCAATATTTCTTGCTGTTGCTTTTCTGAAAATCCTTTCCATTCTGCAGCAGTAAAAAATGCAGGTGAATAATTCACAGCTGCAGGAAATGGATGTATACTGTTTCCATCCTGTTCAAAAGAAGCGATCAAAACATCAATAGATTCTGCTTTCTGTTTTGCGCGATTAAAAAAGCTTTTGAAGAGTTGTAAGAAAATCCATTGCGTCCATTTATAATAAACTGGTTCGCAGGTACGAATCTCTCTTTCCCAATCGAAACAAAAACCAATATTATCTAACTGTTTTCTAAATGTGTCGATGTTCTTATGTGTACTAATTGCCGGATGCACACCATGTTCAATTGCATATTGTTCTGCAGGCAAACCAAATGCATCATATCCCATTGGATGCAACACGTTGAAACCTTTCAGTCTTTTAAATCTGCTAAAAATATCAGAAGCGATATAGCCTAGTGGGTGCCCTACGTGCAAACCTGCTCCACTTGGATAAGGGAACATATCTAACACATAGTACTTTGGCTTATCGCTTGTATTACTAACGCGATAGGCATGGTTATCCTGCCATTTTTTTTGCCAATCCTTCTCAATTTTCCTAAAGTCGTATTCCATTTTTAAAAAGCGTTCAAGTGTGTTATGTTGTAAGCCCGGTTCAATCCTAACATATCTTTAACCCATTTACGGAGCTAAAGCAGTATTTTCAGATGTAAAATCGGGTTTTGAATGGTTGCAAATGTAAGTGTTTAGCGGGCAAAAGCCTACATTTGCCTATCAGCACCCGGCTTGCAATTGAATCCGGGAAAGGAAAAAAGTATCATTATGGCCGTAGTTGGTAAATCTTCTTTAAAGCGCAGTAAACCCAATTTTATTTATAGTATTATAGGTGTTGCGCTCGTTTTGTTTCTTTTGGGCATCATGGGATGGATCTTTCTGAACATCAATTCAGTAGGTAATGCATTCAAAGAAGACATCCGGATGAGTGCCTATTTGCGCACCATGAATAAGGATACTATTGGTCAAATTCAGCAGTTCATCTCTGCCAAACCCTATGCCAAAGGCGTGGTTTATGTAGATAAAGCCAATGCAAAACAGATCTGGAATAAAGAAAATAACGACGACTGGGCCAAGATCCTCGATTCAAACCCCTTACCTGAAAGCATCGATTTTTATGCGAAAGCCAATTATGTAAATAAGGATAGCCTTCAAAAGATATCTGATGATTTGATGTCGGCCTATGGCAATCAAATTACCGAATTGCAATACCCACAAAGTTTAGTGACCGATTTAAATGAGCGGGCTTCTAAAATTGGACTCATCTTTTTAGTGGTTGCTGTATTGCTTTGTGTAATTGTAATTTTCAGTATCGACAATACCATTCGTTTAGCCATGTTTAGTAACCGCTTCCTAATCAAAACCATGCAAATGGTTGGTGCTACTAGGGGCTTTATTTCTAAACCCATGAATATTCAGGCTGTGATCAATGGTTTGATTAGCTCTGGAATTGCGATCGTACTATTGTTTACTTTGATTGGTTGGGCTGAAAGTCAGTTCGAACCCTTGAAAGCTATTCGCGATATCAACCTAACCCTCATTCTGTTTTTTGGGATGATTGTTTTGGGTGTAGGCATTTCTGTATTCAGCACACATCGTGCAGTTTTGAAATATTTAAAAATGAAACTCGACGAGCTTTATTAAACAAGATTAACTCAGCATACAACAATAATTTTCCAATAACCATTACCTTTCAATCTTAAAATATCTGTGATGAGCGAACAAAAAAAACAAATTGCTGCCCCTCTTTTTGCAAAAGAAAACTTAGTATGGATGTTGATCGGAGCCGTGATAGTGGCTCTTGGATTCATCTTAATGAGTGGGGGGAAAAGTACCGACCCACGTGTTTTTGATACCAAAGAAGTATATAGCACTACCCGTATTACCATTGCACCAATCTTGATTGTTGCAGGATTGATCATAGAGATCTATGCGATCTTCAAAAAACCAAAGGCTTAATTCAACTTCTATTTAATTACTATGACCATTTTCGATTCGATCATCATTGCAATTATTGAAGGACTAACAGAGTTCCTTCCTATTTCTTCTACAGGGCACATGATCATTGCAAGCTCTTTTATGGGAATAGCAAAAGATGATTTTACGAAACTCTTTGAGATAGCCATTCAACTAGGTGCTATTTTTTCTGTGGTTGTGATCTACTGGAAAAAATTCTTCCCATTAAACAGATGGAATTTCTATATCAAATTAGTTGTTGCTGTGATTCCAGCATTAGTATTAGGATTTATTTTCTCTAAAAAAATTGATGCCTTATTAGAAAGCCCTTTAACAGTTAGTATCACTTTACTGTTAGGTGGTTTTATATTGCTTTTCATTGATAAACTTTTCAAAGCACCCACTGTTGAAACAGAAGAGCATATTAGTTTATCTAAAGCATTTATGATTGGCGTTTGGCAGTGCCTTGCAATGATCCCTGGAACTAGCAGAAGCGCTGCAAGTATTATCGGTGGTATGCAACAGAAACTAACCAGAAACTTAGCTGCTGAATTTTCATTCTTTTTAGCGGTGCCTACAATGGCAGCTGCCACAGGATATAAGCTTCTAAAAGCCTATAAAGAAACTCCTGAGCTTTTAACCAATACGAACAATTTAATGATCCTTGCAATCGGTAACATAGTTGCCTTTGTAGTTGCAATCATTGCTATTAAATTTTTTATCAGCTATCTACAAAAACATGGCTTCCGTCTTTTTGGATGGTACCGAATCATCGCAGGTATCATTCTTTTGATACTCATTTATACGGGTCATTTAGCTTAATCTTTCTGATTTAATACAATTTTTAATCTGGCCCCTAGGGTCTAACAGTTTTGCGTTCTTTCCCCTATCTTTAAAACACAAAACTGACCTCTATGCAAACTGCTTCCAAAAAGGTAATTAACGGATGGGCCATGTACGATTGGGCTAACAGCGTTTATAACCTAGTAATTACTTCTACCATTTTCCCAGCATATTATGAGGCAGTGACAGGAGATGGAAATGAATCCACTTTGAATGATACTGTCAAAATCTTTGGAAGAGAATTTGTAAATACTTCACTTTATAACTACGCACTTGCCATAGCTTTTTTTATTGTGGCGTTGATGTCTCCCATTTTATCTTCTATTGCTGATTATAAAGGCAACAAAAAACAATTCCTATTTTTCTTTTGTACCATGGGCAGTTTGGCTTGTAGTGCCATGTACTTTTTTGATAAAACAAACTTGGTATATGGATTATGCTGCTTAATTATTGCATGCATTGGATTTTGGAGTAGTCTGGTTTTCTACAATTCCTATCTTCCTGAAATAGCAGCTCCTGAAGATCAAGATAAGGTTAGTGCAAGAGGTTTTGCTATGGGATACATTGGAAGCGTCATCCTTCAAATCATTTGCTTCGTATTTGTTATGTCACCAGAAACTTTTGGTATTGATGGAAGCAAAGCAGCACAGATCTCATTTTTATTAGTGGGTATTTGGTGGTGGGGCTTTGGTCAATTGGCATTAAGTAAACTACCTCATGGAAAACCATCTGAAAACAAAAGAGATGGAGGCAGTATTCTAACCAATGGGTACAAAGAATTAAACAAGGTATGGAAACAACTGAATGAATTACCTGTGTTAAAAAGATATTTAGCTGCTTTCTTCTTTTATAATATGGGGGTTCAAACTATAATGTTAGCTGCAACACTTTACGGAAAAAGCGAATTAAATATTCCCACTACTAATCTCATTATTGCTATTTTGATCATCCAGTTAGTAGCAGTTCCTGGAGCCTATTTAATTGCTAAGCTATCTGAAAGAATCGGCAACTTCAGAGCCCTTATGTTTACCATTTTCTTTTGGATAGTGCTTTGTGTGGTAGGCTATACCATTCCAAGAAATGGGATCTATCAGTTCTATATGCTTGCCGTATTGGTGGGTTTTGTAATGGGAGGTATTCAGTCGCTCAGCAGAAGCACGTATGCCAAATTGATGCCAGAGACAAAAGATACTACTTCCTTTTTTAGCTTTTATGATGTAACAGAAAAAATAGCCATCGTCATTGGCATGTTTAGTTTCGGATACATCAATGAAATAACTGGTTCACAACGTAACTCCGTATTAGCATTGATTATCTTTTTTGTAATAGGATTTTTATTACTGCTACTAGCCATGAAGAAACAAAAAACAGAATTAGCTTAATCATGCAACTATATACTATTGAAGCGGGTACATTTAAACTAGATGGCGGTGCTATGTTTGGAGTAGTGCCAAAAAGCATGTGGAATAAACTTAATCCTGCCGACGAAAACAATTTGTGTACTTGGGCTTTACGATGTTTGCTGATAGAAGATGAAGGTCGTTTGATCTTAGTTGACAATGGAGTGGGCGACAAACAGGACTCCAAATTTTTTGGCCACTATGGCTTAAGTGGAGAAACCGATATCAATAAAGCCCTTGCTGTGCATGGGTTTCACAGTTCAGATATTACCGATGTTTTTCTAACGCATTTACATTTTGACCACTGTGGCGGAAGTATCAAAAGAGTAGGCGATAAATTTTTGCCCGCTTTTGAAAATGCAATTTACTGGTCGAACGAACAACACTGGCAATGGGCCACAGAACCAAACGACAGAGAAAAAGCCTCCTTCTTAAAAGAAAATATTTTACCTATTCAAGAAAGCGGACAACTTCAATTTATCAGTTTACCAACAGGTGGATTAGAGCAAGATGGCAAACTTGGCATATCAAAATTTACAGAAAATATAAGTGTTCGTTTTGTGAATGGTCATACTGATAAAATGATGTTACCTCAAATTCAATATAAGGGTAGTACCATTGTTTATATGGCTGATCTTTTACCTTCTTTAAATCATTTACCACTGCCGTATGTCATGGCTTATGATATGTTTCCACTCACTACTCTAAAAGAAAAGAAATCGTTTTTGCAAGAAGCAGTTGAGGAAGACTACCTTTTATATTTCGAACACGATGCATTTAATGAGTGTTGCACACTTCTGCAAACCGAAAAAGGGGTCAGGCACAAAAGTACTTTTAAGTTATCGGAATTTTAAGGATCCTATCGCACGCCCAGATTCGAGCTAAGTGGATATCGGAGGTTTCGATATTGCATCATGTCAACTTTTACACTACCAACAACTATCGGGCTCTCAATTCTAAGTGGTATATGATTAGCATCATCACTAACCCATACAGTCATTTTTTCTCCTCCTGAAAACATGGTTCCTTTAACTAGCAAAGGCTTGAATCGAATAGCTTTGAATTTACCATACTTGGTTTTGATTACTTCTCTCCCTTCGTATTTGATATAGAGATTGTGCACCTCATTATCCATAAACATATTGAAGGGAATTTTATCGTCTGGTTGAAGCCTACTGAAATCAATATTTCTAGCGTAATAAATGGCGCTTAAAACATCCTGTACACAACTTGGAACTTTGAATACTCCATTAGTGGTTACGGCGGTGTTTGTTTGTTGATTGAAACTCACATTCTCGCTATGCTTAAAACCACCTTCATCGATATTGCGAATAAACTTGAGTGGTTGCAAATTTGAAGTATCAAAAAAGGTTTCATAACGATCCCTCACTTTAAAGATCCAATCGTAACTCGGATTGGAAGAACCTAGACCTACTACATGATAGGCAGCCTTATTATTAATATGCTCGAGTGATAAATTAAAAGTTGCTTCACCTGCATTCACATACATCCCAATTACATTGTAGAACACTACAAAAGAAATGCTCTCCCCCTCTTGGAAGCACGTATTCTTTATGCCACAAAAATCGTCTCCAGCAGTTAGCCTTCGCGAAAAGCTAATCAATAAAACAAATAATATCAATTTTCTCCAACCGTTCATTCAAAAGATTTAATCAAGTTGTTTTTTACTCAGTTTATTTTTAAATAAACGTACACCCAAAATTAAGACACTCCCTGCAATCGCTGGTATGATTAAATTAATAATCCAAATGGTTGCAGCGGCAGCAATTATTCCAAGATGATTAGAACTCAACAATCCGAATAGTTGCAAACTCAGCTTACCTCTGAAACCTAATTCTGCTAATGCAATGGAAGGAATCACCGCCATCACCAAAAAAAATACCGAAACCATCATCATAATATTCAATAAATCGGATTCCATTCCAAATACCCTTAGCAATAATACATACTGGACAATAAATACAACGTATCTGGCAACAGATAAGCATAAAATTCTTGTTAATTCTCTCCAATGCAAGGCTTCTAATTTTTCAATCAGAAATTTAAACCTGGTCATAAAAGGGATTTTCTCTACAAATTGAATAAAGATTGAAATATTGTAATAAAAGATGGTAAACACCAAAATGCCTATAAAAAGGGTGATCAACAGTGCATTTTGCCAAACCTCACTGAGTCCAACTAATAGATTCAATTGACTTGACATAGAAAATTTTAGGCTGGCAAGAGCAACGAAACCAAAGAAAAAAGTGGCTAATATTTGGCTCATGGAACCAATCAACGATAATGCAACTGCTCTGAGTCGATTACCTTCTTGTAAATATAAAATTCGACCAACAAAATCTCCCGATCTGTTAATGGTATTGATTGCAAAAGCTTGCCCGGTTAAAGTGGCTTTAAACGCTTTCCCAAAACCAATGTTTTCAATTCTATTAATAAGAATCTGCCATTTTCTTGCTTCAATCCCATAATTCAGAAACATGAGCACAATTACAAGAACTATTTTCCAGTTAGATGTTCCATAAAATGCATCTTTAATCATTTGCCATGACTGATGCACATCGTTCTGTTGCTTTATCTGGTCGTAAATAGATAAAGATAACCACACAAAAAGTGCAGGGCCAACGATATAATTCAGGAATATTTTAAGTTTTCTAGACAGAAATAAAGCTTTTAAACATTGCAAAGAACGGCTAACGACACGAGATTGAAAAATAGCACTGAAAAGGATTATTTTTACCCTAATGAACAAAAAGTCGCAAATCATTTTAGGCATTGACCCCGGTACTACCGTAATGGGATTTGCACTGTTACGTATTGAAAACAACCAACCACAAGTTTTGTTGATGGATGTTCTAAAATTGTCGCAAGAAAAAGACATCTATGCCCGCTTAGAGATGATACACACCAAAGTAATGGAGCTCATCAAATTGTATCAACCATCTACTTTCGCGATTGAAGCACCCTTTTTCGGTAAAAACGTACAGAGTATGTTGAAATTAGGAAGGGCACAAGGAGTAGCCATTGCTGCTGCCATGCAAGCAAAACTTACGGTTACCGAATATTCGCCAAAGAAAGTTAAACAATCAATCACAGGTAATGGAAATGCCGACAAAGAACAGGTTTGGAAAATGTTACAGCGGGTTTTGATGATCGATGAACAACCAAAATATTTTGATGCCACAGATGCTTTAGCAGTGGCACTTTGCCATCACTACCAAACTTCTTCTGTACTTGGAGCAGCAGTGAAGGGCTTAAAGGGATGGGATGATTTTATTGCTAAAAATCCAGGAAGGGTAAAAAAATAATTAAAGATTAAACACAATCAATTCTTGTATTTCCTGTAATTCTTCTGGACTCAATTTTAATTTCTCTCTTGTAAAATTTAAATCGTCTGCATGATTGATGGGCACTAAGTGCAAATGAGCGTGTGGAACTTCCAACCCCATTACACTAATCCCGCAACGATTACAATCGAATGTTCTTTCTATTGCTTTTGCGATAGGTCTTGAAAACAATAATATTTCGGATAAATAATCGGCCGACAAATTAAAGAACTGATCTATTTCTATTTTGGGTACTACTAGGACATGCCCCTTTGCCAAAGGAAAAATATCGAGAAAAGCAAAGAACTTTTCATTCTCTGAAATTTTATAAGATGTGATCTCACCAGCGATGATTTTGGAAAAGATGGTCATGTTGCTAATTTTTATCTTATCAAATATCCTAAAAAAAAAGCCCCATCACGAAAAAACATGATGGGGCTTTTGAAAAAGGTCGATTCTTAAATCGTGATATTTTCAATTTTGAATTTGATAATGCCATTAGGTGCCTGTACCTCAGCGACCTCGCCAACCACTTTACCCAGCAAACCTTTACCAATTGGAGAGCTAGCAGAAATCTTTCCTAGCTTCAGGTCAGCTTCCTTTTCTCCAACAATTTGGTACTCCACAGTTTTCTTAGTAGCCATATTGGTAATGGTTACCTTGGTTAGAATCGTCACTTTACTGGTATCAATCGTACCAGGATCTACAATCTTAGCATTACTGATCACGCCTTCTAATTGTTTGATCTTGGCTTCAAGCATACCCTGCGCCTCTTTGGCTGCATCATATTCGGCATTTTCTTTCAAATCGCCCTTCTCTCTTGCTTCAGCAATTGCTCTTGAAGAAGCCGGACGATCGATAGATTTCATCCTGTGCAGCTCTTCTCGCATCTTGTCGAAGGTCTCCTGTGTTACATAGTCGCTCATACTTTTCCTGTTTAGAAGCAGTAAAAAAAATACAACGCCACGTTTGACTGTAGCGTTGTAGGTCTGCAAAAATAGAAAATCTTTCTTAAAAAATAGAAATGTAATCCCCTAATCCTGCCAAGTTTATTCGAATCCTAGCTTATCTAGCACTATTTTGGCCATTTTGTAGTAGGCTTCATCGCTATATCCTGCTATATGTGGGGTGATAATGGTATTGGGTTGGTCTAATAACCACTTAAGTGTTTCCCATTCTAGCTTCGTATAATTATCAAGATTTTCATTCTCCAATACATCTATTCCAGCAGCTCTGATCTTCCCAGATTTTAGAGCCCTTTTCAATGCATGTGTATCGGTCACTCTTCCCCTACAGGCGGTTAGAAAATAAGGCGATCTTTGAAATGCATTAAAAAAATCATCGTTCGCCAAATGAAAGGTTTCATCAGTTAAGGGAACATTCAAGCTTACAACATCTGCATACCTAACCAGTTGCTCCATTTCTGTTTCTCGTACATACCCATTTGCAAAGCCATCTTTGTATTTGTCATATGCCAAGACTGTGACATCAAAACCAGCCAGTATTTTAGCAAATGCTGATCCAGTATTTCCATAACCAATGATGCCAACAGTTTTCCCTGATAATTCTTCTCCCCGATTCTCAGACCTTCTCCATTTTCCATTTTTGATTTCCTGATTACTCGATGCGATCCGATTCATTAATGACAGCAACATACCCAATTCGTGTTCGGCAACTGCATTACAATTTCCTTCCGGACTACTCACACATATTATTCCCTTCGATGCCGCATATTCAGTATCGATCAATTCCATTCCACTTCCTAATCGTGCAATCCATTTTAAATTAGGTGCTTCATCAAGCATGTCTTTTGTTACTTTTCGAGTTGTAACAATTAAACCTTCAATCCCAGCCATAGCAAGCATCATCGCTTCATCGCCGATGCCAGGAATGAACACAGGCTTATATCCATGACTAATTAATTTGTCCTTCAGATACTGATGCACATTCGCAGTAATTAATACAGACCTTTCCATACTTTGAAAATTTAAATGATATCATCTCATTCGAAAACTCAGTGCAGCAAAGTCTTCGATACTCAACTGTTCCGCTCTTTTGTTAAATATTTCATCCACTAAAACTTCCTCGTCAAACAATCCACGAACTGCATTTCGCAACATTTTCCTTCTTTGATTAAATGCAGCTTTCACTAAAACAAACAATGCTTTTTCACTCTTCATAGCTACCACCGAATCCTTTCTTTTTAATCGAATAATTCCACTCATGACTTTTGGTGGCGGGTTAAAACTTTCAGGGGGTACATCAAACAAATATTCCACTTCATAAAAAGCTTGCACCAATACACTCATAATCCCATACACTTTGGTATTGGGTTTTGAAGCAATTCTTTGAGCTACTTCTTTCTGAAACATCCCAATCATAGTGGGCACTTGTTGTTTCCATTCAACCACTTTGAATACGATCTGGGTAGAAATATTATACGGGAAATTACCGATTACTGTAAACTGGTTTTCGAAGGGAACATCAATATGCAAAAAATCTTTGTGAATGATCTTTCCCTTGATCTGCGGATAGGTTAATTCAAGATAAGCCACTTTCTCATCGTCTAATTCCACCGCTTTGAAATCAATATCCTTGATGGGTAATAAATACTTGGTAAGGGCACCAGCGCCCGGACCAACTTCTAGTAATTGGGTAAAGGGTTCTGACTGTAATTCAGCCACAATTCTTTTAGTGATCGATTCATCTTTCAAGAAGTGCTGTCCTAGTGATTTCTTTAAACGATATTCCATTGCTGCAAAATTAAGATTTTTAAGCTAGCAAGACCTAAAGGCCCGTGATTAAGGCAAATGCGACTCCCATACTAGCTACATGCGGTTAATAATCCGTATTTTTACCGTATAAATTTTTTGAATGAGCAATGAATTGCAAAAGCCAATTATAGGTTTTACCTGTGGCGACTTAAATGGAATTGGTATTGAATTGATCATAAAAACCTTGGCAGATCATAGAATCTTGGAAGTTTGTACCCCTGTTGTTTTTGCAAGTAACAAGTGTATCAATTTTTACAGAAAGACCTTACCAGAATTAAATTTCAGCTATACCAGTGTAAAAGAACTGCAACGCCTTAACCCTAAACAGGTAAACATAGTCAACTGTTGGGAAGAAGAAGTTGCGATCAATCCTGGTCAATTAAACGAGATCGGAGGTAAATACGCATTAGAATCTTTAACACAAGCAACCCAGGCTTTAAAAGATGGATTGATCAATGGATTGGTGACTGCACCCATTCACAAAAAAAATATTCAAAGCGAAGCTTTTCAATACACAGGTCATACCCCTTATTTCAAAGACTTCTTTGGCGTTTCTGATGTTGTGATGTTGATGGTGGCTGAAAATATGCGCATTGGTTTGGTAACTGAACACGTAAGCGTTGCTGAAGTTGCAAAACACATTACTAAAGAAGGGATCATTCAAAAATTAAAGATCATACACGCAAGTCTTCAAAAAGATTTTGGTATTGATAAACCAAGAATTGCAGTACTCGGATTAAACCCACATTCAGGGGATGAAGGATTGATAGGTGCAGAAGAAGAAAATATCATTAAACCAGCAGTGAAAGAAGCAAGAAATTCTATGCTTGTTTTCGGGCCCTATAGCTCAGATGCTTTCTTTGCACGTGGACAACATGAAAAATTTGATGCGGTATTAGCGATGTACCACGACCAAGGTTTGATTCCATTCAAGTCATTGTCTATCGGAGAAGGCGTAAACTATACTGCCGGTCTACCTGTCATTAGAACTAGTCCAGATCATGGAACCGCTTTTGACATTGCAGGAAAGGATAAGGCCGATGCGAATAGTTTTATTGTTGCAACATTTGTAGCCTGCGATATTTATCGGATGCGCAATGGTTACAAAGAAATGCACAGCAACCCACTCAGAAAAATGAGTGCACGTATGTTAGCTAATGCCGTTGACGAGCGTATCGAAGAAAACGAAGGATAAAATTTTACCCATGTTTGAGATCTCTAATGAAACACTCACTGTGCAAATCAGCGCAGCTGGTGCGGAACTTCAAAGTATTATAAACAAGAACAATTCGCTCGAATATATGTGGAGTGGAGATCCTGCTTTCTGGGGTAAGAAGAGCCCGGTTTTATTTCCAATAGTTGGAGGATTGAAAAATGGATCGTATCAACATCAGGGAATTACCTATCAACTAGGCCGTCATGGATTTGCACGTGAAAGAGAGTTTACAGTGCACAGTCACTCAACTGAAAGTATTCGTTTTAGTTTAGTATCAGATGAAACAACAAAAGAAGTTTATCCTTTTGATTTTGTTTTTTCGATTGAGTATAGTTTGAGTGATAACAAATTAACAGTAAAGTATATCGTAGAAAATATTGGAAGGGAGAACCTATTGTTTTCTGTTGGTGCACACCCTGCATTTAAAGTGCCATTAGTTGATGGAACTAATTATGAAGATTATCACTTGATATTTAGCGATAAAGAAACCGTTGGTATTTATCCTTTGTCACCAGATGGTTTAATAGAAAAAAATACCGAGCCATTGCTCAATAACAGCAACAGCATTCCTTTAACGAAAGCATTGTTTGCAAAAGACGCGTTGGTGTTTAAGGAATTAAGGTCTGATTATATTGGTATTCTCAATCATAAAAATACACACGGCTTAAAATTGCACTATTCTGAATTTCCATTTATGGGAATTTGGGCAGCCAAGAATGCAGATTTTGTTTGCATTGAACCATGGTGTGGTATTGCTGACAGTGTTGATACTACTGGCGAATTAGCTGCGAAAGAAGGAATCAACAAACTTGCCCCTAAAGATATTTTTGAAAGGGCTTGGACTGTGGAAGTTTTTTAAATTCTATTTCACAAAAACCGCATCTGCTACTCCTTTGTTTACGATATAATTCGTGTAAGTAATTTCTACCCTTCCTTTTTTATTCTTCAGTTTCTGAGCTTCGGTAAGTGCTTTTTCATTATCATCAAATTCTAGGGTAATTCCTTTGGGCAATTTATAATCCTTCGTATTAAAACTAAAGATTACTTTTTCGGGTAATCCGAATTTAGCAAAACTGCCATAGCTCATTTCCATTTCGTAAGTGCCATTTTCTTTAGTGGTGGTAATGGCTTTGCGTACTAATAAATTAGCTTCATCAATATATAAAGTTGTTAATACAATTTCGCTTGACTCGTTCATGGGCAATAGTTTCACAACTTTACAAACTGTTCCGTTTACTACTTGATCACCGGCAGACAATGCTACAAAATCATTGGTAGCAATAATGCTGCTCATATTTACTGAAACACCACCCCTGGGTAATAGTGAAATGCCTCCCTCTTTTTTTAGACGAAACTTATTGGGCTTCTTGAAATATATTTTCACCTTACCGATCGGTGCTTTGATAAAGCTAACATCGGTCTTCATATTACCATCAGCTTCATAATCGTTTACCTGATCTAATTTGGCTTTGACCTTCATCACCAAACCAGTCATGTCTTGTGCATGAGCAAAAACCGAGAATTGAAATGCAACAACAAGAAAAAATAATTTATGCATGCAGGAATACTTTAAGGTTAATTAGCTCAATACGTCTTTTTTATTGAAAATGAAAATGGCGCCACCCACAAATCCTACAATATGTAATAATAGCACTAATGCAGAAGTAATAATTCGCTGTGGATTTTGAATGGATCCAATGATGGCTTCGTTGGCATCATTCACTTTCAAATCAAAGAACTCTTTCCAGCTGATCAAATGGGTCGTAAAAAGATAAGGTTTCAAGGCATTAAAAATTGGGATATTCAGTGTGCTTAAAATGGTGAAGAACACAATGACACTCATCGTTGCAACAATGGGCCCGATACTGTTTTCGGCAAAGATGGATAAAAAGAATCCCAATGAAGCAACAGTAACCATTGCCAGGGCTGCAAAGACAAATGCTCCTGCGTATCTCCAGAACACATCGTTCTGATTGATCAATACCACATAGCTACTTTTCATTAAAAACAAATCACCCAATCCAAAAATCCACATACTTAGAAACAATGCAAGGATGGCTAACCAAATTAACAACATGATAGTGTATACTGTAGCAGCTAAAAATTTAGCTAACAATAATTCTGTTCTACTGTATGGTTTTGACAAAAGCAATCGCAGGGTTCCCATATTGGCCTCTCCCGAAATCATATCAGCTGCAATGAGTGCTACTAATAAAGGAACGTGAACCAGTAATAATTGCAACATGATATAACAGATCAGGTATCCGTTAATGATATTGCCATCAATCACCATAGAACCACCAATATCTTTCATTAAAAAGTCGGTATAACTTTTCCCATCTACTTTCAACCCGAATTGAATGATCAGAATCAAAGATGCAATTGCCCCGAACGCAATATAGGTTCTGGGTCTACGAAATATTTTATATAGTTCAATTTGAATAAGTGTCAACATGTTGGTTGCCGGATGTTACTTGTAAAAAATAATCTTCCAAAGAATGTCTTGGTTGAAGTGATAATAATTGAATCTGCATATTTGCAAGATCGGTATGCAAGGATGGAATTTCTCTTCGATCCAATTTAATGACAATGGTATTGTTTCGGTGACCCTGTACTTTATCAGCCCATTTGCTTGCTTTCAATTGTTGCAATGCAAATGCATTGTCAAAAGTTTGCAATTCAACAATAGTTTGTGTTGGGTCTAACAATTCTGAAGCATTTCCTTCCACCAATTTTTTTCCTTTGTCGATAATTAAAACGCGGGTAGCGATCTGTTCAATTTCGCTTAAAAGGTGTGAAGAAACGACAAAGGTTTTATTGGATTCTCTGCTCAAGTGAAGGATCAGGTTTCTGATGTCGGCAATTCCTTGCGGATCTAGTCCATTGGTAGGCTCGTCTAGTATGATCAATTGAGGATTATGTACCAGTGCAATGCCAATCCCTAATCTTTGCTTCATTCCTTGAGAAAAGGTTTTCACCTTATCGTCTGCTCTTTGGGCTAGTCCCACCATTTCGAGCTGCTCCATCAATTGTTTACGAGTAGGTTTTATACCGCTCAATCTTGCAAACAATTGTAGGTTATCATAGGCAGAGAGGTATTTGTAAACATCTGGCTTTTCAATGACAGCACCAATATTGCGCAGAATTTCTCTTCGGTGTTTGGATAGGTCCATTCCAAAAATTTCGATCTGACCTGCTGTAGGTTCGATCAATGTAAGCATCATTCGAATGCTGGTACTTTTTCCGGCGCCATTTTGTCCGAGGAACCCATACACATCCCCTTCATTCACTGAAAAGGACAGACGGTTAACGGCTGTGAGGTTTTTAAACTGTTTGGAAAGGTCAGTTACCTTAACGATCTGTTGCATCTGCATATATAAACACAAAAATAGCTAAGAGGTTCTAGTAAGCAGCATATTTTATGAATTTATGCGGATAGAAACAGGCTGAATGCGCTTATATGCTATATTAAACGCTGCCTTAGAAGAATTAGAAGTATATGCTGTCACGAACACAATACCATTTTGAAAATTGTGATACGGGAAGGCAGTTCCAAGCATTAGAGTTTTTAACTGTGTCAATTGGAAAGAAAAGTGTATCGGAGGCTTTATTGATTTTGTAATATTGTATGTTTTGCCATGCTATAAGCACAGCATATGACTGATCTGATTTGTTACATTTAGGACAAATCACTTTACCATTTCTAGTAATTTTATATGCATTTGGAATATCAATAGTAATGAAAATTGAATCTTCCGTAAGCTGTGAAATATGCTTTACATACATTTCAGTAAGCCCCATACTATAATATACAATATCTATATCAGTGGAATTACTTTCTGGAAGGCTGAAAGAGAAATAACCCTTACTGTCTGTGTTAACACCCTTCAATTTTTTTCCTTGGGATGAAATTATTAAGCTAGCATTTTTGATGTTAGGCCTTAGTGAATCAACGATAGTTTTTAACTGCCCAGTAATTCGATATTTTTCGGGTTTATTAGTTCCTGAAAGAAAGATTAGCGATATAAAAAGTACATATTTCATTTTAGGGTTCGTTTAGGGAGCGTATAACGCCCTAAGCATTGAAGCAGTTGGGTATTTGTATTCCGTCTGCCGATAATCGCTGCTGATTGAAAATATAAAGTTGAATTTAAGAACTAAAGTTGAGATTTATTTGTCGAGCCCAAACCGCAGCTTGGATTTGCAATTAGCTAATGTTATAATGTCCTGCCCAACTTGCATAAAACCCAATGTTGAACTAAACCTTCGGTAGCCTTTTTCCATTGTCGTAACTTTAAGAAAACAATTTATTATGACAACGAAAAAAAAGAACCAGAAGAATTAAGGTACAATAAGTTTCTCAATCGTGCCTGCCGTGAAGTTA
>JAPLEO010000106.1 GCA_026391125.1 Bacteroidota bacterium
TATGGTGGTTTTGCCGAGGGTGTTCACCTCTTCCCATTCCGAACAGAGAAGTTAAGTCCCTCATGGCCGATGGTACTCGCGTTAAGCCGGGAGAGTAGGTAGCTGCCATATTTATTATAAAGAACCCGTTCATTAATTTGAACGGGTTTTTTTATGCACCAACATGAAGCAGAGTGAAAAGATAATAGATAAGAGTGAAGAGAGGAGGGAAGATTTAAGTGAGAAGTGAGGAGTGGACGGGCTTTTTTAGTTTTATTTGTTCACTAAATTTTTACACAAGCATTATTCAAGTTTTCATAACTTCAGCAGACCCTTAGTTAAACAAATAGGTCTTCAGTATGATCCGGATCAAACAGTTTTTAGACTTAGGGATATCTGATGCATTAGATATTGTAGAAACCAATAAACAAAGGGTTTTCAATCTATTATTATTATTAGCATTTGCTACCATTCCGTTTATTCTGCTGATTAATATTTTGAGAGGCTACTACGATATGGTAATCATGAATGGATTACAATTTCTCGTATTTGTTTTTGCAGTTTGGATTAGTCATAAAAGAAAACTATTATTTCTTAGAACTTATTTACTTTTCTTACTCAGTACGATCATTTTTATTTCTGCTGTTTTTTTAAAACCAGGAATGGAATACCGTTTACTAATACTGATGGTTGTTGCTGTTACTTTATTCGACAATAATCTCAAATTTCTATTATTCTCTATCCTGATATCTTGCGAATTTGCATTTTGTAAATACCTAGAACTGAAGGCTAGTGGGATTATTGGCACATTATTAGTAATGCGGGTCTTACAGGTTTTTGTGCCATTTATTATTGCCTGTTTTTCATTATTTTATTTAAAACAGATCTATTTAAAAAGTCAGAAGAAATTACAAAAAGCACTCACAGAAATTTCTTTAGCAAATGAAATGAATGAAAAAATCATGTTTTCCTTAGCGCATGATCTCAGAAGTCCATTGAATAATGTGATTAGTTTAGTGAATTTATTAAAGAAACATCAAGGCTATTCCAATGATGAAATGAAATGGCTAGAAATGATTGAATTGTCTACATCCAATTCTAATGCTCTTGTAAATGATTTATTGGAAGCAAATGAATTAATGAAAAGTAAGCTTGAGCTTCAGTCCTATGATTTGAATGTACTTATAGAAAATGTGGTTCATACTTCAAGATTAAAAGCAAAAACAAAAGATATCAGCATTGATTTTCATAAATGTGAACCCGCCTGTATATCAAAAGTAGATGCTGTAAAAATAGACCGTCTAGTTTCGAATTTGGTGAATAATGCAATCAAGTTTAGCTATCCGTCTAGCAGCATACAAATCAAGATTACAAGTGTTGCGGATGCAGCCATTTTTTCGGTCAAAGACCATGGGATAGGAATTCCTGAAAAACATCTTGAATCGATTTTTGAACCTTTCACAAAAGCTAAAAGAAAAGGAACCAATAATGAAGCTAGCTACGGTTTAGGGTTGTCTATTTGTAAACAAATCACAGAACTGCATGGAGGTACCATCAAAGTCGTCAGTGAATTGGATAAAGGAACCGAATTCATTGTTACCTTACCCAATTCTATTTAAGCTACTTCTTTACCCCTCGATGCTTCCAATAATGTAAACCAATCTTCTTTTGAAAGTTTTATCTGCTTCGCTTCTTTTGCTTCTATAATCCTCTCAATCTGACTCGTACCTAAAACCGGAACAATCCCTGAAGGATGTGTATAGAGCCAAGCTAGGAATATCGCAGAAACCGTTGTGCTGTATTTGCTGGTCATACTACTAGCAATTTCAAATACCCGCTGATTCTTGCTATCATTTAGATTGCTGAAGATATTTCCACGCAGTGGCGACCAGGCCATTGGGATGATATTTTTTTCAATACACTGATCATATTTTGATATGCATGGGTGTTAAACGTAGAACCCCAGGCTCCCCAACGCATGCAGCCTGCAATGGGTGAATTGATGATGGTGGATGACATAGGTATTGATTAGTCTTAAGAAAAGCAGAACGCAAAGGTACTGATGCATAAAAAAAGTCCGACAAAAATGTCGGACTTGAAAATTTTAGTAGAATGTGGAATTAATACCTGTTGTATCCACCGCCACCGCCGTTGCCACCACGATCGCGATTGTATCCACCGCCACCGCCGTTGCCACCGCCGCGATTTCCGCCGCCACCACCACCGTAACCGCCGCGACTTCCGCCGCCGCCGCCATTACCGAAGCTCTTCTTTTTGAAGCCGCCTCTCTCGCCTTCTGGACGAGGGGTTGATTCGTTAACAACAATTTTACGACCTAAGTTATCAGTGTCGTGTAACTGGCTAATAGCAGTACGAGCAGCTTCATCATCAGCCATCTCAACAAAACCAAAGCCTTTGCTACGGTCATTGTTAAATTTGTCGGTAACGATTTTGGCGCTTGTTACTTCTCCAAACGGAGTAAACAGGCTTTGCAGGTCTTCACTGGTCATGTTCCAGTTAAGATTTCCAACGTAAATGTTCATGTTCTTTATAAAATTATGTGATCAAATTTTTCAACATTTTTCAATATTTCGGTAAATCGCTCAAATTCAATCCAGTTGCGGATGTTGGACGATTCATGCCATTTATCCGCAGTTTTAACCACCTTTTAATGTGCTTAACCTTTCAGATTGAGGCAAAAAAAAGCCTGTCTCGATCAAATCTGGACAGGCTTCTATAAGTTAAGCGTAGATTATTCGCCTATCACTTCAAATTCAATCTCAACGTTGTTGCCATTGCCGAAATCGATTACTGCTTTGTAAAGACCCAATTCTTTCACTTCATCAGCTATAGAAATGCGCTTACGATCAATCTCATAACCTTTCTGGTCGCGGATTGCACGTGTAATTTGCAAAGAAGTTACGCTACCAAAGATCTTACCAGAAGTACCGGTTTTTGCACCGATCTTAACAGGAGAAGATTTTAAGATTTCGATTACTTTGTTGATCTCAGCCAACATAGCAGCTTCTTTCTTAGCTTTTACTTTTAAACGCTCTTCTAATTGCTTCATGTTAGAAGGACTAGCTTCTACCGCTAATTTAGAAGGGATCAAGTAGTTACGAGCGTAACCGTTTTTAACTGTTGCCAGTTCGTTGCGGCCACCTAAATTGTCTACGTCTTGAATTAAAATTACTTGCATGTTTGTTGTTTAGTTTCCCGTTACCCAGTCTTTGTTTTTTAGACTGTCCTCGACCTCCTGCGCTAAAGCTTCGGCGGTCAAGTTAGAGAAGGTGACTAATATTTGTCTATTTCAATAAATCAGTTACATAAGGTAAGAGACCCATCTGACGAGCCTTCTTAACTGCATCCTGAACTTTACGTTGATACTTCAAAGAGTTACCGCTCAAACGACGTGGTAATAATTTACCTTGTTCGTTGATGAATTTCTTTAAGAAATCGATGTCTTTATAGTCAACATATTTAATGCCATATTTTTTAAAGCGGCAGAATTTTTTCTTTGGCTTTTCCTGTTTGATGGCGGTCAGGTATTTGATTTCGTTCTTTGCCATGATTAAGCTTCGATTTTATCTTGCATTGCAAATCCACCATTTCTTTTCACATAGTTGTACTCGACGGCGTATTTATCGAGACGTGTGATCATGTGACGCATGATTTGCTCATCGCGTAACATTTGGATCTTCAGTTTTTCGTTGATGTCTGAAGGACCTTGGAATTCTAACACCCAGTAAATACCGGTTGTTTTTTTCTGGATAGGATAAGCGAGTGATTTCAATCCCCATGGATTGCTGTGCACTGTGGCACCACCCAGTTCAACGATCAAATCTGCATACTTTTTTTGCGCAGCTTTGAAGTCTTCTTCAGACAGAACTGGTGTGAAAATCACCATCAATTCGTAATTGTTCATTTACTGAATTTTGAGGTTATAAATTGGTTTCTCCCAGTGGACGTCCCTTTCGAGATGAATCAGCCAAAACTGATTTGGGGCTGCAAAGGTAGGGGAATAGAACTTACTAGAGAAGTTTTAGGGACAATAAATTGAGAAAAATCAAGCCTTTCAGCCGATTTTTTTGCTAAAATAGCCAATTTTAAAGCTCTAGTCAGGTTGATACGCATTTTTTATTAATATGATATAGGTAGGAAAATGGTCGCTATAACCTCCCCGATAGATATTCCCATCCCAGGTTCGCATCGGATAGCCCTTATATCGGCCCCTGTTTTCAATCATATATAAACGCTTAAAAATCTCCTGACCATAAAAATAAAAACCCGTTTGTTCAGTAGGCAACCATGATGCTGATAAAAGTATTTGATCAAATAACGACCATCGATCTTGATTGGCTAAACTGCCATAGCCCTGTTGATAGATCTTTGCCCATGGATTGTATAATTCTCCTGGTTTTAATTTGTTTCTGTCGCCATTCGATTCCAAAACCTTCGTAACGCTATAACTGTCTGGATTATCATTTAGATCACCCATCACAATGATTTTTGCACCTGGCTCTAATTGCCTAATTCTATTGATCTCAGATTTACAAATTGCTGCAGCAGATGACCTGGATGCATTTGTTAGATCCTCTCCACCTCTTTTACTAGGCCAATGATTCACCAACACATAGATCAACTCGCCATCTAAATTGCCTTTTACTACAAGAATATCTCTGGTTTCTAATTTTGCATTGCTAGAGAAAGAAAGCTTGACATGTATGGGGTAGCTTTTTTCAACTCTAAAATAAATAGGGTTATAAATCAATGCCACATCAATCCCTCGCAAATCTTTCGAATCAAAATGCACGAATTGATAATTCCTTTTTTTTAATAATGGGTGATGAACTAAGTCGGTAAGCACTGTGTCATTTTCAATCTCAGCTACGCCTAAAATCGTAGCACCATCAATCGATTTATCTGTACCGATTTCTGAAATTACCTTTGATAATCGATCGACCTTATCTCGATAAATGTTTCCAGAATATCTTTTCATTCCGTTCATCGTGAAATCATCATCATTCACTAACGGATTGTCTATCGTATCATAAAAATTTTCGAGATTATAAAAAGCAGCAATGCAAATTTTGAACTTACGATTTCTTGATTGCGCATACAGCATATTCGTAAGTAGCAAACAAAGTATGATCCATTTCATGCTTTCAATTTTGTACTAAATCTACTTTGATTCCTAGCGCTAAAATCTTTTAAAATATAAAATTATTTTACTCGCTAGTATTTATGAAATGCCCACTATACTTTAGTTGCAGTATTAATAATTTCCCAAAAACTGATAACATGAAACCAATATTTCTGGTAGTGATTATTTCTGTTTTTCCGGTGTATGTTTTTTGTCAAAAGCACAAAAAAACAAAAATGATATTGGATAAAACTTATCGTATTGATAGTGCATTGCAACCTTATTTTGGAATTCAACCCGAAACGATTCATGAAATTGCGATGATCGATGAAAACGCATTAAAAGAAAATGCTGAAAATATAATATCATCAGATTTGCATGCTACAAAAGATCCATTTCAGTCTGCCAGTGCCTTCCAATTTAGTGCCTTGCATTTTCGTAACAGAGGGTTAAGTGGAAATTATGTAGGGGTTACAGTGAACGGTCTTCCCATGCAAGACCTAACGAACGGCATGGGACTTTGGAGTCAATGGCAGGGATTAAATACAGTATTTAGAGTGGATGAAAATGACCATGGTTACCTGACAAATAGTTATGCAGTTGCATTAGTAGGTAGCACTAATAATGTAGAGATAAGACCATCCAAACAAAAAGCACAAACCAATTTTGACTATGGATTTTCTAATCGAATGTATACGCATCGTTTTCAATTCACTAAAAACTCTGGGGTCTTAAAAAATGGATGGGCTTATAGCATCAGTGCGGGGGGACAAACTACAACTACAGCACCAATCCCTGGAACTTTTTATCCATCTGTTAATTGCTTTATAGGGATTGATAAAAAATGGGGTCGCCAACTTATTTCTCTCATTTTTTTTGGAACTAGTTTTCAGCACGCAAGACAGGCTTATACATTGAAAGAGTCAAGCACTATTTCCAACGAACTTTTATACAATCCTAATTGGGGCTACCAGCATCAGCAACCAAGAAATGCAAATGTAAGCGCTCAATTTTTACCAGTTCTATTACTAACTCATGAATGGCGAATCTCTAATCAAACTTATTGGCAAACTTCCCTGGCAATTACCTCAGGAGGAAAAAATGCTACTGGCTTGAATTGGTATCATGCGCCAGATCCCAGACCTGATTATTATCGGTACTTACCAAGCTTTCAAACAGATCCAGATTTGAAGAACGAAGTGACAACTGCACTTCAAAACGACATCAATCAACGGCAGATCAATTGGGATAAACTTTATGCTGTTAATAGAATTAGTAATGAAACGATCTATAACGCAAATGGCGTGGTAAGAAATACTGTTTCAGGAAAAATGGCTAGATATATGGTAGAGAACAAGAAAACTGATGTAAAGCGCTTTAATTTTTCTAGTTCCTATCACGGACTAGTTGGCCAAACAATCCTATTTGATATGGGGGGCATGTTTTCAATGCAACAGTCGCATTACTTCAAAACGATCAATGATTTACTGGGTGCTGATTTTTTTGTGAACTGGAATCAATTCGCCGAAAATGAACTTCCTGTCAACGAAAACGCTATTCAATTTGATTTGAAAAATCCCAACCGAATTCTAAAAAAGGGGGATGCCTTTGGCTATGATTATTCTTTATTTCATGCTAGATCAGAAGCTTGGATGTCTACAGTTATTCCTTTCCATCAGTTTCAATTTTCTATTGCTTCTTCCATCGGCTTCTCGCAGTTTTGGAGAATAGGGAATCTAAAAAATGGACTTTTCCCAGACAACTCTTATGGAAAATCTACGTCGAATCAATTCGTGCAATCTGGACTCAAATTGGGTTTGAATTATGCTATCAGTGGAAAGCAAAGAGTCTACTTAAACGCTGCGTATTTAAGCCGTCCGCCAACATCCGACAATGTGTTTATATCTCCCAGTACTAGAGATGCAGTGCAAGAAAATTGTATGAATGAACAAGTGTACGCTTCAGATATGGGTTATCTCTTACAAACGCAAAGATTAAAAGTACACGCAACCATTTATTACCAGGTTTCAAAAAATGCAATGGATGTACTTAGTTTTTACCACGACGGGTATAACAGTTTTGTAAATTATGCGATCAGTGGGATTGGGCAAACACATTATGGTTATGAATTTGGTATGGAGGCTAAACTCAACAATCAAATGAGTGTTCTTTTAGCAGCTACAAATGGTCATCACTTTTATAATAGTCGGCAATTTGCATTAGTAACGGCCGATAATAATGCTGCCGTCATGGAAAAAGTGTTGATCTATGCCAAGAATTACCCAGCCATTAATAGCCCGCAAGCTGCCTATTCCTTTTCATTAAATTATAGAAATAATCTACAATGGTTCGGAAGCCTCAGTGCTTGTTTATTTGATAGACAGTGGATGGGTTGGAATCCAATTAGAAGAACGGCAGAAGCCATTTATCCTGTTGACCAGTCGACTGAAAAAGGGCAACAGTTATTATCAGTTGAAAGAATGCCTGCCATTCATTTAGTAAATATTTTTCTAAGCCATAGTTTTCGTTGGAGTAAGAAAACACCACAACAGTTTTCTTGTTCGATCAGTGTAAATAATCTTTTGAACAATCAAGAAATAAATATTGCGGCTAACGAACAGCTGAGATTTGATTTTGACAATAAAGACCCCAACAAATTTCCGCCTAAATATTTGCATAGTATGGGAAGGAATTTTTTGGTATCACTTCATTATTCATTTTAAAAAATTACAATGATGCAGCAATCCATTTTTCAAAAAAAAATCATGTGGGGACTACTTATAGTTTGTCAGTTTTATTCTTGTGAAAAATTATATGATGCACCGCCCAATGAATTAGACATGGCTTTTAGTGCAGACATAACAATACGTGACTTAAAGGCAAAACACGTGATGGGAAAGTTTGAACAGATCAACGATCCCAAAACTGTTGTTGCAATGGTAGTGGCTGATGATGCTTCTGATAATTTTTATAAATCACTCGCGATACAGGATAGTACAGGGGGAATTACCCTCCGGATGGATGGCATTAAATTGGCTGCCAATTATCCTATTGGGAGAAAAATAGCCATCAATCTAAAGGGTTTATGGCTGGGCGATTATGGTAAGTTGATCCAGTTAGGAGCTGGGGTGGATGATTCAGACCCAGCCAATCCAACACTACTTTCTATACCGCAAACCCTATTCGATCAAATCATCAAAAAAGGGGAGGTTATAACTAATATTCCAGCAATTAAACTGTCGATCAGCCAACTCAATAATAACTATCAGAGTATGCTGATACAACTCGATTCGGTTGAATTTGTACCCTTAGATTCAGCTAAAACCTTTGCCGACTATACCAACAAACTTTCGGTAAACAGAACCCTAAAAGCTTGTAATAACAATACAATTGTGCTTCGAACCAGTGGCTATGCCAGTTTTGCCAATGCCAAAACTCCAGTCGGCAATGGCGTAGTTACTGGTATTTATAGTGTATTTGGTAGTACCAAGCAGTTGGTGATTCGGGAACTATCAGATTTGCAATTGAATCGGAGTAGGTGTAAATAGGTTGATAACTGAAAAAAATACGGATTTGAAGGGTAGTTTTCTGTCAAAAAATTAGGGATAGACAGAAGCGGGGTTCTATTGCCGTCATCCTGTCAGAATTTGCCTCTTTGGTATTGTTCTTGTCCATAGGAAGCAAAATAGATGACTATGCAAAAAGGGCAAATACGCGTACAGACGGAGAATATCTTCCCGATTATTAAAAAATTCCTTTATAGCGATCACGAGATTTTCCTTCGTGAGCTGGTGAGTAATGCAGTAGATGCTAGCCAGAAAATCAAAACCCTTTCTTCGCTTGGCGAAGCTAAAGGTGATCTAGGCGATCTACGCATCGACGTGGAACTAGATACCAAAGAGAAAACCCTGACCATTACTGACCGTGGAGTGGGTATGACAGGTGAGGAAGTTGACAAATACATTAACCAAGTAGCATTCAGCGGTGCTGAAGAGTTCATGGAAAAATATAAGGATGCCAATATTATCGGGCATTTTGGATTGGGCTTCTACAGTGCGTTCATGGTAAGTGATAAAGTGGAGCTTTATTCTAAAAGTCACAAAGAGGGTAGCGGTGTTTATTGGAGCTGTGATGGTAGTCCGGAGTTTGAATTATATGATGTTGACTATAGCCAACGTGGAACTAAGATTGTTTTGCATATCAATGAAGAAAGCGCAGAGTTCTTAGATGCGTCTCGAATCAAAAGTATTTTGAACCGTTTTTGTAAATTCTTACCGATCCCGATTTACTTCATTGAAGTAGGAGCCGCGAAAGAAGAGGGCGAAGAAAAAGTAGAAGAAAAATCAATCAATAATACCAACCCGATCTGGGTTCGTAAACCAAGTGATTTAACCAAAGAAGACTACGAAAATTTCTACAAGGAATTATATCCATTTAATGAAACACCTTTATTCTGGATTCACTTGAATGTAGATTATCCTTTTAACTTAACTGGTGTATTATATTTTCCTAAAATCAAACAGAGCTACGAAATTCAGAAAGACAAAATTCAATTGTACTGTAATCAGGTATTTGTAACTGATGAAGTAAAAGATATTGTTCCTGAATTCTTGATGCTTTTGCAAGGGGTGATTGATAGTCCGGATATTCCATTGAATGTGAGCCGTAGCTATTTGCAGGGTGATCCGAATGTAAAGAAGATCAACGCGCATATCACTAAAAAAGTAGCTGATAAATTAGAAGAACTCTTCAATAAAGAGCGCGCCGAATACGAACAAAAATGGGATAGCTTAGGTTTGTTTGTGAAGTACGGTATGATGACCGACGATAAATTTTTAGATAAGGCTACTAAGTTTTTAGTAATGCAGGATACTGCAGGTAAGTTTTATACTTATGAAGAGTATAAAATGGCTACAGAAACCTTGCAGAAAAATAAAGAAGGCAAACACACAGTACTATATACAACAGATCCAGTTCAGCAAGATGCCTATATACAAGCATGTGTGAAAAAAGGATATGTTGTTGTGAAAATGGAAACACTTGTTGACGCAGCTTTCATCAACAATATGGAAATGAAATGGCAGGACACACATTTTGTAAGAGTGGATGCTGATATCGTTGACAACTTGATCGACAAACAAGAATCTAGTGAATCTGTTTTGAGCAAAGACGAAGAAGCTAGTTTAAAAGAGTTGTTCAATATTCAAATTCCTGAGTTGCACGTAACAACTGAAGTGAAAGGATTGAGCATTGATTCTGCTCCTGTTGTGGCTACTCGTCCAGAGTTTATGCGTAGGATGAAAGATATGGGTGCTGTTGGTGGCGGTATGACTGCTTTTTATGCGCAAATGCCTGATGAAGTTACATTAACCGTTAATGGTAATCACCCCATTTATCAAACCCTTTTAAAGCAAACCAATAAAGCTGTTCAAGAAAAGCAAGTACGTTCATTAGCAGATCTTGCGCTTTTATCACAAGGTTTATTAAAGGGTGCTGAACTCACTAATTTTATTAATCGTAGTGTTGAATTAATGGAGTCTGACAAGGCTTAAATTAATAGAAATAAAGGATGAGCTACTCAGGCAACTGGGTAGCTTTTTTTATGCGCATATCTATTGTTCGGATAATCTCAGGTCGATCATTTTTAACTGTAATGATGTATTGCCATTGTATTCGTTTTCATCGATCGTAAAAACAATATCGATGGGGTGGTTCATTTGTAGTAAAGGAAATTTCTCAGCCATATTGAAACCAATACCTGTTAAACTGATATTGTTTTGTTTTACTACAAATCGAATATGGGCCTCTTTTACAATTTTCGAATAACCTGTATCCCAAACATTTTTGGCTATGAATATTGGGCGCATATTATCCGGACCAACAGGCTCCATCTGTAAAAGGATTTGATAAAATGCTGGTGTGATTTCTGAGAAATTAATCGGCGCATCGATTACTATTTCTGGAATCAACAATTCTTCTGGAATTGTTGCTGCAACTACTTTTTCGAAAGCTTCCGCGAATGGTTGCACATTTTCTGGTAATAGCGTCATTCCCGCGGCAGCAAAGTGACCGCCATAGCCAAGTAGCCATTCTCTACAAGCATGGATGGCTTCATATAAATTAAATCCTGCAACACTTCTGGCACTTCCGCCAACAATCTCTCCACTTTTTGTGAGTACAATAGTTGGGCGATAAAATTTTTCAATTAATCTGCTTGCTACTATGCCTACTACACCCTTATGCCAATGTTCTTGATATACTACGGTCGTTTTCTTATTAGTGTTTGTAACATCTTTCAATAATAATTCCAGTGCCTCTTCCGTGATGCTGCTATCCATTTCTTTTCGATCGGAGTTATCACTATGCAGCATTTCAGCAAATTGCATCGCTTTTTCTGGATCCTGTTCAATAAACAATTGCACAGCTTTTTTTGCATCATCCATTCTTCCTGCAGCATTAACCCTAGGTGCGATCATGAATACCACATTGGTAATAAACATCTGCTTCTTTACGCCGGCCAATTGCATAATGGCTAAGATGCCAGGGCAAGGATTTTCGTTCACTTTTTTTAATCCATAAAAGGCAAGAATTCTATTCTCGCCAGTCATTGGTACGATGTCGGCAGCAATGGCAATAGCCACGAGGTCGATATATTTGAGGAAACTGTCTGAAGAGAGATTATATTTTTCAGCAAGTGCCTGTGCCAATTTGAATCCTACACCGCATCCGCATAATTCTTTATAAGGGTAAGCGCAATCAATTTGTTTAGCATTTAATATAGCAATAGCAGGGGGTAAAATAGAATCGGGTAAATGGTGGTCGCAAATAATGAAATCAATTCCTAGTTCTTTAGCATATGCAATCAGCTCAACCGACTTGATCCCACAGTCTAAAGAAATGATCAACGTCATACCATTTTCTTTAGCGAAATCAATCCCCGCCTTGCTTACACCATATCCTTCACGGTAGCGATGGGGGATATAGAAATCAACTTGATCATAGATCTGTTTCAGAAATTGATAAAGGCATGCTACGGATGTGGTACCATCTACATCGTAGTCGCCATACACCAAAATTTTTTCATGGAATTCAATGGCATGCTGAATTCGGTGAACAGCTTTATCCATGTCTTTCATCAACCATGGACTATGTAATTCTGACAATTGCGGGCGGAAATAACTTTTCGATAGTTCAAAATTGTCTAATCCTCTTTGAACTAGAATTCGGCAAAGTGTTTTATTGATTTTAAGCGAGGAAAACAGGGCGCCTACTTTTGCTTCTTCTGCGGGTAATATATTCCAGCGTTTCTGCATTAGTATTCGCGATCAGTTGTATAGAGTACCAATTCTTCTAAAGCTTCTCTGATAATTGATTCAGGGAATTCATGCAATAATGCGAGGGCTTCATCTCTGAAATTTTCCATCTTTGCTTTTGCATAGGCAATTCCACCAGTAGCCACAACTGTATCGATTACGAACTGTACTTTTTCTTTGTTCGTGTTTTCGTTCTTGATAATATAGATGAGTTTTCGTTTGATCTCAGCACTGCAATTGTTCAAAGTATAGATCAGTGGAAGTGTCAATTTTTTTTCCTTGATATCATTACCTGTTGGTTTCCCTACATTAATACTGCCGTAGTCGAACAGGTCGTCTTTAATTTGAAAGGCCATACCTACTTTTTCTCCAAAACTTCGAAGTTTCTCGATTTGTTCGGGGTCTTCAAAAGTTGTAGAGGCCCCAGCTGCACAAGCAGAAGCAAGAAGTGAAGCGGTTTTTCCATTGATGATTTCGTAGTAGACCGATTCTTTAAGGTTTAAATTTCTGGCTTTTTCTATTTGAAGCAGCTCGCCTTCACTCATCAATTTTACGGCTTCTGATAAAACTTGAAGCACTTGATAATCCTTATTAGTTAAAGAAAGTAATAGACCCTTTGAAAGAAGATAATCGCCTACCAAAACAGCGATCTTGTTTTTCCAGATGGCATTGATCGAAAAAAGGCCTCGGCGTTCCATGGCTTCATCAACTACATCATCATGAACAAGTGTAGCAGTATGTAGCAATTCAACCAATGAGGCTGCTCGATAGCTGCTATCATTAATCTCTCCCCCCAGTCGAGCGCAGAGAAGCACAAACATGGGCCTTAATTGCTTACCTTTTCGTTTCACGATGTATTGCATGATACGATCTAGTAGGGCAACCCGACTCTTTACAGCTTCCCTGAAATGTGCTTCAAAGAGGACTAGTTCCGCTGATATGACCTGTTTTGCTAGTTTCATTACAAAAATATCTGCAATATAAGGCCGTTCAGCACAATATTTTCATGTAAAGCAACGTAAATGATTTTATGTGTGTCAAATTACTATTAACAATAGGTTTGAACTTAAATTGTTGTGGGTCTGATACGCAAATACTATTTTTGAATACAATAGCAATTCATTTTTAAACTACAAATATCCATTATGGCAAGCAAAAAGTATTTATTAGTAGCCGCTTTGATTGTCTTATTTCAGACAATGAGCTTGGCACAAACTGATTTTGGCACAAGTTGGAGAGACAGTTCTAAAATTCCTACAAGAGCACTGCCTCAGTATAATGAGTTTATCAATAATCAGTATCCTTATCCAACAAAACCACGTGACCAGTGGGAACTTGGTATTGGAGCTGGTGCTGCGGTATTGTCAAACGACTGGACCAACGACGTAGGTTTTGGTGGAACAATCACTTTAAGAAAAGCCTTGAGTCATACATTTTCTGTTCGTCCCGCGTTTTCTTACTATTCAAATAGTGGTGGCGGTATTGATAACAATATTGGCTTGCGAACAGATTATAAAAACAATTCGATGCATTTTGGGGTTGATTTATTGTCTTCTTTGAATACAATTAGTCATTATAGAGCAAATCCAAAGTCTAATTTATATTTTATAACTGGAGTCGAATATTTTACAACAAAAATTACTCAAAGCATCGCAGGTGCCCCATTTGTTGATTATACCCATCCTAATTCATCTGCAGCAAATAATATCGGAGTTAATCTTGGTATGGGTCTAGCAGTCAAAATTACCGATGGTGTTAATATCGCTTTTGAGCTTAAAAATACCATTACCAATAACGATAAGTTGGATACTTATAACAGCCCTTATGGTAATGGTAATGATGCTTGGTGGTATTTTGGCATTAAGTTGAATTTCAATTTAGGAAGCAAATCAAAACGTGTACAACCGTTGTGGTGGATCAATCCAAACAACTTTGTTTACAGCGAATTGAACAAGCCAACACACATGAAGTTGCCTAAAACGGTACTTCCTGATGGTGACAAAGACGGTGTAACTGATCAATTTGATCTTGAGCCAAATACTCCTGCAGGTGCTCCTGTAGATAGCCATGGTGTTTCTAAAGATTCTGATGGTGATGGTGTTCCTGATTATAAAGACAAGGAATTACTAACAGCACAAAAATGCTTCCCTGTAAATGCAGATGGTATTGGAACATGTCCTGAACCTGCTTGTTGCAAAGAGATCAGGGATATGGTTTCTAATATGAAAGTTAGTCCAGCTGCAGCAGAATGTAATATTGGTGGTTTACCAAGCATTCAATTTAAAGGAAATGCAAAATTATCGAAGGATAATGAAGCAGTTCTTGCTTCAGCAGCAGCTAAGATCAACGCTAACCCAGCTTGTAAGGTAAAAGTGATTGGTTATGGTGCTTCAAGCAAATCTGCACAACAATTAAGTTGGGAAAGAGTGAATGCTGTAATGAAGTATTTAGTAGAAAAACAAGGCATCGCTGAGAGTCGTTTAGTATTTAACTACGGACAAGACGGTGATGTGAATACAGTTGATCTATTAGGAACTACAGAAGACGGACCAAATAACGTACCAGCTCCGCATCCAAACTTAAAAACTAAGAACTAAACATTCTAACAACTAATAAAAAAAAGAGGATCCGCCGGGATCCTCTTTTTTATTATAGCTAAGACAATGGTTGTCCATTTTTCACTTTTCACTTTTATCTCTTCACTTATTCTACTGGTTTACCAAGTTAAAATGCAGCTCGCCAAAATTCTGTAGAGAGGAAAGTTTCAAGTCGGCAGCGCCCCATTTTTCATCTTTTAATTGAGAATAATGAGGAACAACTACACATTTCATTCTAGCAGCTTTGGCAGCAATCATTCCATTGAATGAATCTTCAAAACAGATACATGCCGTTGGAATTGAATCCATTTTTTCGGCACAGTTTAAATATACCTGAGGGTGTGGTTTGCCATAAGTCAGGTCTTCTGCAGATGATGTAGCATTGAGATAATCTTTAATGCCGGTCATCCTAATTACTAGGTCGATCAATTCCTGTGGCGATGAGGTAGCAAGACCTATTTTGAAATTTTTTCTATGA
Source organism: Bacteroidota bacterium (assembly GCA_026391125.1). Taxonomy (GTDB): domain Bacteria; phylum Bacteroidota; class Bacteroidia; order Chitinophagales; family Chitinophagaceae; genus Sediminibacterium. The sequence goes on from JAPLEO010000106.1 coordinate 15,511, forward strand.
AAGAAATCGAAAATATAACCTAGGCCTGGCATTATTTGTGCGTGGTGCTCGATTTTAAGTAAAACCGATTGAACAATTTTTTTCTCTGCTCTTGAGTGTTCTGATTCACCAATTTGATAGTAATTAAACCACCAATGAACAAATTCTTTGGTCCTTAACCCTGTAGTAGATTTATATTGTTCTTCGGTAAGGTTTACACCATAATCTCTGAGTACTTCTTCTGCAGCTTGGTTCCATAGGGGTTCACTGTCTATTAAAAGACCATCAATGTCAAAAATTACTGTGTTTAGTTGCATCTTTATTTTTTAGCATGGCAAAAATATCGTTAGCTGCTGAAACAAAACACCTATTTTTAATTTTTCAGGTAACATTTTGGTTACATTCCTTATTTTGCAGCGTTTGCCAAAAAAATGTCTATGAACTTAGTTGAAAAACTAAAACGCATAAAAATCATTCGTTCATTTGTCTATGCCATAGTTGGGGCAGCATCATATCCAGGATTGGCGATAGTGAATAGTATTCGTATAGAGGGTACTGAACACCTTAAATCTCTTCCCAAAAAGAATGTATTATTTGTAAGTAATCATCAGACTTATTTTGCAGATGTGATCACTTTTCTGCACATTTTCTGTGCAGTAAAATGGCGTAAAAAGAATAGATTAGGCATTCCATATTATTTAATGAACCCATTTACCAATGTTTATTTTGTTGCCGCAGAAGAAACCATGAATGGAAGTTTTATAAGCAGACTATTTAAGCTTGCTGGCGCCTTAACCATCAAAAGAACTTGGAGGGCTGATGGCCATGAGGTTCAAAGAAATAGGGATGAATCAGATACTCAAAAAATAGATGAGGCATTAACGAATAGCTGGGTAATCACTTTCCCACAAGGAACTACAAAACCCTTTGCACCAGGCAGAAAGGGAACTGCTCATATCATCAAGAACAATCATCCTATTGTAGTACCTGTTGTGATCAATGGGTTTTGGAGGGCTTTCAGTAAAACCGGACTTTCTTTCAAAAAGCGGGGGGCAAGTTTATCGATACGTTTTAAAGAACCATTGGTCATTGATTATACGAAACCTGTAGAGGAAATACTAGAAGATGTGATGCATGCCATTGAGCAGAGCAAGGAATATATGCTTAAGAGCAAGCATCATTTAATGCATATGCTAGACAAATAAAAAACCCATCCAGGATCTGCTGGACGGGTCATGCTTTTTATTTTGTAAAGAACGCTTTTAGTTCACTAGCATCATCTGGTTTCATTTTGCCAGAAAGGATGAGTCTCAATTGTCTTCTTCTCAAAGAACCGTCAAATAATTTTATCTCAGATTCGGTTTCTGGAATAACTGGAGGAACCAATCTTGGTTTGCCATTTGGATCAAGGGCTACGAAAGTGAAAAACGCTTCATTGCTTTCATATTTATATTGATGCAATAAATCCTCTCCCCAAACCTTTAAATAGATTTCCATAGAGGTATTAAAGGCACGACAAACATATGCCTCAATATGTACCACGTTTCCTATTTTGATGGGGTTTTTGAAACTTATATTATCAACTGAAACCGTCATGCTAGGGGTATTGCAATGTTTGCCAGCTGCAATGCCAGCTGCAATATCCATCCAATACATCAATCTACCTCCCATCAAATTGCCAAAAGTGTTGGTATCGTTGGGTAAAACCAGTTCATTCATTATTGTAAAACTTTCTACAGCTTTTTTTCCTTCTATCATCAATTGCTTAATTTTTTGCAAAGATACATTTAGCAGAACTAAATAACTACTTGTTCCAGCTTTTTCAGGTATTCTGGGTCAACATCTGCTCCAATTCCAGGGGTATCTGTCAATAATAGCTCCATTCCCTGATAAGTAATGCCGCCAATGACTGGGTCAACCAAATGGCCAACCAAACAGGTATCTAGGTCGTAAAATTGAATATTGTTATTTGCCAACGCAAAATGAACATTTGCGGTGATGGCAACGCGAGATTCTAGCATTCCACCTAGCATACAAGGGATTCCATTGGCTTCAGCAACTTTGTTTATTTTGGTAGCTTCTAGAATTCCACCGCTTTTGGCAAATTTGATATTGATGAAAGCGCAGGCTTTATTGCGAATTAAACGCTCCGCATCATGGTGAGTAAAAACGCTTTCGTCTGCCATGATGGGCACAGGCGAGATGGCCATGAGTTGGGGAAGTAGTTCGTCGTTCCATTTGCGCATGGGTTGCTCACAAAATTCAATTTGATAATTTTTTAAGCCAGTTAGTGCTATTACAGCATCATCAAAACTCCATCCTTGGTTTGCATCAATACGTAATTGGATATCATAACCAATGGCTTCTCTAATCTTTTTGATTCTCTGGATATCTTCTTGAGCGTTTTTACCAAGCTTTACCTTGATCATATTAACGCCCTTTTCTTTGAATTCTATTGCGGTAGAGGCCATTTTTTCGGGGGTGTCGATACCCATGGTCAAATCACTTTCAATACGTTTTTTCTGTCCGCCTAAAAATTGATAAAGTGGTAGTTGAGCATGCTTGGCAGCAATATCATACAAAGCGATATCGAACGCACTTTTAACGGTGTAATTACCTGCAGTAAAATAGTCGAGTTCTTGCATTCTAGCTTCAATTTGAAGTGGATCTTTTTGCTTCCATAAAGCTGCAAAGTCTTTCGCCATTTCATAACAAGTGGCTTGCGTTTCTCCTGCAATCATAGGGAATGCAGAGCATTCACCGATTCCTATTAAACCGCTATCGGTATGTACTCTAACCAACAAATTTTGGGCATAATGCATCGTGCCAGTTGCAATAACGAAGGGCACCATTGGAATGCTGTATTTATAGATCTCTATTTTTGAAATTTGCATAAGCAAAGGTCTGATTTTATGAACTATTTAAAAATTAATCCTTACCATTCATAAAAATCCTTTTTTACTTAACTAATGTGTACGATATTCGCGTAACGAACACCCGTTAGCAATGAATATCTCCTTTGAAAATACCGAAAATGCCTTTGCATATAAGGCAACTAAAGACCTGAAAGGTGCAAGATTCCTTTTCAGAACCATGGGTTACCAACTATTTGTACAGTTAGGAACTCGACTTACTCCTTTTTTGATGAAGACTGGTCTTCCAATTGATGGATTAATTCGAAAAACCATTTTTAAGCAATTTGTGGGTGGCGAAACTCTGGAAGAAACAGCCCCAGTCTGTGAAACCCTTGGTAAATATGGGGTTCAGGTTATCCTCGATTATGGTGTAGAAGGAAAAGAGGGAGAAGATAATTTTGATTATGCTACTGACGAATTTATCAGAGTGATCAACTATGCTTCTACTCAAAAGAATATTCCATTCATGAGTATCAAAGTAACCGGTTTAGCAAGAAACGGTTTATTAGAAACGCTGAATGAAGCTCCAAGATTAAGAAGTGGCATTCACGACCATGAAGCTGAGATTGCAGAATGGGATAGAGTGAGAGAAAGGATGTATATCATTTGTGAAGCGGCTGCTGAAAAAAATATTGGAGTACTGATTGATGCAGAAGAGAGTTGGATGCAAGATCCTGTTGATAGATTAACCATGGAAATGATGGAGATCTTCAATAAAGAAAAGGCAGTAGTGTATAATACCATTCAGTTATATCGTCACGATCGTTTGCACTTCTTAGATATCTCTTATAAAATTGCACTTCAACAAGGATTTGTATTGGGTATGAAATTGGTTCGTGGTGCCTATATGGAAAAGGAACGTGAACGTGCTTATGATAAGGGATATGATTCTCCTATTCATATCGATAAAGCAGCTTGTGATAGAGACTACAATGCGTCTGTTCGTTATTGTGTAGAACACATCGATCGAATTTCTTGTATCGTTGCTTCACACAATGAAGACAGTAATTTATTAGCTGCAAATTTATTGAAGGAAAAAGGATTACCACTGAACCACCGCCATATGCATTTTTCTCAGCTCTATGGCATGAGTGATAATATTAGTTTCAACTTAGCTAAAGAAGGTTTAAGTGTAAGCAAGTATTTACCTTTTGGTCCGATTAGAGATGTCATCCCTTACCTGATGCGTCGTGCACAGGAGAATAGTAGTGTAAGCGGACAAACTGGCCGCGAATTAGGATTGATCAAAAAAGAATTAATTAGGAGAAAAGGATAATCTCCATTTCATAAAAAAGCTGAAGGCCTCGATCCCGATTACTCGGGACGGGGCCTTCTTGTTTTGCTTGGGCCGGAAATCTGGTCAAGCTAGTTGATGCCTACTGGCAGACTGAATTTTAAGTTCTTTTAATTGCTCAATATTCATTGGCTTAGTCATATAATGTGAAATGAATTCATACTGTTTAGAATATTCAATGTCTTCTTGTTGTAATGATGAAGTGAGAATTACAACAGTCCATGGCTGACCAATTTTCTTGTATTCATCCAAGAAATACCAACCAGATTTATGTGGAAAATTTAGGTCAACAAATATTTTTCTTTTTGTTTCAGGTTTAGAAATAATATGTGAAAGTGCATAGTCTACATCGCTAAATATTTTTACTTGAATATCTGGGTGTACTGTTTTAATCACCAACAAATTCATTTCGTTTACAAGTTTGTCATCGTCGATTAATAAAATCTCTTCAATCTCCTGATTAAGAAATGCATCCAGTGAAATGGTATTGGAAGTTGCAAAATTGATCTGATCGTTTAGTTCGAAAATTGCTTTGTTTACTTTTTCAGTTGACTTTTCAATCTCACTCAATAAATGTTGATACGTAGCAATATCAGGCTCATGTAATTTGATGGTTTGTGTTACCTGCATGATCTTCGTGAATTCATGTCGAATTTCGTGGGATGCAATAAACGACATCCGTTTTAATGAAAGAATCTGTTGGGCAATTTCTTTTTCGGATATCTTTTTGATTTGAATATCGTTCAGGATAATAAAGAAACCACAGAACTTATTGTTTTCATCATAAATAGGTTCTTTAATGAATTCTATCCAAAGTTTCTGGCCTGATTTTTTATATAACAACATTTCTTTGTGAAGCGTTAGAATATCACAGACACTGCTTTTGATAAAGCTAATGTCTATAGAACTTGTATCAGTTCCACAGAACAATTGAAAATCCTGTTTACCAAGAACGTCTTTTAAACTATACCCCATCAAATTTGTGACTGCATCATTCATCCAAGTAATTTGATTGATAGTATTGGTTATGAGAATACCTTGATTAGAAATGCTTGCTAGTTTTTTAAATTTTGCATATTCCTTATTTAAAATACTAATGAGCTCTGTTTGTTTTTTCATAGAGCTTGCTGCATCATGGATGATTGAAATATCGGTGCCATATAAAATGAACCCTATAAAAAAACCATTGGTATCAACCCTTGGAATTCCAATGATCTGCAGCCAAAGTTTTTGATCTGCACTTGTTTGAGAATTGATCTCAAGGGAGAATTCTTTTTGATTGTTTAAGTGTTGTTCAAACGCTTCATATGTTTCAGGTAAAGCATTTAACCTAAATCTGTTTAAGAAAGCCTTGCCCAATTCTTGATGTGGGGAGCTTTTGAATCTTTCATAGATAGTTTCATTGACATAGCTACAATTTTGATTTTTGTCTAACATCCAAATCATTATTTGCTTATTGCCAAGTAGTGTTTTAAGGTCATCGTAAGGGAGGGCATCAAATCTATTTAGTGCAATTGGCTGGTCGATTGTTCTGGTGAGTTCCTGCCCAATAAAAAGAAATCCAATAGGATCAAGTGTATCATCTGAAATAACTGATACTACAAATTGAATCCCATATTTAAAGTTCAATTCTCCAAACGAACGAAGACTTACAGTTTGTGATTGAGAGATGTCTTCCAAACATTTCTGTATTGTTCTGCGATAACTGATTTTATCGCTGTCGTTTAAGAGCTGGATTAATTTTTGGTCTGTCTGATTTTGATTTTCAGCAAGCTGCAATTGAATTGCCGACTTGTTATTGTAATAATTAATATTACCGAAAATGTCGGTGCTGAAGATGAATTGAAGGTTTGCCTGTATTAATACGGATAAAGTACTATCCAAGCTGTAGGGGTATTGCATAAACCGTTATTTACAATAGCAAGTTCCAGTTTCGTTTGCCGTTGGTTTGTAGTTGATGCCAGCATTTATATGCAGTAGACATGCAGTTGTTTGTAGAGAATTCACTACAAACAGCCCATAAAAATGCCCAGCACTTTGCAGTGATGGGCAACAAAAAGTTGGATATTTCTTTTAAATCAGATTGTTTTTCATGCTATACTTAACTAGGTCAGCATTATTATGGATATTTAATTTCTCCATAATTCTAGTGCGATAAGTACTGATTGTATTCACACTCAAGCTAAGGATCTCTCCAATTTTTGAAATGCTTTGCCCTTGCGCAATTAATTTTAGCACTTCAAATTCGCGATCAGATAAGATCTCATGGGGAGCTTTGTCAATATTTTGTTCAATGGATTCAGCCAAAACCTCTGCAACCTGGGCAGTGATATACTTCCTACCACCTATGATTTTCTCTACGGCGTTTACCAATTCAAAAGGAGCACTTTCTTTGGTTAAATATCCTGAAGCGCCCGCTTTGATTGCTCTAACAGCATATTGTTCAGGGGCATGCATGCTCAACATAAGTACGGGTATCGTGGGAGCATATTCTTTGATCTGTTTCATCACTTCAATCCCTGATTGTCCGGGCATGGTAATATCAGAAATGATGATATCCCATTTTTCGTGAAGTGCTTTTTTAAGAAGATCAGCACCATCGCAAACGTCTGTTATTTCACAGAAAGGGAAAGCCTCCAACAAAATTCTTTTTAATCCTTCTCTAACAATGGTATGATCGTCTGCAATTAAAATTTTCATAATTGAATTTATGCTGGTTAAGACAAAACTGCTCTATTTACGCCCTAAAACAAATTCAGTGGGGATTGAATGACATTTTTAAGCACAATAAAGTTAGTGATTTCCTCTTAAATGGACTGCTATTTTGCTAGGTTGGGAAGTTATCCTGTAATGCCATCAGAATGTACTTAATTAACAGAGAATCCCCAATTGATATCTGCATTATTAGCTTATCTGCAGATATCCTAACTTGCAGCCATGGAACAATACCATCAGTTACTTCGTCATATTATGGATAATGGCGCCATAAAAACAGATCGTACCGGTACTGGTACCAAAAGCTGTTTTGGTTACCAAATGCGATTTGATTTGCAAAAGGGCTTCCCCATGGTAACGACCAAGAAACTACATTTAAAAAGTATTGTCTATGAATTACTCTGGTTTTTAAATGGCGATACGAACGTCAAATACTTGAATGAAAATAAAGTAAGAATTTGGGACGAATGGGCAGATGAAAATGGCGATCTAGGTCCGGTTTATGGGAAACAGTGGCGCGCTTGGCAGGGGGCAGATGGTGTAGTAATTGACCAGATCACAGATTTGATTAACCAAATCAAAAAAACACCTGATAGTCGTAGAATGATCGTGAGTGCCTGGAATGTTGCAGAATTACCCAAAATGGCATTAATGCCTTGCCATAGTTTGTTTCAATTCTATGTTGCCGATAACAAGCTTAGTTGTCAGCTATACCAACGAAGTGCAGACAGCTTTCTTGGCGTGCCTTTTAATATTGCTTCTTATGCATTATTAACGATGATGATTGCACAGGTATGTGATTTAGAGTATGGCGATTTTGTACACAGTTTCGGAGATGTTCACCTGTATAACAATCATATAGAGCAGGCTACTCTACAATTGACTCGAGAACCATTCCCTTTACCTACTATGAAAATCAACCCAGCTGTAAAAGATATCTTTAGTTTTAAATTCGAAGACTTTTCTTTGGAGAATTATCAGCACCATCCGCCAATTAAGGCGCCAGTTGCTGTTTAGTGTAATTTTACTAATCCTAATAAATTGAGGATGATCATTAGCCTTGTTGTTGCTGCTTCAAAAAATAATGCAATTGGAAAAAATAACCAGTTGTTATGGCATTTACCTAAAGACATGCGTTTTTTCAAGAACACTACCTGGGCAATGCCTGTTGTGATGGGGCGGAAAACTTTTGAATCTCTTTCTGGGAAGGCTTTGAATGGAAGATTGAATATAGTTATAACTAGACAACCCGATTGGACAGCAGAGAATGTAGCAGTTGTACACAGTATTGAGGCCGCCGTTGAACTGACTGAAAAACAAGACTACAAAGAATTATACATAATAGGAGGTGCTGAAATTTATGCCCAAACGCTTCCAATGGCAGATATCGTATATCTAACAAGGGTTGATACAATATTGGAAGCAGATAGTTTTTTTCCTGAGCTGGGAGCTGAATGGGAATTATATGAAGAGGAATCTTTTGAAGCAGATGCCAAACATGCCTATCCGTTTCGTTTTCAGGTTTGGAAAAAATTCAAAGCATCTTAGTCTATGTATGCATTTATTTCTTCAGCCTACCTACTAATTTTTCCATTACTGTTTCTACTATTGATATTGGCACCATCAAAACATCGGGCCATTTTGATACAATTAAGATCAAGTGTTCAGCTCAGTCTTATTGTATATGCGCTTTATTTGGTTCGACAAATGATCGGATTATTTCAGCTTCGTAAATTGTTGAAAATGCCCAATGCTAATATCGATTATTTTGGCACTGGCTTATTTGAAATGGGGTGCATGATGGTACTACCTTTTCTTTTTTTGCAGCAGCGAATATTGAACTCATGGAAATTGGGCTTTGTAATTTGGTTAGTATTAGTGCATATGTTGCAACGACAAGATTGGATGATCATCATAAATGGATGGTCGATTGTTAATGCAATACTTTTCTATATCAGTCTAGTTACGACCATTTATGCTTTACTTTGGTTATTAAAAAATCAGTCTTTTTCATCTGCACAATAACATGTATTCTCCAGTCAAATTATTTTTCAAATTCATCAAATACAAGTGGGATGCTTCCAATGCTAGAGGGCATGGTGTGCACTCGCCATTTGTGTACGATTTTATTCGAAAGGTATTGATGGATCAACGCCATTTTTATGCGTATGAGAAAATTGAATCCTGCAGAAATGAAATGCTGAGAGATATGCGTTTATTGCATGTAGAGGACTTTGGGGCTGGATCTAGGTTGAAAAAAACTAACCAAAGAACGGTTAGCGAAATTGCGAATTCTTCGCTCAAGCCAAAAAAGTATAGCCAGCTGATCTTTCGAATTGTAAATTATTATGAAGCAAAAAATATCCTTGAATTAGGAACCTCACTTGGTATAACAACTTCCTATTTGGCATCTGCAAATGAACAGGCATTTGTGTATACCATGGAAGGGTCAAATGAAATTGCAGGAGTTGCAAAATCGAATTTTGAAAAATTGCAATTGAAAAATATAACAACAATTGTAGGGAATTTCGATGATACACTTCCCCAATTTATGACCTCTGAAAAAATATTGGATTTTGTTTTTGTTGATGGAAACCATCGCAAAGAACCTACGTTGCGTTACTTCAATTTATTACTCCCGAAAATACACGAGCATTCTATTTTAATATTTGATGATATTCATTGGAGTGAGGAAATGGAAGCTGCCTGGAAGGAAATTCAAAAGCATCCTCAAGTAATGGTTACGATTGATCTGTTCTTTATTGGATTAGTTTTTTTTCGAAAAGAAAATAAAGCAAAGCAGGATTTTTCAATCAATTTTTGAGCAAAGCTTTTTGAAGCGTTGCCTGCTAACTGTTTGCTTATATTTGCTAAAAAATAGCTATTGGCAGTTCCTACAGCATTGATTCAATCTTTACAAACAGCAACCGGATTTCAACAGGAGGCTTTTGAAGCAGTTCATGCATCTGGAGAACAAATTGTTTCAATCAGATTAAACCCCGCAAAGCCAATAGAACTTTCCCATCTTCCTATCTCAGACAATGTGAAATGGTGTGAAAATGGTAGGTATTTAGCTGAACGGCCATTTTTCACCTTCGATCCTTTTTTGCATGCAGGGGCCTATTATGTGCAAGAAGCAAGCAGTATGTTTCTTTGGCAAGCAATTCAACAAACTGTTCCAAACACAGCAGGTAAAAAAGTATTGGATCTATGTGCTGCCCCTGGTGGAAAGTCTACACTGTTAGCTAGTTATTTTACAGATGGGTTGCTGGTTGCCAATGAAGTCATTAAAAACAGGGCCAACATATTGGTGGAGAATTGTAGTAAGTGGGGAGGAGGAAATTTAATTGTGACGAACAATGATCCTTCTCATTTTCAGTCTTTACCCAATTTTTTTGATCTATTGATGATTGATGCGCCTTGCAGCGGGAGTGGATTATTCCGAAAAGATCCAGATGCGATACAAGAATGGAGTGAGGCAAATGTGGCCCTTTGCTGTCAACGTCAACAAAGAATCTTGGCCGATGCCCTTCCTTGTTTAGCGGAAGAGGGTATCCTGATCTATTCAACTTGTTCCTATTCTCAAGAAGAGGATGAATCAATATGTGATTGGCTACTGGAAGAAATGGATATGGAATCTATTCCTTTGAAAATCGAGAAAGACTGGGGTATTGTGGAAACGCATGCAACAGTTCATGGGGCAGCAGGTTATCGGTTTTATCCCGATCAAATAAAGGGAGAAGGCTTTTTTTTAGCCTGTTTTCGAAAAAAAACGGGTAGCTTTTCTACTAAAATAAAGTTAAAAGCTTTGCCTGCAACTTCAAAAGCTCAGGTTCAAATCCTTCAATCTCATATTTTATTACCTGAAAATCTTTCTTTTTTCGATCAAAACGAGTCGATAAGGGCAATAGAAACCAAATGGTTGAGCCATTTGAGTAGTTTGGCAAGCCATTTGTATATTAAGAAGGCAGGCGTTGAAATTGCTAGTTTGAAAGGCAAGGATCTTGTTCCTGCACATGAATTGGCTTTGAGTGGATGGATTTTAGGCGGGTATCCCTCGATTGAGTTAGATCTAGAGCATGCTTTATTGTATCTAAAAAGGAAGGAATACCGGGTTGAGGGGCAAAATGGATGGAATTTAATGCGTTATGGTGGTCAGCCACTTGGGTGGGCTAAAATTTTGCCAAATCGCATCAATAATTATTATCCTGCCGAATGGCGTATACTAAAAGAGTAATTTTACGTTTATAGGTTAGTATCTGTTCATATGAAGTATTTAGGTTGGTTCATCATTAGTTTCCTTGCCCTTGCTGCTACAGCACAGGAACGCTTGGTTGTGCCAAGTACTGGAGCCACCATACAATATGCGACTAAAATAATGACCGGACCCCAGGCTTTAAGCAGTGTTGCCGACCAATATAATGTACCTCTTAGCGTTTTGGCAAAAAGCAATAATGTAAACAGCACTATCGACCTCAGAAAAGGGGAGGAAGTTAGGATCCCACTTACTAGAGATAATTTCTTTCAAAGAAACATCATTGGAAAGTTTCAGCCAGTTTATCATATTTTCAAAGCAGGTGAGACCCTTGCAACAATTAGTATCCGCTATAATAAAATCAGTATAGATACATTGAGAAGTTGGAATAATCTTCCAGATGAAATTGTGGTAGATAGCAAAGCTCTTGTAGTTGGATTTGTTTTAAACAAAAAAGCTACTTATTCTACTGCCAGTTATCAAGCAATTGCTTATGATACCATTCCCAATCCGAATATCTATGATGCGGCTAAATTTGGTCCGAAGGAAATCAAAGGTGAACTAAAGCCAGTACCAGTTCCTGTTCCTAAGCCTCCGGTATTATTGCCTGTTGCCAAAACAAACAATCCTACGGATGCGAATAATACCGCAAAGACTGCCGCCAATAATTCTAATAATACCTTCCCGAATAGAAAGCCAACACTTGTTGTGCCTACTTTAGTTCAAACGGAAGGGGATTTTAGTTATCGCCCAAGGTCTAATGATGAAGGATTTTTTGCGCACACTTATTACGTGCGTATAAAAGATCGGGCATACCAAGCCATTACAGGTGATGCCTCTACTTTTAAAACTATTAGTGGTTGGAATGATCGAAAATTCTATGTGCTAATTAATGAGATCATCCCTGGCACGATAGTTAGAATTACTAGTGCAAACAATAAAAGCGTTTGTGCAAAAGTATTGGGTCCACTCCCTGAAACCAAAGGTGCTGCTGGTTTAGTAATTAGGATGAATAATGCCGCAGCAGCTGCATTGGGCGTAGATGATCAACGCTTTATTGTTACCATCACTTATGTGGAATATTAATCTAAGAAAATATATATGAAAAAGATCTTTGCTATAATTTTTGTTGTTGCTAGTTTCTATGCTTGTAATACAGAAGCTCAGAACGGTGCCATGGATAGTAAAGCTTTTGAAACGGCCATGAATAGTGGAACATACCAACTGCTCGACGTGAGAACTGCGGGAGAATTTCAGTCAGGCCATTTGAAAAATTCTTTGCAAGCCGATTGGAATAACCAAGATCAGTTTGTAGATCGTATTAAATACTTAGATAAATCAAAACCATTATTGGTATACTGCGCTTCTGGTGTAAGAAGTGGTAATGCTGCACAATACTTATTAGGGGCAGGCTTTAAAAATGTACAAAATTTAAAAGGTGGATTGAATGCTTGGAAACTGGAAGGTAAACCAGTAGAGTCTGCAGCAGCTGTTACCCAATTAACTATTGATGCCTATACTGCATCCACAAAAAAATCAGCAACTGTGTTGGTTGATTTTGGTGCAGAATGGTGTCCGCCTTGCAAAAAAATGGAACCCATTTTAAATGATTTACAAGCTGATAAAAGTATCAAATTCGAACTTGTGAAAGTTGATGGAGGAAATGATATTGATGTGATGAAAGCCAATCAGGTAAGTGCTTTACCAGTTTTTATCATTTATAAAAATGGGAAAGAAGTTTGGCGTAAACAGGGTGTTGTTGAACTGAATGAATTGAAAAAGCAACTAGCCAACTAGTTATTCGTATTCAATACTCGATAGCCTCTTAGAAAATCTTCTATAAGCATACGTTTCTTGCCTTCTAATTGAAGGTCTAATACATGTATATAGCCATCTAAGGCAGCAATTTTCAAATAATTTTTTCCATCACTAAGAACTGTGCCCGGTGTATCGTTGGTGCTAACAATTTCTTTTTTACTGAGGTATATTTTCAAGATCTTATTATCAAGTTTGGATAGGGCTCCGGGGAATGGAGTTAGTCCCCTGATAAAGTTGTGAATAGTATCAACCGATTGGTCCCAATTAATTTGACAATCTTCGGTGAAAAGTTTTGGCGCGTGTTTTAATTCCGCTTCATTTTCTAAAACAATTTGCTTGGTTTCTATTAAGCTGTTTTCGGAAATGCCTTTCACTGTTTCTACCAACACAGTAGCCCCAATCTCTTTCATTCGATCATGTACCTCGCCAGTTGTTTCATCTGGTCCGATCGCAAAGCTTTTTTGCAAAAGGATATCTCCAGTATCAATCTCATGCTGTAATTTGAATGTAGTAACGCCAGTTTCTTTTTCACCATTAATAACCGCCCAATGAATCGGCGCAGCACCTCTGTAATGTGGCAACAGAGATCCGTGTAAATTAATAGTTCCGTTGGGTGGCATGCTCCAAACTATTTCTGGTAACATTCTAAAAGCAACCACTACTTGTAAGTCGGCTTGAAGAGCTCGAAGTGACGTTATAAAATCAGGGTTCTTTAATTTTTCTGGCTGAAGAATGAAGAGGCCTTTTTCTATGGCATATTTTTTTACTGCACTTTCGGTTAATTTCATTCCTCTTCCTGCAGGTTTATCTGGTGCTGTAATCACACCTACAATATTGCAGCCTGCATCAACTAGTGCTGCCAATGAAGCCACCGCAAAATCTGGTGTTCCCATAAATACGATGCGTAAATCCTTCATTGCGTTCATAGCTGTACCCTCATTCATGGCGCGAAGATAATCTTCGCTATTCAAAATCTTTATAGAGTAAATATTTCTTTCTGATTGTTTTAAAAGCAGTGAGTTTAGGTTCCCAACTTTTTCTGATCTCAGCTTCTGATACACCTGATTTAAGTTGTTCCATCAAATCACTATTGCCAGCGAGCTTGTTGAAGAAATAATCTGTTGGCTTGCCCGACTTTGGCTTCAAGAAGAAATTTTCTTTGTCGGGGAATAGCTGATAAGCTTGAAGTAAGTATTTGATCTGTACTTTATTGTTAATCTGTTTTAAAACTACTTCTTGTGATCCGTACAGATTCCAACCATAACAAAGCTGATCTTTCAGTTTCGGCTCTTTCGCACCATCTCTACTTGTTGGAGTGAATGCGTAAAGTGTATTGGGTAGTTTAGGCGAACCAAAGATGGCAAATGCGTGATCGGTACCTCTGCCTTCACTCAATGAAGTTCCTTCAAAGAAACAATTGCTTCCATACCAATACACCGAACTGATATCGGGTAGATTTGGAGAAGGTTTGATCGGTAAAACATATTTTGATTGGTGTGTATAGTTGGCACATTTGATGACTAGAAAATGGAAAGCAGTATCCTTCGAATTATTAGCCCTTTGATAATAGGCATATTTCTCATTTGCTTTAGCATTTAACCACTTTTCTCCAGCGATCATCATTGCATATTCACCAATGGTCATTCCATAAACAATTGGAATGGGCTGCATACCTATATAGCTTTTGTATGCGGTATCAAGTACCGGACCATCTACAAAAAAACCATTGGGGTTGGGGCGATCAAGTATGATCAACGGCTTGCTATTTTCAAAAGCAGCTTCCATATAATCTTGAAGAGAGGAGATATAAGTATAATAACGAGTGCCCACATCTTGGATATCGAACAGCAGTATATCAACATCTTTTAAGTCTTCAGCAGAAGGTCTACGTTTCTTTCCATACAAAGAGATCACAGGGATGCCGGTGGCGGAATCGACATAATTATCTACTTTCTCTCCTGCATCAGCCTTGCCGCGAAAACCATGTTCGGGACCGAATGCAATAACTATTTTGATACCTAATTTCTGTAGGGTATCAACCAAATGACTTGTTCCGATAGTGGCTGTATTATTGGCGAAAATGCCCACTCTTTTATTTTTCAAAAGCGGTACATAAGTGTCTGTACGGTAGGCAGCTGGGGTAATCGCAGCTTGACTTGAACGGTTGGAGTTCTGTGAAAACGCCGTTAAAACTAAGAATAGGAAAGCAAGGCTCAGGTATGACTTCTTCATTAAACTGACTTTAGATTTGAAAGTTAATGAAAAATACTTCCTAATTTTTGTTTTAGGATTGTACTTTTGCCCCGGAAATCGGAATTCCTTACAATATACTGAGCTCCACATTTTTCAATTACAAAAATTAAACATGCAACAAGTTAAAAAAGGTGATACTGTAAAAGTGCATTATCATGGTAAACTTACTGATGGTTCAACTTTCGATTCTTCTGAAGGACGCGAGCCGCTTGAATTTGAAGTAGGAAGTGGAATGGTGATTCCTGGTTTCGATGAAGGTGTAACTGGAATGGTGATTGGTGAGAAAAAAACCATCCATATCCCAAATACAGAAGCATACGGTCCAAAGCAAGAAGATATGGTGATGGAATTTCCTAAAGATCGTTTCCCTGCTGATATGGTTCCAGAAGTTGGAATGCAACTAAATATGAGTAATGGTTCTGGTCAGAATTTTCCTGTAGTGATTGTCGATGTTCGTGATGAAGTGGTAATCTTAGATGCGAATCATCCACTAGCTGGTCAGGACCTAATCTTTGATCTAGAATTAGTAGCAATCGATGCAAAGAGCATGATCATTATGCCTTAATCGAGTACAATATTTTTGAAATGCCTCCGAGTTCTCGGGGGCATTTTTTTTGAATTTCGAGTTTTGAATTTTGCCTTTTGACTTGGCTCTCACAAACCCTATCTTGCACAAAAATTATCGCGATGCCTCTTGATTATAATTTTACGGTTAGTGAAAGATTGATGCGTTATGTACAGATTGATACGCAAAGTGATCCGAATAGCCAATCTCATCCGAGCACCGAAAAACAGAAAACATTATCAGCCTTACTTGCTGCTGAATTGTTGGCAATGGGTATCGTTGATGCTCATACTGATGAATACGGATATGTGTATGCAACCATACCTGCCAATAGTCCCAAAAATATTCCTACCATTTGCTTTTGTGCCCATGTTGATACTGCCCCAGACTGCAGTGGCACAGACGTGAAACCTATTCTGCACAAGTATTATAACGGAGTAGATATAGTTTTACCTGATGATCAAAACCAAGTGATCACTACCAATAAATATCCTTATTTATTAAAGCATTTGAATAGTGATATTATCACTGCAAGTGGTAAAACATTGTTAGGTGGAGATGATAAAGCCGGTGTTTCGATTATTATGGATCTGGCAAATTATTTGGCGCAACATCCAGAAATTCTACATGGTACGATTCGGATTTTGTTTACCCCCGATGAAGAAGTGGGAAGGGGTACAGATAAACTGGATATGAAAAAATTAGCCGCAGATTTTGGATATACACTAGATGGTGGTGCATATGGTGATTTTGAAGATGAAACCTTTAGTGCCGATGCTGCGATTATTACTATTCAAGGTGTGATCGCTCATCCCGGAGATGGAAAAAATAAATTGGTGAATGCACTGAAAATTGGAGGCGAAATTTTAGCAGCACTTCCAAAAGATTCTTGGAGTCCGGAAACAACAGAGGGTAGAGAAGGTTTTGTTCATCCCGTTTCATTTGAGGGTGGATCAGAAAAAGCAATCCTTGAATTCATAGTTCGCGACTTTGATAGTAACAAATTGGTTGATTATGAACAACGATTAAAAGGGATTGCAGAAACGGTGCTTTTAAAACATCCAAAAGCTTCGATGCAGTTTGAAGTAAAAGAACAGTATCGAAATATGAAGGAAGTTTTGGATAATCATCCTCAGGTTAGTGCCTATGCAAAAGAAGCATATGATCGTCTGGGCATTAGCATGCACAAAACGCCGATAAGGGGCGGTACCGATGGAAGTAGATTGAGTTTTATTGGCCTGCCCTGTGCCAATATATTTACGGGGATGCAAGCGATTCATAGTAAACACGAATGGATTGGGGTTAAGGACATGGAACAGGCAGTTAACGTTTTAGTTGAATTGGTACAGGTATGGGAATTACATGCTTAGTGTAATATTTTTAATATTATAGCGACATATATTATACTTAACTTAGATTAAAATAATTTTTTATGAACATCCTACTTGATTTTTGGTGGGTCATTGTACTAGCTTTTATCTTCTTCAGTGGTTTGGTTACTGTTAACCAGGGAACCATTGCGGTGATTACTTTATTCGGAAAATACAGGCGCATTTTACGTCCGGGATTGAATTTTAAGATCCCCGTTTTAGAGCAGGTATTTAAAACGGTAAGTATTCAGAACCGTTCTGTAGAATTGGAATTCCAAGCTGTTACATTAGATCAGGCCAATGTGTATTTTAAAAGTATGTTGCTGTATTCTGTAATTAATCAGGATGAAGAGTCCATTAAGAATGTAGCATTCAAATTTATTAGTGATAAAGATTTGATGCAGGCTTTGATTCGTACAGTAGAAGGTAGTATTCGTGGATTTGTGGCTACTAAAAAGCAAGCAGAGATATTATTACAAAGAAAAGAAATCGTAGAATTTGTAAAAGAGCAGATCGACCAGTCATTGGAAGGATGGGGCTACCATTTACAAGATCTTCAGATCAATGATATCACATTTGACCAAGCCATCATGGAAAGTATGAGCAGGGTAGTTGCAAGTAATAACCTAAAAGCTGCAGCTGAAAATGAAGGTCAGGCTTTATTGATCACCAAAACCAAGGCTGCAGAAGCTGAGGGTAATGCCATTAAGATCGCTGCAACGGCCGAAAGAGAAGCTGCGCGTTTACGTGGACAGGGTGTGGCTTTGTTCCGGGAGGAAGTGGCCAAGGGTATGAGCCAGGCTGCAGAACAAATGAAACAAGCCAATTTGGATACCAATGTGATCTTGTTTAGTATGTGGACTGAAGCCATCAAGAATTTTGCGGAACTTGGAAAAGGCAATATGCTATTCCTGGATGGAAGTCCGGAAGGCATGCAGAACACCATGCACCAGATCATGGGAATGATGAAAATGAATACCGACAGTAAGAAATAGCAAGACAGCAATACATTTTTAAATCTATCATGTGCAAAAGCTTTCCTAAAAAAGAAAGCTTTTGTGTTTTTATTCACAGCAGTACTGTTCTTTTGTAGAAGCGGTTAATTTTAGGTTCACCTTAAACTTTAAATGGGATGTTTAATCTCTTACAAATAGATACCCTTCAAAAAGCTGCGGCTGCAATTCCTGCACCCGAAAAAATATCGATGTGGAATTTGTTGGAAAAGGGTGGGTTCATTATGTACCCTTTGTACATTCTACTAGCAGCGGCCATTTTTGTGTTTACAGAACGTTTAATAGCGATTCGAAAAGCTTCTAGGATCGACGATAATTTCATGCGCATCATTCGTGATAATATTATTACTGGCAATGTGAGTGCTGCAAGAAGTTTAACTAGGAATACGGATAATCCTGTAGCAAGAATGATCGACAAAGGAATACAGCGAATAGGAAAGCCCATTGATGCGATTGAGAAGAGCATGGAAAATGTAGGTAAGCTTGAAATGTATCAGATGGAAAAGAACTTGTCGATCCTTTCATTGATCGCAGGTATTGCACCCATGTTTGGTTTCCTTGGAACTATTATTGGGATGGTGCAATTGTTTTATGGTATCGCATCTACAGGAGAATATACCTTGAATACTATTGCAGGTGGAATCTATACTAAAATGATTACTTCTGGAACTGGATTGATCATTGGTTTGATCGCTTATATGGCGCATAATTATCTAAGTACGCAGATCGATAAGACCGTGAACAAAATGGAAATGGCGAGCTTTGAGTTTATGGATATTTTACAAGAGCCTACTAAATAAGTGGTTTAAATTTCAAGTGCATGAACATTCGTAAATCATTAAGAAATCATCCAGAAGTACATACAGGTGCTTTGAACGATATTTTGTTCATCCTGTTATTATTTTTCCTGATCGTTTCTACATTGGCCAATCCGAATGTGATCAAGGTCTCAAACCCTAAAGCTAAAAGCGATACAAAATCAAAGCAGACAGTTGTGATTACTGTTGATAAGGATCAACAAATTTATCTCGGTTCTAAAAAAGTAAGTTTTGCAGAATTAGAACCCGAATTAAAAATGTTTTTGGCTAAAGAAACGGAGAAACCATCTGTAGTTATCAATGGTGATAGTACTTCACACTTAGGTACATCCATCAAGATCATGCAAGTAATAAAGAAGCTAGGAGCAACACCAGTTATGGCTGTTGATAATAATGGTGTTAAATAATAAACGAGGCTTTTACCATTCGATCATTCCCATTCAAGTCTTTTCTCAATTCGCAAGAATATCCATTTTGTTCAAAGAGGTTTACTACTTCCTTGCCAAGTGCTTGGTTTATTTCAAGATAAATAGCGCCATTTTTTTCTAAATGGGTTATTCCAAATCCTGCAATCTTTCTATAGAAAATTAAAGGGTCTTCATCAGGAACGAATAATGCAATAGATGGTTCAAAATCTTTAACATGTTTTGACATATTACTATGCTCAGATTCCTTGATATAGGGTGGATTGCTTACGATGCAATTAAAAAGAGGAAAGTTCTGCCATCTTGTTTCATCCAATATATCAACCTGCATAAAGTTTGCAGCTGCATTTAGATCATTTGCATTTTTATTTGCAATGGCTAGTGCTTCTTCACTAATATCAAACCCTAAAACAAAAGCTTGAGGTTTTTTTAATTTGATCGTAATGGGGATGCATCCACTTCCAGTACCGATATCTAAAAAAAGTCGATAATCTTTAATTGTATCATCTGCCAAAATCCATTCAACCAATTCTTCTGTTTCAGGCCTGGGAATTAGAACATCTGGATTTACATGATAGGGATTACCCGCAAACCAAGCTTCTCCTAATACATATTGAATGGGCTCAGAATTAAGTAATCGATTGGTTATGGCAGCCAGTTTTATTTCTTGTTCTGCATTCAGCAATAGTTCTTTTTGAATGAGGCGGTCCATCCTTTTTAAACTCGTAATATGTTCCATCACCCAATTTGCGATAGTAGTGGCTTCCCGCTTTTCATAAAGCGTTTCTAGTTTTTGCTGCAATTGCTGATAAGCTAATTCGACCAACATGCTGCAATGTTAGCACCATTTGGCTATTTTTGTTGATTCCGGATGATGAATATTCAAGAAACCTATATGCAGCGTTGTATTGATCTGGCCTTAAAAGGGGCAGGATCGGTAGCACCCAACCCAATGGTAGGGGCGGTATTGGTATATGATAACCGGATCATTGGGGAAGGCTATCACGAAAAATTTGGAGAAGCACATGCGGAAGTGAATTGTTTAAAATCGGTAGCGATACAAGATCGAGAACTGATCAATTCTGCGACATTGTACGTTTCTTTAGAACCCTGCGCACACTATGGAAAAACGCCACCCTGTTCTCAACTAATCATCGATCATAAGATTCCCAAAGTAGTGATTGGTTGTAGCGACCCATTTGCAAAAGTAAATGGAAAGGGAATTGCTAATTTGAAGGATGTGGGTATTGAGGTAGTGACTGGGGTATTAGAAGAAAAGGCGAAAGAATTAAACAAACGTTTTTTTGTTTTTCATCAGCAAAAAAGACCCTATGTGATTTTAAAGTGGGCAGAAACAGCAGACCATTTTATTGCATCCAATCAAAGCGCTCGTTTATTGATCAGTAATGAATTTACCAATCGGTTGCTGCACCGTTGGCGAAGTGAAGAAGATGGAATCTTAGTGGGAACTATTACGGCATTAAAAGATGATCCCGCATTGACCAATCGTTTTTGGAAAGGAAAAAATCCAGTAAGATTAGTCATTGATCAACATTTAAAAATTCCCAAAGAGCATAAGTTGCTAGATGCAGAGGTTACAACCATTGTGTTTAATCAATCCATCACTGCGTCTGATACGCAGGTTATATATGCACAGATTGATTTTAATCAGGAGGTCCTGCCTCAAGTTTTAGAGATATGTTATCAGTATCCTTTGCAAAGTATTATAGTAGAGGGAGGAGCGAAGTTATTACAATCATTTATTGATGCTGGTATTTGGGATGAAGCAAGAATTATACAAAACGAAACGCTTACAATAGGTGCGGGACTAGCAGCACCAATTTTGAAAGACTTTGAAATGGAGGATGAATTTCAAATAGCTACTGATCATATTTCAATTTTTCGGAACAGTTCAATTTTCAATTAAGTAAGACATTATGATATATTTATTCGGAAGCATTGTTTTAACTAGTTATCTCACACTGGCTTTTAAAGTTTGTGAAAAATATGGTGTTTCTATTTTTCAAGCGATTGTGTTTAATTATATCACTTGTGTTATTACGGGATCAATAGTTAATGGCGCATTCCCAATCAATACAGCATCTATTCATGAAAAATGGTTTCAGTGGGCCTGTTTGATGGGTGTACTTTTCATTACTATTTTCAATGTAATTGGAATGACTGCCCAAAAGATTAGTGTGGCAGTTGCTTCTGTAGCCAATAAGCTTTCACTGATCATTCCAGTTATACTATCTGTATATCTATACCATGAAACTGTAAAGGGCTGGAAACTATTTGGCGTTATCCTTGCATTGATTGCAGTGATCCTCACTTGTTATCAGCCTGTAGGAAAAACGGGAGAAGCTTCAACTGATCAAGGAAAATGGAAGTATCTTTTACCAGTAGCGCTTTTTTTTGGAAGCGGATTATTAGATTCTTTGATCAACCATGTACAACAAACTTATGTTACAGCAGAAAATAGTAACGCCTATTTGATCAGTGGGTTCTTTTCTGCATCTAGTCTCGGATCCCTTTATTTGTTATATCAATATAGTCGAGGCAAACAAGTATTTGCATTTAAGCATTTATTAGCGGGGATTCTCATTGGTATCCCTAACTATTTTTCTATTTGGTGTTTGGTGCACTTTTTGAAAGCAAGTCCTTGGCAAAGCTCTGCTAGTATTCCAGTGAATAATATGGGAATTGTTTTATTTAGTTCTGTTGTTGCGTGGGCAATATTTAAAGAGCGATTATCTGCCATTAACTGGTCAGGGATCATACTATCCTTGATCGCTATTTATTTCATTGCATTTGGTGCTAATTTATAATCATGGCAGATAATTATCAAACTATCGAAAAGTCTGCCTTTGCTGAATTTAAGGATCGTGGAAGTAAGTTTATTGCATTTGCTTTTCCTATGCAAACGGCAGATGATTTTAAGTTGCAATTGCAGCAATTAAAAAAAGAACATCCAAAAGCGGTACACCATTGTTTTGCTTATCGTTTGGGTTTGGATGGGAATAATTTTAGAGTATCTGATGATGGTGAGCCAAGTGGTAGCGCGGGTAGGCCAATACTCGGACAAATCGATAGTAAACTTTTAACCAATACAGGTATCATTGTGGTTAGATATTTTGGAGGTACTTTATTAGGAGTACCTGGTTTAATCAATGCCTACAAGACAGCCACAGTTATGGCTTTGCAATTAGTGCCAATTGTTGAAAAGGCAATTGAAATTGTGTATGAACTTCAGTTTGATTATACTAGAATGAATGAGGTAATGATGATCTGTAAACAATTTGGTTGTACGGTTATTGGCCAAGAACAGCAATTATTCTGCCTCTTAAAGATTGGTATACCAAAAGCTAGACTCGAAGAAGTGCTTTTTAAATTACACGATCTACATACTGTTGATGTTAAGCCAGTAAAATAAATTATTAGGCTTTGCCAATTAATTGATAAAGTAAAGTGCCTACAATTTCTTTTAGGAAGTGTTTCCATGAAACCAATAAACTCGGGTCTGGAACGAAAGTGTCTTCTAAATTAAAACTTTCGGGATAAACACTATAGTTGCAAGGGTAGGGCTGAATCGAAAAACCTGCTTTGCGGAATAGTTTTTCTGCTCTAGGCATATGAACTGCAGAAGTTATCAAAACTAAAGCTCCTTTCATCTGTAATGAATCAACTAATTTCTTTGTAAACAACGCATTCTCGTAGGTATTTCTAGAATTAGATTCTAATAGTATGGCTTCTTTTGGAATTCCATTTTTCAACAATTGATCATACACGAAAACAGTTTCTGCAGGCTGGTCTTTTGTGAACGTGCCATTTCCTCCTGTCATGATGATTTTCTTGATGATGCCTTGGTGGTATAGATTAGCTGCCTGTATAAATCGATCTGACGATTCACTAAAAAAACCCTGATTAGATTTGTCATAGCCAGAAAAACCACCCAACAAAATACCTGC